>JAFRJA010000188.1 GCA_017432545.1 Erysipelotrichaceae bacterium
ATGAGGTCATGGAAAACATCTTCCGGGATGGCTTCTCCACGGGCAGCGAGAGAGCCAAGAATATCTTCAGCGGAATTAAGAGCCTCCTCTTCGGCGGTGTGTATACCTCCATATTAATCATCAAATTCTTCATAATAATAGCGTTCATTCAAATACACTTTATCCATAATCGAATCGTAATAAAGGTCAGTATTGTCTGCCACTTGCTTTACATCTTCTCTGTTCAAATCTTTCAAGCCGTAATCATTTCTGATCTCGTCTACAAAAGAATCCAAATCAATGCTCTCGTAGTCTTTCATCCGATCTGATATAAAGGACGTTTTTGTAATCTCTTTTGATCTGTCGCCTTTATAAAGAATAACTGAATGGAATGCTTTTGTATAAGCAAATCGCTGATCCACAGCGAGGATCGTTGCATAAAAACGATCATCGAAGCCCAGTTCATCAAGCTTTGAAACAAAACCATTTTTCCTAAGAGAAGCGATCGTAAAGTACCCTTCTTCGACAAACTCGTCAACATCATCGCAATACTGACGCAGATCTTCTTTTGCATATCCGGCTTTGATCAGCCTTCGTATATTGATCAGTTTTCCGGGCTCGAATTCTATTACTTCATAATCTTTCCGAACGTCTAAAGAGACATTATGAAATCCACGGAGCACAGAAAATTTTTTATTTAACTCATTCAGATCTGTAATATCATCTTTTGTTAACAAGTATTTAAAGAAAGAGGCTCCGCTTTCCCAGTTTTTCAATATATATTTATCATTGACCGAAAAGCCCATGCTCTTCAGTGAATACGGATTGATCGCTTCGATGTCTTCTTTAGGAAATAAAGATCTGTATATCTTCTTTACATCATCCACATAATAGAAATCTTGTGTCAGTTTTTCTCTCAGAATATCTTTCTTGTCGTCCGGTATCTTCTTAAAATCTACCGAATAGATTCCGTTATGATAGAATTGTGAAAACTCATTTAAAACATTCGCCTGAAACACAAGAGGCTCATATCCATACTCTTCTTCCATATAATTGACCAGATCTTTCAAAGATACAGGTGATAGAGCACAGATCGCCTCATAAGCCATCTTTTTACGATCGAACTCTCCAAAGGTGATTATCGGCTGCCTGTTGAATTGGATGTCGTTGTAATCTTTGGGATCGATGATCTTTTTCAGCAGATTGTGCAGTTCATATTGATCTCTTATATCATACATTGCCATCAATTCCGGATACAATCTTATAAATTTCAGAGTCGAAACTTGCGTATCCTTATAATTCTGCAACGCCAAAGTATCGAGCAGCTCTTCAAAGTCTCTTCCGGCAATATCATAGTATCGCAGCATCCTTCCTTGTTTCCAAAGACAGGACATTGATTCTGGAATACGGTTTCCCCTTGTTCTGAGAGTGTCCTGGTCTATCAAGAGTTTCTTTTCATAGATCCTGTTTTCTTTTAGAACCCGATTATAAATCTCAACATAACGGTCAAAATTCATCTCATCACGGCAATATTCACGCATTACATAATCTTCAAGGACACCTTTTCTTTTCTCGATCAGCTGTCCGTTTATCAGAATCTTTCCTCTGTTCATGTAATCTCTGATCCTTGTTTTAAGGATCAGATCCAGCTTATCATCGAGCAACGATTTCTCCAGACTTGTGTTCCCTTTAGAATAGGCAATATTCAGGTATTGTCGTGTTCTGTCATCGATGTGCAGGTGAGTGCTCATCAATTCTTTATCAAGCGCATATGTTTGATACAAATATGCATAATAATCTTCATCAAAAAGATCTGTTCCATATTTTGAAACATAATTGGATCGGATCTTTTTTTCTTCTCTGACCGTGATCTGTCTTGCGCGCTCTCTGGTCAGACCGTGGTCTGCTGCTGTTTCTTCAAGAGTAAGACCTGAAAAGCGTTTCTCGACGATATATCTGATCTTTTCATCCTTAAACGGATACTATTTCAGAAAATCAAAAAAAGACATATACGTACGATAGATACGAAAGTCTACATATTCCAGACGGTTTTTTCTGATCATTCTTCCTATCGTCTTTTTCACGGTATCATCGTCCAGAGTTTCAGGAAGTTTTTCTTTTATTTTGCGATAAGACAAACTTTGAAACCCTAATGAGTCAAACAGCGCCAATATCATTTCTTCTAAGCGTTCTTCTGTATAAATCAAAGAATAGTCGCCGCTGATATAGGCTTTGACCAAGGCCTCTCTGTTATTCAAAAGTTCCCATTTCTTTTGAATTATTTCTGTTATGCTTTTACTTCTTGTCGACCTTAAACGAACGATCTCGTCATCTCTTAAACCGGCAAGATCGCTGAGCATTTCGATCCGCGAGTTTTTTAAAAAGTTCATAGATCTTGGGCTCAAACACATCTGTTCTATCGATACATCTTGAGTTTTTATTGCCTCAATGGCTTTTTCCCGGAACGGATTAGAAGAGAAAAACAGTTCCTTAATGCTGTAATCGTTGACGGTCTTTTCTTTCTTCGGTTCCGATTCTTTGTCCCAAAGAGTCTTGATCAAAAGATCTTTATGTTCTCTCAAAAACCTTCGACAATACTGAACGATCTCTATTGCGTTCTTTTCTTCGATATCAAAACTGTCCATCAATTCGAATTCATTCAAAAAAAGATAATCACTTATATGATATTTC
>JAFRJA010000189.1 GCA_017432545.1 Erysipelotrichaceae bacterium
GTATGATAACTGTTTTTCCATGTAACAATCTCCCTGCTTCTGTAACATTTTCTTCCGATATATTGAAGTAGATATATTAATGATGTAACATATGTAACGTAACAAATGTATCACAGATAGAAAGAAGAGTCAACAGAACTCAGTGAGGATCAGTAAATGTCGATTAGTACGAAAAGAACCATCATATTGGCAGTGATCGCCGCCATAGCATTCGTTCTTGGCAGGCTCGCTGTTCGAGCCGTTTTGAATATGCTGCTGGGCGGGACACTGTTCGGAGGGAATTTCCTATGAGCAGAAACAGAAAGGGAAAGAAGGTAAGGACAGTGCCAATCGGATTGGGTATTCTTGTTTTTATCATTGCATTCTCAGTGGGTGTTATATCAAAAATCGTCATTCAGCCTTCCTGGGCGAAACGGTATTCCGTGGAATGGAACGACGAGATCGGAACGCTGCTGTCAGATCTTTCTTACGGAGATAAAGAGGCAAACAAGTTCGATTTATATCTTCCGAAAGATGATTCCAAAGAAAACTATGGTCTTGTTGTATATCTTCATGCAGGCGGTTTTACTTCCGGCGATAAGGCAGGAGACAGGGAAATGCTGGCATGGCTGTGCTCTAAGGGTTATGTGACAGCAGGCATCAACTATACACTGAGGACGGACGAAAACAGCGCGAGCGTTCTTTCGCAATCCAACGAGATCAAAACTGCGATACCTGTTGTGATCGAAGAAGCAGAAAAAGCCGGATATCACATTGATAAGATGACGATGGCAGGCGGTTCTGCGGGACATTGTCTTGCCATGATTTACACCTATCGTGACGGAGCGGATGCTCCCGTTCCCGTGGTGTTCACCTTCGGAGCCGTCGGTCCTTCCTGTTTCTATCAGGAGGATTGGGGCATCTACGGACTGGATCAGAATGATGAAGCGTGCGCCGGAATGTTCAGTGTTATGGCCGGCACAGAAATCACCGAGCAGGACATCCGGGACGGCTCCTATCTTGAGAAAGTGAAACCGATCTCCGCCACGGAATGGATCAGCAATAATCCCGTTCCATCCGTGGTAGCCTATGGAAAATACGACAAGGTACAGCCTTACCTCGGTTCACTGCGACTGAAGGCCGCACTGGAAGAAAACAACGTGGACTTCAGGTATTTTGAACTGCCGCACTCCGGACACGGATTGCAGAACGATAACGCCATTCAGAGGCAATGGATGGAAGCAGTCGAAGAATACCTGGATAAATATATGCCTGTACAATGAAAGGAAACATATGAAGAAAGTGCTGAAAGTATTGGGAATCATTCTGGTCATTGTAATTGCTGTAGTATTTGCAGTTTTGAAATATCTTGGAAGCAGGCCTGCCGTTCCTATGGATTACCAGAAGACAACAGAAACAGGCGGGGAGATCGAAGCGAAGTATATGGCCAACGGTCCTTATGAAGTATCTGTTAAAGAAGAAGGAACGCTATTGGATTTCGGGAAGTTCTGGATCTATTATCCTTCCGAATTAACAGAGACTAATAGGAAATATCCAGTCATTGTCATATGCAACGGTTCGGGGACACCTTTATCCAGGTATCCTACAGTTGCAAAGCATTATGCATCCTGGGGCTTTATCGTCATCGGCACGGAAGAGAATAATGCATGGAATGCCTTCGGAGCGGAGATGAGTATCCGTTATCTGGAAAAAATGAACGAGAATCAGAAGATCGAAGACACGGAAAGCATCTTCTATCAGAGAATAGATTTTGACAATGTCGGCATTATCGGCCATTCGCAAGGCGGAGTCGGAGTCATCAATGCGATCACCGATACAAAGCATAAAGATATCTATAAATGTGCAGTATCCTTATCACCAACGAATAAGACATTGGCTCATAATCTCTTCTGGGATTATGATGCATCTCTGATAAGTGTTCCGATCTTGCTTGCTTCAGGAGAAGGTGGCGGAGATGACTGGGTCGTAACCGGGGAACAGCTTGTCGAGATCTACAATGATATTCACACGAATAAGATTGCGATGAGAAGGAAATCCACACCGCATAACGAAGTTCTCTATAAGCCTGACGGCTATATCACTGCCTGGTTCATGTATTATCTGCAGAACGATGAAGAAGCGGCTAAAGCATTTACCGGAGAAAACCCGGAGATCATGCTGAATGAACTGTATACGGATCAGATGATACAGATTGCTGAATGACGATTCTGCGATATTGCAAATACAGTCATTTATGCTATTATGAAATTGAACAAGCGATTCTTCTTTTTGAGTCGTATAAAACAGGGGAAAAGTTAGTTTTAATCCCCCCTAAGGCACCAGAGCTTTTTCAAGGATCTATTTCAAGTAAATAGGTTCTTTT
The DNA here is from genome assembly GCA_017432545.1 of Erysipelotrichaceae bacterium. GTDB lineage: Bacteria > Bacillota_I > Bacilli_A > Erysipelotrichales > Erysipelotrichaceae > Colivicinus. The sequence goes on from JAFRJA010000189.1 coordinate 2,363, forward strand.
TTATTTGAGTCTCTGGGTTTTTCTGCTTTAATCTACTTTATTTAGTGTTCTGTCGAGAAAAGAAAGCAGTTCCCTGATCGATAATTCCTCAGGATAATCCTGCATTCCTCTTTTGATCCATTCATCGGTATATCCATATATCATTCCGGCAAGCATCGCTCGGGCGAACGCTTCATTTTCATCGCATGTACGATCCGGACCGCATGATTGGAAGATGATATTTTTAATTATGACGGATTCATTTGATTTGTATATCAGTCTGATGATCCGTTCGTGTTTCTTTAAATGAGAAAACAGTTCTTTCCAGAAATCCTGCGGAGCTATGTGGATATCAACTGAATTGTTGTTTTCTTCCCACCACAGATCAAGATCAGCCAAAAGATATTTGGTAAGAATATCGGAAATATAATCATAATTGCGATAAAAGGAGATACGTGATACTCCGGCTTTTTCACAGAGTTCGGAAATACTGATCTGACTGAGTTTTTTCTTTTCCATCAGCTGCAGCAAGGCTTCTGTAAGACTGTCCATCACAAGCTGATGAGCACTGTTGCTTCTTTTCATCTGAAACAAACCTCCCCGATGTGTCACAGTATGCGTCGGAATGCTGTAAACGCAAGTTTTTAAGTGTTACACTTGTTACAGTTAAAGTAGCAGAAATATAACAATTATGTCAAGAAAGGATCATTGTATGAAAAAGAAGGAAAAGAAAACAATCAGTCATGAGGGCTGGCGGACAAGCAGAAAAGAGCGTATCAACTATTTTGTCGGTGATATCGGCAGAACGCTTGAGGGTTACATCGTTACATCGTTTATGACGCTGTTTTTGCTGTTTCAGGGGATCAATCTGGTCAAAATCTCCGCAGCCATCCTGGTCGTAAAGATCATAGACGCCTGTGATGATGTCGTGTTCGGTTTTCTGATCGACAAGCTGAATATCCGCAACAGTAAACTACTGGGAAAACTGGCAGGAGAAGGCAAATATCTGCCATGGTATCGGGCCACGTTTTTCCTGTTCCCGATCTTTACGGTCATCTTTTTTCTGATGCCGCAGTCGGCGTCTGAAACTATGAAGATCATATGGTTCATGATTACTTACCTTCTGTATGATTTGACTTATACACTGGTGGAAGTTCCGATGAATTCAATGATCGTTTCACTCACGGATAACGTGCAGGAAAGAGACAGCATTCTGCAGACTAAGGGCATCCTTTCGGCGATAGCGGTGGTTCTTGCGGGAATCATATGGATGGCGCTGATCAGCGAACATGTCGGTTTTTCGATCAGGCTGGTCGCCATCGTTTCCTCAGTGATCTTCTTCTTCATGATGCTTCCGCTTGCGTTGAGCGTAAAAGAACACAATGTTGAACTGAAAAATACCGAAAACGAAAACAGTGCTGAGCACTATACGTTCAGGGATATGATCGACTGCGTAAAGACAAACAAGTACATGTTTATCATCCTGCTTTCGACTCTGATCTACGGATGTCTGCAGACCGGCAGTTCTTTGGGAACATATGCCTCATACTATCTTTATGGAGATTCCATGATCCTGGTCATTCCGATCGCGCTGGCTTTCATACCGCAGACGATCGCACAGTTGAATACGACAAGATTCTGTAACAGATGGGGCAAGAAAAAGGTATTTCTGATCTGTGGTCTGGTCGGAGGTCTGATCTATTCCATGATCTATTTTGTCGGCTACCATAATTTTGTGCTGATTACCATTTTACTGGTCCTGCAGGCAGCGCCTGGCAATGTATCGAATATCGCCAAGACGTTTTTCACTCCTGACACGATTGAATATACCCGTTACAAGACAGGAAAGGACTGTTCGGGAATCTTCTTCTCACTGAATGCTTTCATCAATAAACTGACTACCAGTATTTCCTCATCCCTTGGTCTGTTTATCCTCGGCTTATCCGAATGGATTCCGGTCGAAGCTGAAAGCTTTGAAGAACTGGCGGCTTTGAATGTCGTACAGCCGCAGAGTGCTTTGAATGTATTATGGAATGTATACATGCTGATCCCGGCAATCGGAACTCTGCTGGCAGTAATCGTCATGATTTTCTATAGACTGAACGACAGTGATGTGCAGCTGATGGCGAAATGCAATGCCGGTGAGATCACAAGAGAGGAATGCGAAGCTCAATTAAGCCGCAAGTATTAAAAAGATATGGAACTAAAACATTTAAGAGTGAATCATATGGAATCTCCGGTCATCGACGATGATCCGGAGTTTTCCTTTCATATCGTTTCTGATAAAAATGATGTCATCCTAGCTTCTTATCGCATCATCGTTAAAAGCGGATCGGAACTTTTCTGGGACAGCGGTGAAGTGGAATCGGATCAGAATGCTTTTATCAGATACGAAGGAAAACAGTTAAGATCAAAGACGCTTTATCAGTACACGATAAGTGCAGTCGATAACTACCGGGAGTGTGCGAAAGCCTCTTCTTCATTTGAAACCGGACTTTTTAAGGAAGACTGGAAAGCCGATTGGATCGAATGTCCTTTTGAAAGAAATGAACATCATATGTTGTCGGATGGTATCGTCAATCCGGTGCTTTCCTTTACAAGAAGCTTTCATGTCAAAGAAGATGTAGCCAAAGCAAGACTATACGCAAGTTGCTTCGGCGTATACAGACCTCTGCTGAACAAGGAAAGGATAGATGAAAGAGAATTCGCACCCGAGTTTACTTCATATGGCAGTATACTCTATTATCAGACATACGATGTAACAGAAAAACTCCACCGGGGCAGCAACGAAATAGAGTTTCTGGTGGGGGATGGCTGGTACTTTAACCAGCAGACAGTTCCGGTAAGATCCGATCATGAAAGACCTGCACTTATATATCAGCTGCACGTCGAATATGCAGATGGAAGAAATGAAGTGATCTGTTCTGATGGAAATGAGATGTGCAAGGAAACCAACATCATTTATTCCGATCTGTTCGTCGGAGAAAAAGCCGATCTGACTTTGCCGTATTCGAAACCGCTACAGGCTCTAAGACGTGATTATGGATATGACCTGCTGCAGGCACAGAAGACGGAACCGATCGCGGCTATTGAGACATTCGCTCCGCAGAGAATATTCCGTACTCCCAAGAATGAGCTGATCGTCGATTTCGGTCAGGTCATTGCCGGGAGATGCCGTATCAGGCTGCATGAAGAGAAAGGAAAAACCGTAGTTCTGGAACATACGGAAGTTCTGGACAAAGAGGGAAACTATTTTGCCGCCTTGCAGGCAAGGCAAAGAGAGATCATTATCTGCAATGGCTTAGAAACAATATATGAACCGATGTTTACATTCCACGGTTTCCGTTATGTCAGAATAAGCGGATTGGAAGATATCGACGCCAATGATATTACCGCAAAACTGTATTCGACAAGAAAAGAGAATACCGGGGATTTCCATTGTTCCGATGAGCGATTCAATCGACTGTATCTAAACATCAGATATTCGCAAAAAAACAACATGATGTCCATACCCACAGACTGTCCGCAAAGAGAGAAAGCTGGATGGACGGGAGATGTTCTTATATATGGAAAAGCTTCGATGCTGAATGAGGGCATGGTTCCGTTTTATTTGAGCTGGCTCGACAATCTGGTGTCTGATCAGTATGAAAACGGAGCCGTTCCGATCGTTTGTCCTTATACCAAAATGTATGAGTTTACCGTCAATAAAACGATGAAAGATTTTGATGACTCCAAACCGACAGGTATTCTCGCGGATATGTTGCCTGATGGAACGGAAGAAGTATATGAAAACCAGAAAGTCGGTGTTGCCGGCTGGTCGGATGTGATCGTCTGGCTTCCTTATTACATGTATGAGATATACGGAAATAAAGAGATCCTGCTCAAGTACTACGAGCCGATGAAGAAATGGACCGACAATATCATTTCGACAGCGGCAAGCCGCAGGAATGAAAAGATCGCCGATGCCGAGAATGACAGATATCTCTGGAATACCGGTTTTCATTTCGGAGAATGGCTGGTATACGGGCATGTCGTCCCCGGCTTTGAGATCACCAGAGAAACATCCTGGTATATCGCTCCGATGTTCGGATATAAAACGGTTGAAATGTTTGCGAAGATCGCTGCTTTACTGAAGAAAGATGAACAGTCTTACTATGCGAAGATCGCTGACAGGATGAAGGAAGCGATACAGAAGGAAGTCTTAAGCATTCATAATGAATATGATTCCTATATGGGAAGATATATCATCGCTCTGGCATTTGGTCTGGTGGAGGGTGAACTCAAGGAAGCGTATCAGAAAAAACTCGTGGAGCTTATCGAGGAAAATCACGGAAGACTGGCTACCGGCTTTTTAGCGACACCGTTCATTCTCGATGTGTTGGACGATATGGGCAGGCACGATCTGGCAAAGGGTATCCTGATGAGCGAAGATTTGCCTTCCTGGCTCTATGAAGTCAAAATGGGAGCAACGACGATCTGGGAAAACTGGAATGCCATCGAAGAGGATGGAACGGTCAATCAGACCAGTTATGACCATTATGCTTTCGGAGTGGTCGATGATTATATCTTCCAAAAAGTATGCGGTATCAGCGGTGATGCGGGTTTCAGGAATATCGTCATAAAACCGGATACAAGTTATGGATTCAGTTGTTTCAGCCGCCGTTTCCTTTCGGAAAACGGTGAAATAGAGGTGAGAGTGGAAGACGATTCTTTGAAAGTTGTTATTCCCTGCAATGCCAGAGCTTTGGTTTACTGGAAAGACGAATGTCATGAAGTCGGCAGCGGAAGATATCTATGGAAATAAGTTCAAAAACAAAACTATCAGAAATTGCGTCAATACCCGAGTTTTCGCAGATGGAAAACAGTTTTATCAATGGGTGGCAGGATCGCTTCAGGAAAGGGATGGGCAATAAGACGCTCGCCGATCTTGAGTCTGAACATGCCGCCTGGAATGCCCGGGATATGGTCGTTGGGCTTGAGAACCTGCAAAGAGTTGCGAAACAGGAAAAGCAGTACGTCTTCAGACTCAGCGATAAAAGCAATTTTATCTATCTTCCGGCTATAGGCATGAAAAAAGATCACTATTTTGTCTTGTGTGCCGGAGGCAGTTACGGTTCCGTATGTACCATGGTCGAAGCTTTGCCTGTCGCTTCCCGTTTGAATGAACTGGGTTATGACTGCTTCTGTTTGAACTACCATGTTGCGCGGGCTGGTTCATTCATAAAGGGGCTCATGCCAAAGCCGTTGGACGACCTGGCGGAAATGTTTCGTTATATTGAGAAAAACAAGGATAGATTCGGATTGCAGATGGAAAACTGTTTTCTGACAGGCTTTTCAGCCGGAGGACACCTGGCGGCCTGCTATGGACTTGATAGTGTCGGGGCACGACATTATGAACTTAAACAGCCAAAGGGTCTGCTGCTGGTCTATCCTTTGATATCGACATCCACGATCGAAGAAGACAAGATACGCAAACTTTTGCTTACGGGTTTGTTCGGTTTGAAAAAAGACCGAGCAAAAGATTATGAGATCACCGAATGCATGGATGAGGCTTATCCCCAGACGTTTTATGTTTACTGCAAAGATGATGATACGATATCGGAAAAGAATCCGCTTATGATGGAAGAAAGTCTGAAGAAAAACGATATTCGTCATCAGATCGTCTGTTATCCTAAAGGCGGTCACGGTTTCGGCCTTGGCAGCAAAGCTCCGGGAAGCGGGTATATCGATCTGGCAGTGGATTTTCTGACCAAAGGAGCAGAAAATGAATGAAGAAATAAACAAAGTATTGCAGTCTTACATCGACAATAACGAACTGGCTCAGGCTGTTTTGATCATTCGTCAGAATGACACACCGGTCTATGCGAAGTGTTTTGGATATGCAGATCTGGAAGAAAAAAAGCCGGTCGAATTTGACAGTGTATTCCGTATGATGAGCATGTCCAAAGTGGTCACGGCTTTGTGTATCCTGAAACTTGTGGAAGAGGGAAAACTGGATCTGGATGATCCTTTGGAAAAGTATATTCCTGAATTTGCGGATCAGCTTGTCGCAAAACCCGGGCAATATGAATTTGCGCCGGATAAACCGTTGAAGATGCTAAGTTATTTGCTGACTTTTTCCATGGATAAAGTAAAGGGTGAAAAAAAGGAGAGGTCGATCACGATCAGAGATCTTCTTTCACATTCTTCTGGGCTTGAGCAGGGCATGATCGGACTGTTGAATCTGCAGAAAAACAAGAAGCTCCGTCTTGGTTCCTTGCGTGACTGTGTGAATATGTACAGCAACTATCTGCTTGATTTTCAACCTGGGACAGATACCAGTTATTCACCGCTGGCCGGTTTTAATATCCTCGGCCATCTGGTGACCCTCATTTCCAATGAATCGTTGGAATCGTTCATGCAGAAAAACATCTGTGTTCCTTTGAATATGAAAAACACTTCTTTCTTTCTGGATGAAAACGGAAGATCCAAACTGGTAAAAGTATATAAAAGAAAAAAAGATAAACTGGTGAATGTAACGGATACGGATGAAGATCTTTATGGAGTCATGCGGATGATTCCCGAGAGTTTTGAGGCAGGTTCAGGAGGATTATACTCCACGGCTGAAGATTATGAACATCTGGCGAGAATGCTGCTGAATAAAGGAATGTTTGAAGGAAGGCAGGTCTTCAGGAAAGAGACTATTGAGTTATTGCAGAAACCCGGTGCTTACCGGTATCTGGAAAAGGATCCTGGTCTGACATGGGGCTTGGGTGTGAAGATCAGGATGGATCCGGAAAAAGCAGGAAGTTCCGCCAGCAAAGGAACATATGGCTGGAGCGGTGCATTCGGAACACATTTCTTTGTTTCCCCTCATGATGATCTGGAAGCTGTTTTCATGACAAACAGAAGCGATCTGGATGGAGCATCCTCTTATGTCAGCAAAAAAATAGAAGAACTGGTATTCAAATACTGGAAGAAGGGATCATAAAAGTGCCGGAAAGAGATAATTATCTATTTATGGATACATCCGCTCTGACAAGGACCATCGGGATCGATGACAGGGCGAATGAAACCTATATTCTGAAAAATCTTCAGGAAAGGTTCCCTGAAGAGAATTTTCTTTCAATATATGTAAAGCATTATGCCGATGGCAGATATGGTCATAAACCGAATCTTCTGGAAAGATGGTGGGGGTCAAGGACATATATCGATTGTCTGCCTGAATTTTATGAAGTTGAAGTCGTTCATTCTACCGGTGAACATACGGAAGATCTGATCGTCTGGTGTCCGACGGTTTGGAATGGCCGCTTCGCCGGAACAACCGGAGGCGGGACGGGTATTGGAGGAAGATCCTATCTGACGTATCCGGATAATACTTCCCGGGGATGGACGGTTCCTTTGGCGTTGGTGAATGGCTTTTCGGCAGCTACCATGAATGCCAATAATCAGAAAGGTCTGAAAGATCTCACGATCAGAGAAGACGGCAGTCTTGATGAAGAGATCTATGAAAACTGGTGTTATCGCTCCACCCATAACATGACGATCTTTGGCAAGGCCATCACGGAAATATTGCATGACAGAAAGATCAGTTATTCCTACATGAACGGCGGAAGCGGCGGTGGCAGACAGTCTTTGATGGAAGTGCAAAGATATCCCGAAGATTATGACGGTGTATGGGCGGTCTGTCCGGCTATCAACTGGCATCAGCTTATGCTGGGTGGCTTCTGGCCGGTTGTAGTGATGAAGAAGTATGATCGCTTCATATCCATAGAGAAGAACAGATATTTCATTCAGAAAGTGCATGAAGCCTATGGCGGGGATGAAACATACTATCATATGAGTGAACGTCCTGTTTTTGATGCGATGACCCTGGTTGGCCAGTCTTATGGGAAAGGTGTTATCAGCGAAAAAGACGCATTGGTGATGAATGAAATATGGCGTGGGCCACATAAAGATAACGGTGATTTTCTGTGGTATGGCTATTATCCCGGAAGCCAGAACTGGAATGTTGGAATACCGATCGGCACATATTATTATCCGTTTTATAACAAACATATGATCAAACCTTTTATTCTCGGAGAATACTATGCCAGATGGATCCTGGAAGACAAAAGTTTCACATACAAGGATATGACGCAGGAAAAACTGGAAGAGCTCTATGACTTGGGAGCGAAAAAGTTTCCTGACTGTTTTGTGAATGATCCAAAGATCGATGCTTTTGTGAATCACGGCGGAAAACTGCTGATCGATCACGGGATGGATGATCCGCTGATCCCTACCGAAGGAAGTATCGATTATTATGAGAAAATGAAAGGACATTTCGGCAAAGAAAGACTGGACACATTCTGCCGTCTGTATATCACACCGGGAGACAATCATGGCAACTGTTGGGGCAATGGTCCTGGACTGACGGTCGGTGATGGCATGAGGGCTTTGATAGATTGGGTCGAGAAAGGGATTGCCCCGGAAGAGATCAGAAAGGTAAGGATCGATAGAAAAACACAGAAAACAATAGAGGAAGGTCACCAGAAACCTTATGAAAGATATGAATGATGCATTCAGACCGGGACAGGTGTGGCTGGATACGGAAGGGAAACCGATCCAGGCTCATGGCGGATCTGTATACTATGAAAATAATAAGTTTTACTGGTATGGAGAAAACAAGGAACTGACGGATGGCATAAACGGCATCTGGCACAATGGAGTAAGATGTTATTCATCCGAAGATCTGTATCATTGGAAAGATGAGGGAATCATCATACCGGCTGAGGAAGATGAAAAAAGCACCCTGAACAGAAAGAGCTGTATGGACAGGCCGCATATTGTCTACAATGAGTTGACACAGAAGTATGTCTGTTTTCTTAAAATCATGGAAAATAGTAAAGAACAGTCCATGACTATTCTGGATTCAGATTCTCTGTTGGGGCCGTATGATAAAATCAAAGAACATTTCAAACCTTTTGGTTTTAACTGCGGTGATTTTGATCTGGTGAAAACAGAGAACGGAAGAGTCTACTGGTACTTTGAAAAAGTCCATAGCGAATTGATCTGTGCTGAACTGACCGATGACTATCATGATGTTAAAGAAAGATACTCGGTACATTTTCCTCATCCTGAAGGAGTTCCTTATGTCAGAGAGGCTCCGGCATATTTTGAAAGGAACGGCTATCATTATCTTATTACAAGCGGGACAAGCGGATACTACCCCAATCCAAGTGAAATAGCTGTCTCTGAAGACTATCATGGACCTTTTAAAGTAACAGGAAGACTGCACATAGGTGATGATTCAGACACCTCATTTCATTCGCAGATTTCCAGTGTATTTAAAGTTCCGTTTAAAAAGGATTTGTACATCGCCATTGCAGACAGGTGGCTCCCGGAAGCAATGAACCTGTCTTACAATATCACAAGAGAGGTATTTGAACTGTACAACAGCGGCAAGTATGGTCAAGCGTTGAAAATTGTCCGCAGTCTGAATCTTTCTGTGGAGAATACTTCAAAAGCAACTTATGTATGGCTGCCGATCGTTTTTGATGGAGAAGTTCCATATATTAAGTGGCATGATTGCTAGAAATACGAAGACTGGGAATAGGGAAACATTCGAAAAGAGAGATTAATAATCTTTTTTCGAATTATATCGTTCTGGCATGAATTACACAGCGAACGAAAATGTTATAAACGAGATGAAAGTCTTACTAATTGTTTTGAGAAATAGATTGCAAAAAATAAGGAAAGGTATATGAAGAAAGTGTTAAAGATTATTGGAATTATTCTGCTGGTTATATTGATCGCTGTCCTGGCTGTTACGAAGTATTTAAGCAAGAGACCAGCGGCGCCAAAGGACTATCAGTCCAAAACGGAAACCGGCGGAGAGATCGAAGCACAGTATATGAATAAAGGATCGCACAAGGTAAAACATTTTACAGCTGAAGCGGATGATGTTCTCATAAAGAATCTGGTCTATTATCCGGCCGAGCTTGAAAACTCTGATCAGAAATACCCCGTCATTTTCTCCCTGAACGGAACCGGTATCGCAGGATCAAAATATACGGCGGTATTTGAGCATTTTGCCTCCTGGGGCTTCATTGTTCTGGGAAACGAAGATCCTTCGACAGGTTTCGGTATTACAGCGGATAAGATGTATGACTTTCTTATTTCACAAAACAACGATATGAATAGCCCGCTGTATAACAAAATCGATTTCGACAACATCGGACTGATCGGTCACTCCCAAGGCGGGGCAGGTGTTTTCTCGGCATTATCGATCGTGGAAACATCAGATAAATACAAGACAGGTGTCGCCCTTTCTCCGACACATGAAGAGATGGCTCACGCACTGACCTGGATGTACGATCTGGAGAAAGTCTCTGTCCCAGTGCTGATGATGGCGGGGACGGAGACGGATTTTGAAACACAGTCAGTCATACCGATCGATAAGATGAATGCGATGTTTGATAAACTTGCATCAGATGTAAAAGTCATGGCAAGGAGAAAAGGGGCTGATCACGGCAAAATGCTGTATTCAGCAAACGGATACGCTGCAGCCTGGTTTTTGTGGCAGCTGCAGGACGATGAAGAAGCAGGGAAAGCATTTACCACAAATACACCCGAACTACTGAACAATCCGTTGTATCAGGATCAGATGATCGAAATCTCTGAATAACAATTCAGTTATCAGGGATGATTCGTTAACGTATAGAACGACAAACAGTATAGGACAACATTTAATCTTTGCTTCTAAGGACCCTTCAGGGGCTTACAAAAAAAGTTTGTAGGGACATTTACGAACGCTTTTCCAGGGATAAAGAGAGTATTCCAGATATATTGCAAATACAGACATTTATGATAATATGAAGTTGAACAAGCGATTCTTCTTTTTGAATCGTATAAAACAGGCTGGATGGGGCAAAAAGTTAGTTTTAATCCCCCCTATGGCACCAATATTATTTTCAAAAGTCCTATGAAAAACGCAAAAAAAATTGCAAAAGTCATAGGACTTTTTGTATAATTCTATTGAATGATAGTATCAGGAGTTTGATATGTACAGAGAGATAATAAATGAATTGATCAAATGGAAGAATTCACAAAGAAGAAAACCACTGCTGTTGACAGGTGTAAGGCAATGTGGGAAAACTTATATCGTGAATGAATTCGGGGAGAATCATTTCAGCAATATAGTAAGTCTGAATTTTGAAGAATCAGAAAATGTCAGAGCTATTTTTGATTATGATTTTGATGTTGAAAGAATTATCGGCGAAATAGAACGTCACACTGGTGAAAATGTAATTCCGGGAGAAACTTTGCTGTTTTTTGATGAGATTCAGAACTGTCCCAGAGCAATCACGTCTCTTAAATATTTTTGCGAAAATAAGCGTGATCTGCATGTTGTATGTGCCGGTTCTTTATTGGGAGTAGCAATTAAAAGAGAACAGGTATCATTTCCCGTAGGGAAAGTAAACAGGCTTGAGCTATATCCTATGAGTTTTAAAGAGTTTGTCATTGCTTCCGGTCGTGAAGATCTGATTGAAACTCTGCAAGATTGGCCTGTTGATAGGATGATTCCTGATCTTTATTCTGTTCCTATGAAAAAACTGCTAAAAGAGTATTATATTGTCGGAGGGATGCCGGAAGCTGTCCAGGCTTGGATTGATACGCAAAGCTATGAGGAAGTCGGTGAAGTTCACAAGGAAGTATTGCGTGACTATGCAGATGACTTTTCTAAACATGCCCCACTTAGTGATGTACCGAAGATCCGCTGGATCTGGGATTCGGTTCCTGTCCAACTTGCAAAAGAAAACAACAAATTTGTTTTTTCGCATGTAAAGGAAGGAAAGAGATCAGCTGAACTTGAAGATGCTCTGCAATGGTTGAATGATGCTGGACTGATATCACAACTATATCTGGTGGAGAAGCCCGAACTTCCTTTATCGGGTTTTGCAGATAAGACCTACTTCAAAGTTTATATGTCTGATCTGGGCCTGTTAAGGACCAAATCCGGAATAGCACCCGAAACCATATTGAATGAAACTGATATGTATATCAGATTCAAAGGCGCACTTGCTGAAAATTTTGTATTGAATGAGCTGCGATCAATCGGCAAAGTGCCGTATTTCTGGCGTTCCGGCAATACAGCAGAGGTGGATTTTATCTATGAGGATCAAGAATCTTTTGTACCGGTTGAAGTTAAAGCAGCAGATAACACGCAGGCAAAAAGCTACAAACAGTTCTGCAAGAAATATAAGCCATCGTATGGCTATAAGATATCCGAAAAAAACATTGGATCAAATATGTGCGTGCAAACCAGAACGATCAGTTTGCCTCATTATCTAATCTGGGACTTGGATCATTATAACCAATAAGGCTTGATACTTCAGATTGTATCCTTTTTAGGATAAGGACAATATCTTTCATATCTGTTATCCTTAGATCAGGGTTAAATAGTTCGCAAAACGAAAAATATTTCAGTTTTACGCATTATAATCTGTTATTCTTTAATCAGATACAGAAAAGAAATGACAGTAACCTTGTACATATATGAACAAGGACAATCTCTTCCATATCTGTTATCCTTAAGTCAGAGATAAGAAAAGAAAAGGACAAAGATAAAAGACAGGACAGCAAGAATAAGATCATTCATTATTACAAACGTACCCATCGCAGCCTCTTGATGGAGCTCA
>JAFRJA010000190.1 GCA_017432545.1 Erysipelotrichaceae bacterium
GACTTTACAGTCCTATACGGTAGCGGCTGAGTGGATAAGCCTGTAAGAATAAGGCTTCCCTATAAGGGTTGACAATAATAGCAGACTTCTTACGAAGCCCATTGATCTTCAGTCAATGGGAGATTCACTCCGGTATCAGATCGTCTGAATATCAGTAAAGAAGAACCTGATCGAAATAACATGAGTCTATTAAGAGTGATCAATTCCTTCTATGCAACTCCTGTTTTTCATGACAACAATCAGTTCGATCAGATCCACTGTTTCCATCACATCTTCCTTTTCCAATTGCTCAGTGATCTGCCGATAGAAAAGATCAGATATGCGGAGATGGTCGTACCAAAAAGCGAAGGGATCGGCAGTCTGCTTTCCGTGTACGCCAGAATGAAGAGCTTCTTTGACGATTATGATATCAAAACAACGATCCAGTCTCACAGTTCAAGATATCCGGATGAGATCCTGGAAAAGTATTTTGATCTTCCTGTTACACCGGAAGATGCCAATGGAGACAACAAGGTATCCATCGTCAATTTTTTTTGCAGCCTGGAGCGCCAGACTGATAGGAAGAGACAGTGCTGTCGAATATAATGTTGATTCTCTTAACCCTGAATTCCGCAAGCAGATGGAAGAATATGCGCAAGCTGTAATCGGAGACAAACGCATGCTGGCCGTCCTGCTAAGAGGTTCAGACTACTTCACCTCTGATATGGCTGCTCTGGCCAAGCCGGTAAAAACAGATGTTGCGATTCCGTTTATTGAAAAATGGATGGAAGAAGACAAGTACGACGGTATCTTTCTGGCAACCGAAGATGGAGATATGTTGGAAGAAATGAAAAAAGTTTTCGGGAAAAAGCTCATCGCTATTGCTCAGGAAAGATTTAAAGTAAGACAGTTTGAGAAAGTAGAGACGATCGCTGAACTCGAACACGAACTCATGGATGAAAAAGCATATAATGTTCACGTTGAAGATACCACCGTTAATTATTTCTATGCCATCTATCTGCTTTCAAAGTGCGAAAGCTTCATCTATTCAAATATCTGCGGTGGCGAAAGGCTCACTCATATATTCAATGGCGGTAAATATCGTAAAGAACTGTGTATTCAGCAGGTTCTGATGAATGATCTTCAGAATAACTGAAATTAAAAAGACAGTTAAAACCAACATCTATAATTTCAATAAGATGGCGGTATTATCGATGATACAGCTGATATTGTAATAGAAAGGTGTATGATCGATCAGATGGAATAAAGCCGATACCGCATCAACAAGTTTTTCTTCACTTTCTTCTTCCGCATTATTGGCGATACACACCAGACGTAACAGACCATAAGTCGCACATAAGCCTTTATATACTTTAGTCTGATCAGCTCTTTTATCCACAAAAGGAAAACACTCATAGATCATAGAATTGTTTATCACTCTTTCAAAGAAATCCATCCAATCCGGAAAATTCTTTTCAAATTGAGTACGGTCTTTTTCAAATAAACTGTTATCTTCCTTATATCTTTCACTGATCTGCTCAATGATCTTATCCAGGACTTCATTGCTGGAAGAAAAACGGGAAAGAAGTCTGATCGCAGAGTTTAAAGGGTCTTCATTACTGAAATAATCTTTTTCAAACTCTTCCTTATTGATGATCTTGCAGATCATTGCGATCTTATCTGACAGTGTCTCATCATCCTTTTTGAGCAAGTCATCAAAGACCATCATCTTTCTGATATCTTCTTCATCTACTTCATAAAACAGTTTTGGTTCTTCATTGATCTTTATCTCACCGATATTTAAAGCATCGTTTTCTCTTAACATCTCCACGACTCTTTCACACGAACTTGAACATGATGCGATCCTTACATCATTGATCTGTTTCAGACTGCGTGGATAAAGACGGCAGATCTCAGGCAGATATCCTTCCCCTTTTTCTCTGTGCAGGCTGCACAGTCCATCATTATTCAAAGGACACTCACCAAGCCAATTAAAGGAGATATAACGGTAACAGGAATCGGTAACTGTTTCAGGCATCACAATAGTATTCTGAATGCGGCGGTTAAGATCTTCGGAACACTCAACCGTTATCAGTTTCAGATATTCTTCTTTGCTGACAGGGATGCGCCAGTTACTGCAGCATGAGTGGCGACATTTATCAGCCTTGCAACAGAAGTCTTTGTAATATGCGGGTGAAAGCCAGTTTTCGTTCTTCATAAAAAATATAAGAAAATTATAATTTACCGATATTTTAGAATTCAATATTTATTCTATCGGTGAATAAATGTTGTATAGTCTGAACAATGTCAAAAACTGCTTTGCTGGCTGATGTATAATAACAGTTAAGTAAACAATACATAAATTTTTATACAATTATGAAAAAGCTTCTGTTGTTTCTTCTGCTGTTTTTTGTTGTTTCGATCTTTTTGGCCAAAAAACCTTTTTCGCATGATAAAAAAGAGATCGTAACTCATGAAGATGAAAAAAACAATAATGTGACTGAAGTTGCAGAAACAGTTGTTGAAAAAGAAGATGATGAACATATCATATATCCTGATGATGTTTACGATGTACTTGATTTTGACCGGCGTCTGATCCTCAATATCGGTGAACAGGATGACTGGGGCCATTGTGCCATCTATTGTCTGGCCTATTCTCAAGCGATCCTGTATAACCGCAACGGTATCGATCCTTATACTTATTATGATGGGAGTGGTGCGGTCTGGCGCTGGGCTGACTATAAGGATATCGCACTGGATAATCCTTTATCCAAAGTGCTTCAGCTGGCCTATGATGAAATATCCAAAGGCATTCCGGTCCTTTTCTATGTCGGTGACACCTACGCTAAAACAGCCGGTCATGAAGAAGCTGAAAGAATCGCTTCTGAGCATTATGTCTTACTGATCGGCTATCGCTCAAATGCGGATTATGATTCTCTCAAACCTTCTGATTTCTATGGCACTGATCCTTCAGGAGGATATAAAAACAGTGAAAACGCCTATGTCCCCTGGATCATATTGACCGATGATTCTCCTAAAACCATCAATGGTGAATATGCCTTGTTTACCAGTGATGACGCCGACCTTAAAGTCAAAGTCACTAAAGCCTATATCGATACGATCCATTGGGATGATTCTGGTAACGATGTGATCCATCCGAATTATTATCTGCCACAACAATAAAAGAGCTTCATGAGCTCTTTCGTTTTCTTTAGATTTTTAAGAAACCTTTTCTTCGACTTCTTCTGCTTTTTCTTCAACTTCTGGTTCTGGTTCGATCTTTGGAACCGGGATCGGTTCAAGTTCTACCGGCGGTTCTTCCTTATAATTCTTTATGGTATACGCCGCAACACTGAGCATCAGGCAAGCTGCTACACTGATACACGAATTCAGGAATGTAAGCGGCGGAATCGTAGATTTGAGGAACATCGATACAAAATCGATGGTCGCAAAAGCTAAAGCAAAAATAGAAATATAAAAGGCAACATTGACATATTTTCTGTTCTTTGCGGAACGGTAAGAGTAAAGCCCATCAATAAAAGACACAAAGCTTCTGCCTATCAATAATACAGCCCTGAAAAAAAGCTGATTGGAGACATCCTCAAATTCATGACCGCCCAAAGTCTCAGGCGAAACATTTATAAGATAGTTCCCCGCAACGGCAAAGATCAGAGTTCCTATAAAAGTCAGGATCGATACGATCATTGACAGGATACCAACGACCTTAAGTGTTTTCTTACTGCTTTCTATACTCATTCAATACTCCCTATGCCATTATACTTCAATACCAGATCTGCGGATATTTATGGAACGGTTTATATTCCAGTGGTTTATCAAATTCGATCTTATAGACCGGAACGATTTCACCTTCTTCCACCTTGAGCCCGCTCAATTCAACGCGATGATCACCGGTGTTGGTGAAAGTTACTTCTTCCCCGGTCGATAGTTTTGTTACACGTGTTGCTTCCGCAAAACAGCCGGAGAAATACATCTTGCCTTCCGGTGGCGAGATCCAGTTCCACAGATAAACAGATCTCAGATCCTTGCCGTAAGTGATACCGGAAATACCGTTACCGCCTCTGTACCATGATCCTGATAAAAGATTAGGATGAAGCTCACCATAAACAGCTTCGCCGTTTTGTTCAAGCCACTTGCCAACTTCAGTCAATGGTTTGATCGCATCAGCCGGGATCGAGCCATCAGCTTTCGGTCCGATATTGAGCAGAAGATTGCCACCGTTGCAGGCACAGGTATTAAGCATCCTTAAGATCCTTTGCGCTGTATAGGCGTAAGGTAAAGCCTGGGCTTCATCAAGATAGCCCCAGGCGATATCATTGAAAGTCATGCAGGCTTCCCAGTCTCTGTCCAAGACTCTGATCTTTCCTTCCGGAGTACCGAAGTCTTCCGCTAAACGGGAACGGTCATTGATGATGATATGCGGCTGTAAAGCTCTTAAACGCTGATTGCGAGCCAAAGAATCCCAGGCTTCCCAGGATTCCATCGGCTGAGCTACATCATACCACAGGATATCGATCTTGCCGTAGTTGGTCAATAATTCGGTATTTAAAGCTTCAATGTAATCAAGGAAACGGCGTCTGGCTTCATTATCATAGGCACATCTTTCCCCATCGGGATGACGCCAGTCCATGATCGAAGAATAGAAACCGATCTTGAGTCCCTCTTCGCGACACGCTTCCACAAATTCTTTGATGATGTCTCTGTGACAGCCGTAGTTGACGGAGTTGAAAGGATTGACCTTGGAATCCCATAAGGAGAATCCTTCATGGTGTCTGGTCGTAAGGACCATGTATTTCATGCCGGCCTGCTTAGCCAGCTTCGCCCACTTTCTGCAGCAGCCTTCCTCCGGCATAAACTGATCCGCATATTTCTCATATTCATCTTTATCGATACCTTCCATCGCCATGACCCATTCATGACGGCCGATGATCGAATAAAGACCGAAGTGCACAAACATGCCGAAACGGGCCTTGCGCCACCAGTCCATGCGCTCATCACGGGTCTCAGCTATCTGTTTTTCATAATCGGCTTTTTTCAGGATCTCCATATATTATTCCTCTTATTATATATAGATTATCAGTCATCTCTTCGGCGGCCGAAAAGCTGAAGCACTCTCAATAACAGATTGATGAAATCAAGTTCCAGCTGGAAAGCAGCGAAGATCGCATAGTTCTCGTTATCACTTTGTGAATAGTAGCGATCGATCATCTGCATGTCATAGGCGATCAGACCCATAAACAGTAAAGTCTCAACATAACATAAAGCTATTTCAATGCCTGTAGCCTTGAATAAAAACAGATTCAAAGTCGAAACGATGATACAGACAAGTAAGCCGATAAAGAACACTCTGCCAAAACTGCTCAGATCGAATCTGGTCGTCTTGCCTATAATAGCTAAGGACACAAAGACGATGGTCGCGGTGACAAAAGCCATCAGTAAGGAAGCCGTCGTATAGACAGCAATGATCACCGACAGGGTCAGACCGTTGATGAAAGAATAGACCGTATACATCGCTCTGACTGCAGAAACAGAACGTCCTTCAAGATTCCTGCCCATCATAAAAGCGCAGCCGAGTTCAACAATGATCAGGATCATCATCACTACCGGATAGGCATTGCCAAGCGCCGGCAGGAAATAATAACCGACCATGGCACCCAAAGCATTTAATCCAAGTCCTATACCCAGATAAGTAAAGACATTGGTCAGAAAATCACTTTTACTGATTCTATTGACCTGTTCAAAGTTGTTATATTCGTTCATTATAAACCTCCTATAAGAATCTGATTATCACAAATGAGATCGCCATCCCCACCGCCATGCAGCTGAAATGTGACGTGCCATCAACACCCGGCAGGATCGAGATCATGATCAGCGAAGCCAGTGGTCTAAGCAGATCATACATGCCCCTGAAACCATAGATATAAAGGATGACCATGAAATAGGCACCCATGATACCGCAGATGGCACCGGAAGCACCAAGTGACATCGCATAGTCATCATGATTATTGTGTTTGATCAGTAAGGAAAGAATATGGCCCAGGATCAGTGATCCGAAATATATCAGCAGGAAGTACAGGTGTCCGAAGACAGCTTCTACAAAAGTGCCGATATTATATAAGGAAATCATATTGAAAAGAAGGTGTGTGACTTCCCGGTGCGCGAACCCACTGCTTATCAGACGATAGTACTGTTTGCGGTTGAACACCATGTGATAAGACATTACAAGGTCTTCTGTTTCGATCTTTTCACTTCTGATCAAAAAGAAAACGATTACATTCACTAAAAGCAGAAAATATGTGCAAAAATACTTATACATAATTAAATTATATATTATAATGACGTAGTTGTATCGGTTATGAATATGTTAAACAGTACACAAAAGAAAGTTCCGTCATTATACGAACTTGGTAATCACAGAGTTCAGAAAAAGACTCTGATCTATATAGCAACAGTAAATATACTTCTGGTAATGATACTCGTCTGTTCTATATTTTTAATGATGCCTAAGATCGTTGATGCGGCAACAGCAGATAAGATCTATAACGGTTATGAGATGTCGATTGCGCGCCGTAAAATGGAAAGCTATTATCACAATACGACTGATATCTTTGAAAAAGAAGAAGATCCTCCTTATATCGAGATCGAAGAACTCCTGCCTAAACCGGTATACCACAACTTCAGTTATACGAGCTTCGGTGGCTGGTACTCAGGTGGCTCCGCTGCAGCCAGAGCAGCGTGGTCTCACGCCTTTGATCTGTACAACCGCGGACTGATCCATGGCTCGACAGCCGGATACTGGTGCACCTTCTTTGCCCAGATGTGGTTTTACGATGTCTTCGGTTTCAATTCATCAGGCAACAGGCCGACCGGTGACGGTTCGCAATTTGCCTACACCGTCTATAACACGGCTGTCTATTATGATGAAGAAGGAAATCTTAAACACTGGTTCAAACTCTCGGATCGTCCGGAAACGATGTCGATCGTCTCGACCATGAACTCCCATGACGGATCAGGTCACGTGCTGTGTGTCGATGAAGTTGATTACCTCAACAACACGATCACGGTCTCGGAAGGAAACGTCAGTTACGGCGGTGATGTCAGGATCAGACATACGATGAGTCTTAGCACTTTCTATGCCCTGAATCCGGGTTATAAGGTCTATTGTGTTCCGACTCAGGAACTCTACGACAGACTATCAGCTCAAGCCTCTCAGTGAGGCTTTTCTTTTTGAATTAAGGGTATATAATAAACGTTATATTCCTGGAGGTGCTGTTATGATCTCACCGTTAGAAACAACCAGAAGCTTTTCTTCACACGCCAAACAGAGGGCCAACTCCTCTTTAACAACGATCATCATCTTAGGGATCTTTGCGGGCTTATACTCGGCGATGGGTTGTTTCGCTGCCCAGCTTGCAGAAACCATGACTGATAATCACGTGATCGGATCTTTTATCTTCCCGACCAGTTCGATCTTAACTACCTGCTGTGGCGGTACGCTTTTTACCGGCAACCTCCTTTTGACGATCGGTTTCTTTAAACACAAGATCACGATCAAAGAACTGTTCCGTTATCTTTCGATCGCCTATCTGACCAATTTTTTCGGCAGTCTCATTTTTGTCTTTATCATCAGCTTATGTAGTTTTAAAGGTGTAATAATCGATTTCATCATCAAAGTCGGAAACACTAAAACATCATATACTTTCGTAGAAGCCTTAAGCAGAGCGATCCTCTGCGGTGTCTTAGTCAACCTCGGCGCCTGGCTGTCATATGCGGGTGAATCATTAGTCGAAAAGATCTGCGGTGTCTTCTTCCCGACGATGCTGTTCTACCTTTGCGGCTTTGAACACTGTATCACCAATATGTACTTTATTCCCCTGGCAATGGTTTACTCTAAACAGATAACCATAACAATGTTTTTAGGCAATCTGATTCCCGTAACCTTAGGCAATATCATCGGCGGAGCCTTCATCATCGCGAGTGGTTACTGTTACTCTTTCTTAAGAGATATAAGAGATTGATTTTAGGAAAAAAGGTACTATAATACAGATTTGTATATTATTTATGGAGGCGTGTTTATGGTCGTTTTACTGACTGCCGCAATCACCCTGCTGGCTGGCTTGCTTCTAACAAGAGTCACTAAATTATTACACCTGAACTTTCCTGATGTAACAGTTTACCTCCTGACCGGGTTACTGGTCGGGCCATATTGCCTGGGAAGATTGGGAATTGAAGGAATAGGTTTCAAAAATTTTGCGGAAGTTGAAGCTCTGGGCATCATCTCAACAGTCGCCTTAGGCTTCATCGCTTTCTCGATCGGTGCCGAGTTCAAGATGGACAAGATCGCCCATAGCGGCAAGGCGACGATCGTCATCGGAATCATGCAGGCTATGATGGCCACGATTCTCGTTGATATCGCCTTAGTCATCTTACACTTCATGCTTGGCCCGGAAGTCTTACCGATCCCGGTATGTATCACTCTGGGTGCGATCGCTTCAGCGACAGCTCCGGCTGCAACCCTGATGGTCGTCAAACAGTACAAAGCTCATGGTCCGGTAACGGATCTCTTATTGCCGATCGTGGCTTTGGATGATGCTGTCGGTCTGATCATCTTTGCGATCTCACTGGGTGTTGCCCAAGCGATCGACGGCGGCAATCTCAATTTCATATCGATCATCGTCAACCCGATCCTGGAGATCATCTGTTCAATCATCCTGGGTTCACTGCTTGGTTTCTGTTTAACCCAGCTGGAAAAGATCTTCTTCTCCAATGATCACCGCATGGCCATGACGATCACCTTTGTCTTACTGGCTATCGCTTTGTCATCACTGGTATTCAGTTTCGGCAATCTGAAGGTCTCCTTCTCATCCTTACTGGTACTGATGATGATGGGAACGGTCTTCTGCAACACTTCTGCCTGTGCGGCTGATCTGTTTGAAAGGACTGATCACTGGGCGGCACCTTTGTACGTTGCCTTCTTCGTGCTCAGTGGTGCGGAACTTGATCTCAAAGTCTTCACGCAACCGAGTTCCTTACTGATCGGTGCTGTCTATATCATCATGAGATGTGCCGGCAAGTATCTTGGTTCATGTCTGCCTGCTAAGGCTATGAAACTGAATGAGAATATCGTCAGATATCTGGGGATCACCTTATTCCCACAAGCCGGTGTTGCCTTAGGCATGGTCAACTCTGCCCAGGTCTTAGGACCTGTCAATGGTTCTCTGATCAGAAACGTCATCTTGTTATCCGTACTGATCTATGAACTCGTCGGTCCATCACTCACCAAGATGTCCTTAGAAAAAGCCGGTGAGATCGAACAGATAGAAAACAGATAATTTCATAAAGGGCCGTTACAAATGTGACGACCCTTTTCATAAATCAATTGTTGTCATATTAATCAGTCTTCCTGATCGACTGTATCATTATCGATCATCATCAGCAAAATCGAAGCAAACCTCGTATCAAACTGTTTGCCCATACCTTTGAGTATCTCGTTTCTTACTTTCTCTTTACTCAACGCATCACGATAGCTCCTCGAGGAAGTCATCGCATCATAGGCATCAGCGACCGCAATGATCCTGGCAATGACCGGGATCTCTTCCCCTTTGAGTCCTTCCGGATAACCGGTACCGTCATAGCGTTCATGGTGATAGTGAGCTCCATCACTCAGATAAGGCGACTGTCTGATCGAAGAAAGGATCTGATAGCCCAACACCGGATGAAGCTTGATGTTTTCAAATTCCTCATCCGTCAGTTTCCCCCGCTTATTTATAACATCGTCACGTACGCCGATCTTACCGACATCGTGCAGTAAGGCGGAGAAGTAGACCCGATCACATTCTTCATCCGACATACCCGCTTTCTTGGCGATCTTTCGGGAAAGAACTGCCACTCTCATCGAATGACCACTGGTATATTTATCCTTGGCATCGATCGCATTGGCCAAGGCCTCAGTCGTTTCTTCAAATAAGAGTTTTTCTCTTTCCTGAGCTTCCTTATAGAACTGCAGTTCCCTGGTCCTTGCTTTGCCAACTTCATCACCTAAAGAATAAAGTGTATAAATAAAGAAAACGATGACTACTGCACACATGGTGATACTGGTCAATGAGACACCATAGAACAGAAACTGGATGATCGAGGCAAAAGTCGGCAAGGCAATACTGAAAGTCAAAGCGACGACCAGTCCTTTTTTCAGCCGATCGGAATATTGAATGAGCAGCGATTCCTGAATGATGATTACTAAAAACGGAATGATATAGCTGATGAAATTCAACTCAGAACGCTGATAACGGTTCTGAGTGTCAAAAGTATAATAAAGACCGGTAAACTGTGTGATGATGATCAGTAACGTACCGACCGCAAACAGTATCTCACATATTAAGAAACGTTTAGGTCTTGTTTTCATCTTGCCTTCATCCTGGAAAAGATCCCAGATGAAATAATTGACCAGCAAGGGGATCAGAAGCGTCAGGAAATAGGTCATCCCATTGGTGAATCTGACCATGATACCACCAAAATCACCGGTATCACCACGGTAGATATAGGACAGCCTGTCAAAATTGAGAAGGAGTAAAGAAGCGACCTCCATCAAAGAAAGAAGGCTTCTTCTTTTGCGGGAGACAAACTTCGGCATCATCGAGATGATCGCCAGAATGCCACAGACACCGCTCATATACAACATTATGTCAAGCTGATGATTACGTAAGAATTCCATAAACAATCCTTTCCTATCTCTCCATGATCAATGTCTTTCCCTCGTCATCTTCAACCTTCAGGTTGAAGTCTTCGACCATAATATACAGATGTCTGTCTTTCTGCACATAGATCTGATACCATCCGCAGTCATAATCCTTATACGGTTCATGAACCGTTTCTTCTAACAGATAAGGTTCATTGTCATCATCACTTCCAAAACCGGTCCTTAATCCTTCTTCATCGATCTCAATCCTGTATTCGCCATTGGACCAGTAGTCATAAGTCAGCTTTTCTATTTCCTCATCCGTATTATCGATATCTCTTCCTACATAGATCCGGTAATCCTCATCATAGAAATCACACATATAGGCTTCGACCTGTTCCCCGGATCTTATATATCCGCCGATCAGTTTCATAAGCCCGCTGAGTACTTCATATCCGCCTTCCGGAAATACCAGATCATCATTGATACTAACCCAGGACATATTGCCTTCATCATTAAAAGTCAGAGTCCAGGAAACCCCTGGCGCATCCAGGGCTTCGATCTCACTTCGTGGCAGTGTATCCCAGACTGAGAGGTTATACTCCCTGACATAAGCTTTCAGCTGTTCCAAGGCATTATTGTCGGTGATTTTATATTTCCTTACGATCAAAGGCTCACCCATATATAATGATTTATCGATCTGAGCCAGAAGCTGTCCATCTTCAAGATAGATCTCTTCTCTGTACACCGATCCTTCCATACCACCTCCGGAGAAATAAGAAACTTTCACAAGATCTTCATAACGGGCTTCTTTTTTCTGCAGATCGGCGACTGTAATATTTGAACGATGTTTTCTGAATAAGCTGATTCCCACGACAACCCCCGCCAGTAAAAGGATAATAACGATAATAACGATCAATGGTTTTTTCATAGCCTTTAAAAGAAAAGAGGATGAACCTCTTTCTATAACTGCGCAACTCCCTTGCAATAGGTCTGTTCAACAGAATAGTCATCTCTCAAGACAACGATATCGGCGTCATAACCGGCGATCAGTCTGCCCTTATGATCATCCATCTTCAGATAACGCATTGGATTGATCGTACAGGCATCGATAGCGACCTCAAAAGGAACCAGAGCTTTTTCGACCAGGATCTTGAGACCTTCATTGACTTTGAGTGTTGAACCGGCCAGCTGTTTCTTACCAGTCGTGATATGGGCTGAACCATCAGGATAGATCTCGACATCCTGTCCGCCGAAATCAAAGACCGAACCGACTTCATAGCCCTTGCACATTAGCGAATCGGTGATCATGACACCATAACCCTGTTTCTCCCTGAAGAAGATATTCAAGGCAGCCAGCGTTGAGTGGTTGCCATCGCAGATGCATTCCGCAAAAGTGTCATGAGCTCTGAAAGCCGCACCCACTGCGCCATTAGCCCGATGAGACAGAGAAGTCATACCGTTATAGGTATGCGTAAAACCTCGAGCCCCATTAGCCAGAGCCATGATCGCTGTTTCATAATCAGTATCGGTATGACCGATCGAGACATTGACACCGGTATCGGCACAATATCTGGTCAGTTCAAAATTCTCATCATGTTCCGGTGCCAGAGTGATGATCTTTATCAGATCGTCACAGGCTTTTTGATATTCTTTAAATTCTTCAACTGTGCCTTTAACGATATATTCTTCCGGTTGGGCACCTTTATATTTCACATCGAGATACGGACCTTCAAAGTGAATTCCTAAGATCTCTGCACCTTCAGGATCTTCTTTCTTGACCTCCGCAACTTCTGCGACTGCCTTCTTCAAAGTATCATGTGATTGGGTCAGAGTTGTCGGGCAGATGCCGCAGACACCTTCCGCTGGCAGATATTTCAACCAGGCTTTCAGACCATCCTTGCCGCCGGCTGTCGTATCATAACCGTGATAGCCATGAGTATGGACATCATAGAAACCCGGAACGATCCTTTCTTCCCCAAAATCCTTATCGACGTTCTTCTCGCCGTAATTATAAATGGCCTTGATCTTGCCTCCCTCTATCTCGATCTGCGCCGGGATAAGTGTTGAAGCAATATAGACTCTTTTACTCTGAATGATCATTTATTCTATCCACCTTTCAATTTAATCATAGCACAAGAAAACGTGTATAATTTATATGGTAAAGGAAACACATTATGCCACAAAGAAAAATCATCAAAGCATCTGATCTGTCGGGAATGTATATCTATCAGGACCCCAAAAGAGGAACGATCTTTTATGATATCCTCACCAACAAGGGCTATATCCTGACCAGTTCTGACGTCAAGACCTATACGATCTTTACGGCTATGCTGCCATTATGTCTGGTTGTAGCCTTAGGTTCTCTGTCTTTATTCTCAAACAACTATCTGATGGCCCTGATCATCTTTGCGGTCTTGTTTATAAGCTATGAACTTCTCTTCCGCGTCTTCTTCTTCTACAAGCTGCCGGAAGCCGAGAACTGGCACCCCGTCAAAAAAGAAAGCATCTTCGTCCAGATGGCCCGCAATTTCACGACGCCAAGGCTCGTGATCCTGATCGTGCTGTTATCAGCCTTAAGCGTCCTGATGCCTCTATATGCCAGGATGCAGAACTTTGAAGGCATGAATCTCTATGCGATGTATGTGATCGAATTCCTGACGATGGCTGTCGACTTCATTGCGATCGTCGCCTTAACACTCAAGATCAGAAACAACTACTGAGGTATCAAAAGATACCTTTTTATTTGAAACTTATCTTTCCACTCTTTAAAGCCTCATCTCTTACTTTCATCGTCTTTAACGTAAAGGCATTCAGTTCCTGAGCCTTCTTGAGATCCCTCTTATTGAAGATATTTCGGAAATTCAGATACTCATGGTAATGTACACAGTCAGGATACTTATTTAAGGCATAAGTCTTTTCACTGCCGTCATTTCTAACGTGGCGGAAGGTATTGATGACACTTGAAGCATCATCAGATTTGATATAGCCCTTATCACCCTGGATACATACACTTAGCGGCGCTTTGCAGTCCTTGGCCGCGATACAGCTCACCTTGAACTTTCCGTAACCAAGTACCAGCACGCCTGAAGTATCGACTTTCTTCAGGATATTCGGGAAGTATTCGCTCTTCTTAGGCATACCGAATAAGCCTAAAACAAAATTGATGTTGTAGATCCCAAGGTCCATCAGAGCACCACCGGCCTGTTTATAGTCAAATGCCGGCAAGATGATCCCGTTCTTGAATTTGTCATAACGTGATGAATATTGCGAGAAGTTGATATCGACCATCTTGATATCACCAAGTTCCGGTAAAAGACTCTTTATCTTGGCATAGTTAGGAAGATGTAATAAAGTAACCGCATCAAAGATGATCTTCTTTTTCTTTTTGGCCAGATCGATCAGTTCTTTAGCCTCTTCATAGGAAGCCGTGAACGGTTTTTCCACGATCACGTTCTTATTGTTTTCTAAAGCTTTCTTGGCGATCTCATAGTGTAAGCCATTAGGTACGGCTACATAGATGACATCGATCTTCGGATCACTTAAAACGACATCATTATCTGTCGAATAGTAACCGATATTATACTTTTCCTTTAAAGCCTTTAACTGTTCCTCGACCGGCGATGCTATACCGGCATAACGGTAACCCTTGACCAGTTTAGTCGCTTCAATAAAGATTGGTACGATAAAACCTGAACCGATAATTCCCACATTGATCATATATTTATTCTCCTTTTCAATAATCCAATCCGGCTGATCTCATAGCCTTTTCCAGAACTCTTACAGCTATCAGAGTCTGATCATTATAATCTTTGGCCTTTACAAAATCTTTATTCATATACAGGCGCCTGAACTCTTTCAGTTCATGTTTCCAGCCTGTGAATTCTTCTTTATCATTGTCACAATAGAATTCTTCTTTACCGCTATTCGGTTTATATCGGAAAGCCCCGCAACGGCTCGTTGTGGTCTCACAGCGGATAAAACCTTTATCACCCTGGATCTGACCATAAGATTCAGCCTTACAATCCTTGGCCGCGATACAGACAGCCTTGAAGTTCTTATAATCCATTACCAGCACACCTGATGTATCGACGCCCTTTTCGATATTGGCCAGATATTCGACCTTATATGGTTCACCAAAGGTCCTGGTCACAAAATGGATATTGTATACCCCGAGATCATAAAGTGCTCCTCCGGCCAGTTTCTTATCAAAAGCCGGCAATATCTCGCCCTTTCTGAAGCGATCATAACGGCGTGAATATTGCGAGAAGTCACATTCGATCATCTTGATCTCACCCAGTTTATCGACCATCTTCATTACTTTCTTATATAAAGGATTATGGATCGTCGTGATCGCCTCAAAGATGATCAGTTCATGTTTATGCGCATAGTCAATAAGGGTCTTCGCCTCTTTATAAGTTACGGTAAAAGGCTTTTCCAGTATCACATGTTTGCCATGATTAAGAGCTTTGTAGGCATATTCAAAATGAAGCTTGTTAGGTAAGGCAACATAAACGACATCGATCTTTTCATCACTTAACAGTCTATTCAGATCAGTGGTGTAATATTCAAATTCATCTTTGAAACCGATCAGTTTTT
Organism: Erysipelotrichaceae bacterium; assembly: GCA_017432545.1. Classification (GTDB taxonomy): domain Bacteria; phylum Bacillota_I; class Bacilli_A; order Erysipelotrichales; family Erysipelotrichaceae; genus Colivicinus. The sequence continues at coordinate 15,272 of JAFRJA010000190.1, forward strand.
CCTCATGCCGGCCCCAGATCCCGACCAGATGATATTCTTTAAAGCGTTTACTCTGTTCGATAAATACAGGTACGATAAAACCTGAACCAATAACGCCGATATTGATTTTCTTCATATATGATGCCTCCAATTCCATTATATAATTAGTACAGATTAAACATTATGACGAAAATTATCTTTTTTGATTTTGACAACACGCTCTATTCCCACACGACCTCTTCTTTTCCGAAAAGTTCGCTCAAAGCCTTAAAGAAACTCCACGAAAACGGGATCCTGACTTTTCTCTGTTCGGGACGCGCGAAAGTAGAACTCAACTATTTTGATATGCGCGATGTTTTACTGGACGGCTATATCTTAAGCAATGGCCAGGTAGCGATCTCAAATACCGAAGGTATACTTTACGAGAAAACGGTTGAAGGGAAACTCAAAGATATATTAATAAACGCCTTTAATAAAAAACTATATCCGATCTATTTCTGTACTCCTGATGACATGTTGCTGAATTACTGTAACGATCTGGTACGTCATGTGCAGAACGCGATCTCTTCGGGTATTCCGGATGTAAAACCATACAAAGGTGAAAAGATCTATATGGCTTCGGCTTTCTTTGACAAAAAAGAAGAGCTTGATGAGATCATGTCCTTAAAAGATGAAGCGGAGATCACGATCTGGCATGAAGGAGCACTCGACATCGTCCCGAAAGGCATGTCCAAAGTCTCCGGCATCAAAGCCGTCTGTGAACACTACAACATCCCGGTCGAAGAGACGATGTGCTTTGGTGATGGGGATAATGACATAAAGATGCTGGACTATTGCGGTATTTCGATCGCCATGGGCAATGCCCCGGATTTTGTCAAAGAACACGCTGATTATGTGTGTAAACATATCGATGAAGACGGCTTATACAAAGCCCTTAAACATTTCAAACTGATCTAGGAGTTTCTATGGAATATTCATTCAAGAAGATCAATATCGAATCACCTTTCCCGACCACTCAATGCGGTCATTCCTGCCAGATTGAAAAACTGTTTGAATATCACGATCATCTCTTTGCGCGTGTATCGGCCTTAAAAGATGAAAACAGCTGGATCATCCATTTTTCTTTTGATCTTTTGGCTTTTGATCTGAAGCACAGAGACATGCTGGAAGAAGAATTCAGGAACTATTACCATTCCGACAACATCCATGTCATAACCAGTGCCACTCATACTCACTACGCCAACAGTGTCCGAGATCCTGAATATGTCGACTACCTCTATGATCTGCTTATCAAAGAAGTTAAAACGATGGAATATCGTAAGATCAATAATGTTACTTCTTCCTATCAGCGTTTACATACCACCGCGGTCGGTAAATCCAGGATCTCCGGTTATGAGACTGATAATGAATATCTCTGTCTAATCAGATTCTATGAAGCGGAGCACAACTTCTTCTCGATCATTTACTACAATTGCCATCCGACGATCTTGGAGGCTAATGTTCCTTATTTTTCAGCTGAATATCCCGGTTATGTTTTAAAGAAACTGGAAGATGATCATCCTGATTGCGATTTCACATTCTTACAAGGAGCGGCCGGTGATATCTCATCGCGTTTTGTCAGAAACGGCCAGAGCTATGATGATGTCATGGAACTTGGTGACCGGCTTTATGAAGATATAGAAAGCTTATACAAGGAAGAAGTAAACAAGGTTCCTTTAGTAATTAATTACCGGGCTTTCCCGGTTGATTTCAAACACGAGTTCACCCCGATCGATCTTTCCAAGATCCGTCAGGATCTCAGTGAAAGAGAGAAAGAGACGATCAGACTCGGCAAGATCGAAAGAGAAAAACTCGAGAAGTCCAACAATATGATTTTCGGCAAGCTGATCAAAGAAGCGATGATCGTCGGTCTTGATCTAGGCAGCGTTGAAGTTATCTTCTTCCCAAACGAGATCTTCTCTCATTACATGAACTATATCGATCTCAATAAGAAAATGCTGGTAAGTTATTCAAACGGCTACGGACCGTATGTCTTGCCGATCGATTTTGAATTCATAACCTATGAGATGTTTACCGATACCTTGAGTAAGGAATCTAAAAAAAGGATCATTGAGATCCTTGAGAATATCTGATTATTTCTTGAGAAAGAAGCGTCTGATGTTGGCTAACGCATCTGATAACCTTAATGGCGTTTCTTTGTCTATCTGCGTTCTGATATAATTGCTTTCTTTTTCCTTCATCAGACCATATAAAGTTTTGAAGGCTGAATCTACTTCAAAGGAATCTTTGATGATCTTACTTCCGTCTTTAAGATCGAAACAGATCATGTCATGACCGTCTTCATGTCTGATATTCCATTCCACGATATCGTCATAACTGATGAAACAGGCTGTCCTGTTTTCGTTATCGCCATAGATCATGACACCCTTATCAAAAATATCGATGACTTTGTGATCACTTACCAATTTAAGCACGATAAATGACATCAGAATAAAGACGACTCCTAAAAGTCTTGCATAGAGATTATTAATAAACATCAAAGCCGCGCCGATAATCAAACAGCTATAGATGGCTCTTTTCGGTTTGAAACAGACCGCCTTTAAAAACTGGCCTTCCGGTTTTATTTCTTCGACCGGTATATATTCATATACTCTTTTTTCTTCCATAACATCCATTTTAGCACAAAAGAAAAGAGCTGTTTTATCAGCCCTTCTCATAAGTTGTTCAGTTAAGAATTACAGACCGTTCTTGCTTAAGAGTTCAAGGAAGTTGTCGGTCTCATTCATAGTCGTCAGTCTGCTGTTGAGCACGCCGCCGCGCAGTTCAGCGATCTGGCGGTAGACCTTGGCATCTTCTTCCGTAACAGCGATGGATTTGGTGACCATCTTGTACTGAGTGCCCTGGATCGGAGCAGCGTTACCAACGTTGACTTCCTGCACTTCAACACCTGACTCTAAGATTGCTAAGGCATCTGAAGGGAATTTGCAGATAACGAACATTGTCTCTTCCGGATGTTCCTTGGCATAGTTGATCGTTTCTTCTATTGTGAATACATATACGGTGTTGCCTCTGGCAGCCATCGGTAAAGCCATCTTCTGAATTGGGTCAGCCGCAACCTTATCGTTGCAGACGATGATCTTGTCAGCACCGATCGAATTCATCCAGGTTACCGCAACCTGACCGTGAATCAATCTGTTATCGATTCGTAAATGTTTAATCATAATTATGATATCCTCCGTATTTCTATAAATAATTATAGCACTCATTTAAGCGCTTACATCAAGATAGAATTCACAAAAAAACGCAGATCATCAAGGTCTGCGTTTCATTGATTTTTGCTTAGTTGACTATTAAGCCATCCAGCCGATTGCGCCTAAAACGAATGTTACGACGAAGAGGATAAGAATGACTGTCAATGGAGACATCTTCTTATACTTGATCAGATAGTAGCATCCGAATGTAAGTCCAAGCGGAACAAGATACGGGAAGATAGCATCTAATACTTCCTGTAAAGTCTTGGCTTCAACAGTAGCACCGTCGATTGTCAGGTCTTTACCTAATTTAACCGGTAATGATGCACCGATCATTGAAGGGATAAATCCACCCATGACAGTAACACCGAGGACGTTTGCGCCAACCTGCAGTCTGTCGATTGTACCAGCGCCTGATACATCGTTGATAACGTTAGCACCCTGTTTGTAACCATAGTTGAATAATGGCCATCTGAGGATGAATAACGCCAGAAGAGGAAGAGTAGAAGCTAAGATAGCACCGATAGCTGAACCTTCGTTAGCTAAACCGGCAGCGATGATGTTGAATGGAGGAGTAACTAATACGGCCTGGATAGTATCACCGATACCAGCTAAAGGACCCATTAAGGCAACCTTCAGGCTGTCGTGTACTTCTGGCTGTCCACCTTCTTCAAGAGCAACACCGGCACCGCAGATCAATGCAGAAGCACCTGGGTGAGTGTTGTAGAACTGCATATGTCTTTCGAGCTGTCTGCACTGTTCTTCTTCACCATCATATAACTCTTTGAAAATAGGAACCATTGCATATGCATAACCAGCGGCCTGCATCTTTTCATAGTTCCAGCACCATTGTAATGCCCAGTTGTGTCTGTTGCATGCTTTCTTTAAAGCGGCTTGAGATAATTTTTTAGACATTATTCAGCACCTCCCTTTACTACGAAACTAGCAGCTGCCAAACCTACTAAAGCAAGAGCTACTGTGCCCATACCGGCGTAAGCGTAAAGAACGAAGCCGATAATGAAGAATGGCCAGTACTTCTTCAGATCCATGTAAGAGAGTAAGAGCGCGAAACCGACAGCCGGTAAAGCCTTACCTACAACTCTTAAACCATTAGCGATCCACTCAATTGAAACAGCGAAGTTTGTCAGAGCTACGACGTTGTCTATCAGGACCATACCTAATAAGACTGGAAGCATTCTTGATAAAGCCCAAGGAAGAACACCTAATAAAGTAGAAAGTTCAAACTTCTTGATGTTGTTCTGAGCAAGAGCTGCTTCACCCATGTGCTGGAATACAGTAGTAGTAGCACGACCTAAGATATCCATTTCTGACATTAACAGAGAGATACCCTGAGCTACGACGATACCTGCATCCACGTTTCCTGTTTTAGCTCCAACTACTGTACCGAAGATAGCACCAGTAATGAAGTCAGGAATAGTTGCACCACCATAAGTATAGAAACCGAGGCTGTTGATAAGCATAATGGAACCAACCTTTAAGCCCATCTCTACGTTTCCAACGCATAAACCAGCCAGCAATCCTGTAATTATAGGGGTACGAACACCTAAACCGGATAAATCCAGGACCATAGCTACACCTGACCATAAGCCCAGAATTATACCTAACATTAAATTGCTCATATAATTTAAGCCTCCTTATGATTTAATTGTAGTACTTATAAAAAGCGCTTTCAACAAATTTCACATAATTCTCACACAATTCACATAATTGATTTTAAATGATAGAATTTTAAGGAAAGAAGGACTTAAAATGCAGTTAAAAATATATAAAAGATCCACTATTTTACTGGGACTTGTTGTACTGATCGACATCATCAGTATCGTCTCATTGATCATGACCAGAGATAAATGGGCAGGCAATAAATTGCCTACTATCATAGCCTTTGTCTTGTTTTTATTTCTGCTTTCTACTATCTATTCCTACTATGATCTGAATGCCGATAAAAACATGATCAAAAAGGCTGTCGCCAATGGCGATGTGGCCCTAGCCAAGATCAAAGATGGCACTTTCGTCAGATTCGGCAGAGACGCCAGATTAAAGAATCACGTCTACTGGAAACTCAATGTGGACCTCTTTGACAACGACATGAAGAAATTCGAGACCACGATCATCGAGAAGTTCTCGACCCATCAGACTTCCATTCCTAAGGGCTTTGTCTATGTGACCTATGTCGAAGGCAAAGAAGAAGATTGCCTGATTATTCCGAATATAATCATTCAATCCATTCCGGAATACAAAGTACTGACCGATGATTATGAAAAAGCACTCAAGCCTAAATACCTGAACGCCTTTATCAAGGACGGATTGATCCTTCAGACCTATGAGAATTCACTCAAGGCTCTGAAAGAAGAAAATCTCTGATCCAGCACTAAAACACATTGGATATTAAAACAGTTATGAATGAATCGTAGCTGTTTTTAATCTTCAATAGATGTATTTCTTGCCCTTCGATTACCGATCGTTTCATAATACTGTTTTTTGTATTTATACATGTTCTTATCAGCTCGCGCAAAGACCTGACGATACAGTTTATCCGTTTTCTTTCTGTATGATGAATATCCATAGGAGACATAAAGATCCACATCAAAGCCCTTATCAGATTCATTGAACTTCCTGACATTCTTATTGACCTCTTCCAGCAGATCTTTCAGTTTCTTATCACTGGATTTATCAAGAATGATCGCAAACTCGTCACCACCGATCCTGTAGGTATCAGCCACACCGAAAACTTCCGCTATAGCCTTAGCGGTAGCTTTGATATAGATATCACCACACTCATGACCATAATTGTCATTGAGTTCCTTAAGACTGTTCACATCAAAGACCACGACAGTAAAATCAGCCGTTCCTTCTTTGATCTGTTCGTTGATCTGTTTGATCTTTTCATGATAAGCAGTGGAATTACCGACATTGGTCAATGAATCAGTATAAGCCTGGGCATGCATATAGTTGAGATAGACATCCATGTCTTTCTGCATGGCATTGATCTTGTCACCCAGCTGTTCCAGCTCATCCTTATCTTCATCATCATTGTTCTTTTCAACGCTTCTTTCAAAACCGGCGTATTCTGCCATCTCCGACATCAGGCTGTCCACATTATCAGAAAGAACAGCTACGCTCGCATTAAGATCGTTCATCTTCTTGCGGACATTATAGGTGATGTAATATACAACAGCGATACCGATGATCACCGAAATGATATCGATGGCCACAATCGAAACAGTATACTTGTCGATCTGCTGCTGATACCACTCCGCATCAAAATCAATACCGATGATACCGGCAATATTTTCTTTTGAATCAAAGACCGGAGAATAGGCGCTGTAGAAGTTTCCCCACCTGTCAGCTGCCGGAGCCATATCAACACTCGCAACACCTTTGGCGGCCTGCTTTAAAGCATCCGTGACCAGTACTTCTTCACCAAACTCACCGGGATCGATAGGATCAGGATCCACGGTAAAAACAAAATAGTCCGGACCCGCTTCTTTAACGGCATAGATGAATTCAATATTGACACTCTCCATGAAAACGGTGAGCTGATCGGAAATATGATTAAAATTCTCGGAACCGACATCTTCTTCTGTCAGACTTCCCAGAATATCCCCATCTATCGAATTGGCCGCTGATTTAACAATATCCAACATATTCTTGTTTATCAGCGAACGCATCGCATATTTTGACTGATTCAGAATTACAACACCCAAAATAAGATTGGTAACAACGAGTAAGACACCAAACAACAATACATAACGGGTTGTAAAGCTGAGTTTTCTCTTCTTCATATACTATCTACCTTAATATTATTATAAAGTCCGCAAATACAGATATTCTGTTTTTTTTATTATGTAAACGTATACAACAGCATTAAAGTCCCGATTCCATACAAAAAGTCTCATTATGAGACCTTTTACTCTCCATAGAACTCTTTTGCGATCTCTTCATTCAGAGAATTGAATTCCTCCAGATCAAGAGGCGGGAATAATCCTTTTGCGATTCCGATCCTTCTGTTTTCTGGTTTTTCAAAACTGACCATCTTTGCTTTCGCTATACCATCATAAATGGCCTGGACCTCATCTTCTTCCACTTTATCCAGAAGCCTGATCAATTCCTCAAAATTTTTTTCTGTTTTCAAAACATCTGCCTGTTTCATCTTCTGTTTCCTTATCTTTAAAGTAGCTTATCTAATCTTCCTTTTCAAGCAATAAACATAAAAAAGTTCGCATCCGCTCACGTTAACTGAACTTATCACTTTTCTGCTTATGACACAGGGATTCAGTATGCCCTGTGTTTTCTTTTATAATGATTACAGATGATTGACCAGAGTCTTCATAATAATGCCGATGAATTCAAGAAGATCTATTATGATCATTCTGAAGCCACTTTTTATGATCCTTATAAGCCAAGATTAAAGGATATCCTCTGGAATCA
>JAFRJA010000023.1 GCA_017432545.1 Erysipelotrichaceae bacterium
CAGCTATGAAGTTGAACATTTAGAAAGTGCCACAGTTTCGTCTTTGGAAAAGTTTGAAGTGTACTATCCGAAAGATATTTACAATTTGGGCAAAGTACCTGTTGTGATATTCTTGAACGGAACAGGAACCCCGGCCTCCAAATACCCTGCGCTTCAGGAACATTTGGCGTCATGGGGATTTATAACGATTGCAAACGAAGAAAACAACTCGTTCTATGGAGAAGGAGTGGAGTTGTCGATCAGATATCTGCTGTTTACAGATTCCTACAGTTCAAATGAAGACGAAAGTCCGCTGAAAGGACATATAGATTTTGATAATATCGGTGTAACGGGACATTCCCAGGGTGGAATTGGAGTTATCAATGGCATCACGATCCATCCGCATTCCGATATGATAAAAGCAGCGGTCATGTTAAGTTCAACAGAAACAGACATGGCGAAAGCTTTATTATGGGATTCCGATTCTTCTCTTATCCATGCGAATACACTGATGATCGGTTCAACCGGGCAGACAGATTCCGCCATTTCCCCGCTGGAGAGTATGCAGAAAACCTATGATAACATATCAGATGATGTCGCTAAGGTTCTGGCGAGAAGAAATGACTGTGACCACGGAGAAATGCTCTACTTCGCAGACGGATATGTAACTGCCTGGTTCATGTTTTTTCTGCAGGGAGATGAAATTGCGGGAAAAGCTTTTACTGGAGAATATCCGGAATTCATGCTGAATGAACTGTACACAGACCAAATGATACAGATTCCTGAATAAGAATTCTGAGATATTGCAAATACAGTCTTTTATGCTATTATGAAGTTGAACAAGCGATTCTTCTTTTTGAGTCGTATAAAACAGGGGAAAAGTTCGTAACAATCCCCCCTATGGCACCAAATTATCTTGTATAGGGTATATAAATCAAGAAAAATAGAAAATATACCCTCTAAATTGACATTTTTTAACACCTTGGTTATGATTTAACTGAGGTGTTTTTTATGGATCATATGAAACTTTATAAAAGAGAGAAGTATCTGAAAAAGATCAGAGGTTTTTACCACGATACAGATATCATCAAGGTCATCAGCGGTGTAAGAAGATGTGGCAAGTCCTGCCTGATGCAGATGATCGCAGATGAACTGACGGAAAGCGGGATCCCTCGGGAGAATGTATCTTTCTATAATCTTGACAGATATGGTTACAAAAACATCAAGACAGCAGACGACTTGGAAAAACTTCTGTTTCAGGAAAAACACCCCAAAGGAACGAAATATGTGTTCATTGACGAGATACAGAATGTCGAGGGGTTTGAACCGGTGATCAACGCGCTAAGGGAAGAAGGGGAATATTCCATCTTTATCACCGGATCGAATTCCTATCTTCTCAGCGGAGAACTGGCTACCAAGCTGACCGGAAGGTATATTGAGTTTGAACTGTTCACTCTTACTTTCGATGAATACATCGGAATGAAGAAGATGTACGGAAAACCGGTATCGGAGCACCTTGAGGAGGAACTTGATTCCTATATCCTGGAAGGAGGCTTCCCCAGAACAGTACAATATGATTTGCTTGAAGACAAGAGGACCTATGCCAGAAGCGTCATCGACGAGATATTCAAGAAGGACATCAGAAGAAGAGTTCAGATCAGACATAAGGATACATTTGACAAGGTGCAGACCTTCATCCTGAACAATTTCGGTGCTACCATGAGTTTAAGCAACATCCTTGATGAGCTTCAGAAGGAAAACATCAGTATCAAGAGGGACACGCTGAACAGATACATCCAGGTGCTTCTGGATGCCAAGATCATCTACGAATGCAGAAGATTCGATCTGAAGTCGAAGCGATCCATACGGGGCGAACAGAAGTATTATCTGGCGGATCTCTCGTTCTATTTCATCCACAATACCGACAACAGGATCAACTACGGTCCGGTCCTAGAGAATATCGTTTATCAGTATGCACGAAGCTGCAGCTATGATGTCAGCATCGGCAGGATCGGAAACCTTGAGTGCGACTTCATCGTCAGAGACAACATGATGAATTACGCATACATTCAAGTGGCCATGACGATCATGAACAGCAGAGATACCGAAGACAGGGAGTACAGACCCCTTGAGATGATTTCAGACAATTATCCGAAGTATGTCCTGACAAGAAACGATCCGATCCAGAGAAGGAACGGGATTATCCATATGAATATTCCAAAGCTCATTGTCGAAGGGAGAAGATTCGAATGAACAATAGCAAAAGACCGCACGTGAGAGCAACAGCCTTATTGCTGATTATTCTGTTTTTATGTTCATGTTCTATGAAAGACAATGATGTTTTCAGATCGGTTTTCCCTAATATTTCTCTGAACGACGGCTATGAGAAGATGATGGGTCTGGCTCCTTCCATAGAGGGCCACGAACCGGAAATCATCGAAATGAGCATGGAAGGCGGAATAGAAGATGCAAGACTGCCGGGAAACACTTATTCGGAAGATTATAAATACTATCAGAGGACCTATCTGTGGGATCTTGAAAACAAAGACCTTCAGTGCCGTGCGACCTGCTGGTGCATCAAGGAGAACAATGAGCTCATATGTGCCTGGATCGAGACGCTGATATTGCAGGACAGCATCACCCGGAATGAAACATTGAGATTCTTCTCACCTCACAGTTCAAAAGAAGAAATCATAGATGCGATGAAGATGGATGACGGACTGAGCCAACTCAATCTTTCCTATGTAAAGATCATAGCTTCAGATCTGTCCAACGAGATCCTGGAACTGTATCGAAGCGGAAAGCGATCCTCAAGATATGAAAGCAGAGTCTTTGACTATCTGGATGAACATCAGGGAGAAGGAACCTTCTATCTGAGCTCGCCGATCGACAGATACGTGCAGATGGATGAAACGAAAGTTGACAAATGGAGATACGATCTCAACTATCTTCTGTATATCGATGATCTCCCGGTCTGTCTGATCACAACGAACGTCTATGAGCATGAAAATCCCAGATGGAGTTATCAGTACTATCCGGTCTATGACGAAAAAAGTTTTGATGTCATCGCATCAGAAAGATTCTATCTGCTGAATACCAGCGATGCAGGTCTGTATGTCGTAAACGAAGACGACTACGGGACTCTGGCTGTTCCTTTCTTCGAGAATGAAGATCTCATAGAACAGATCAGAGGGTTTGATATCACTTTAGGTAATGATGAGATTCAGAAGAGTGAAGTGGATCTTGATCTGATCAATAAAATGGATCTGAACATCAGCATCAACGATTACGATTATGGTGCTATAGATGAATCAGACCTGACTTTCATCAGCGATTATCTGAAGGAGAATGCGGAAGAAATTGCTGACTGTCAGCTCATCGGCCCAATTCCTCATTATCAGTATGCATTCTCTTCGCTGAACGATATTGAAGTCTATGATGCCGATCAGGAAATGGGAATCTCTCATTTCCGCCTGGTCAAAAACGGACAGACTGTAGCATATCTGGATTACTATCGGTTCGAGGAAGAAAAGGAAGTACAGATCAACTATGATCTGAACGAATCCGATGGAGCAGGGAAGGACGCATATTCCTATTCTGTTTATCTGTATCCTGTAGGTTATATCTTCTCTGATGAGATCATCAATGAACATCCTGAGGATTTCTACTACACGCCGATCGATCGGATGGTGGCTGATAAGATCCAGCATAAGCTTATTAATGAAGATATGTCTTTTGAGATCCGTGAGATAATCTCGTAATCGGATTTATCCTGAATATAAGACACAGGTTTGACCTATCCCTGTAAGGACCCTTCGGGGGTTTACAAAAAAAGTTTGTAGGGACACTTACGAACGCTTTTCCTGGCATGAAAAGAGACATGAAGGGATATTGCAAATACAGACATTTATGCTATTATGAGGTTGAACAAGCGATTCTTCTTTTTGAGTCGTATAAAACAGGGGAAAAGTTCGTAACAATCCCCCCTATGACACCAGAGCATTTTTCAAGAATCTATTTCAAGTAAATAGGTTCTTTTTTATTATTCAGAGAAAAATGCTTTCAAATATTCTTGTTTTAGTGATGATTCTATAAATTATTATTCTTGATTTCGTGATTACAACATGTTATTTTTATTTTAGTGAGAATAAGATATAAAATTAATATCGTTTTAGTGAGGAATTCATATGAAAAGAAAAATATATGACAGGATGCTTGACTGGAAAAACAGCAGCAGGGGAAAAACCGCAATTCTGATCGACGGAGCCAGACGTGTCGGAAAAAGCTACATTGCCGAAGAGTTCGCCCGCAATGAATACAAATCATACATTCTGATCGATTTCTTCAAAGCTGATGATGATGTCAAGGATCTGTTCAACCATTCTCTGAATGATCTGGATTCCTTTTTTCAGACTCTTTCCGCAATCTATGGAAAGAAACTGTACGAAAGAGAATCGGTAATTATCTTTGATGAAGTACAGTTTTTTCCAAGAGCACGCGCGGCAATCAAATATCTGGTGGCTGACGGAAGATTTGATTATATCGAAACCGGTTCTCTGGTTTCGATAAAAGAGAATGTTTCCGATATCCTGATCCCGTCCGAAGAAAGGCATTTCAAACTGTATCCGATGGACTTCGAGGAGTTCTTATGGGCTTTGAACGATGAAACGCTGATGCCTGTTATCGAATCGTGTTTCAGACAGAAAAAGCCGATGGGACAGGCTGCTCACAGAAAAGCCATGACCCGTTTCAGAGAGTATCTGATCGTCGGAGGGATGCCCCAGGCGGTAAAGGAGTACGCAGATACGCATGATTTTGACGCGGTCGATGCTGTCAAGAGAGATATCCTTACTCTGTACAGGGAAGATATCATGAAACACGCCAGGAGTTACGCATATAAAGTTGAAAGGATCTTTGATGAAATACCTACCCAACTTTCTAAACACGAAAAGAAATTCGTGCTGGCTTCCCTCGGATCCGGTGCAAGATTCCGCGAGTACGAGAACGCTTTTATGTGGCTTGAAGACGCGATGATCGTCAATGTCTGCTGGAATTCAACAGAGCCGAATATCGGACTGAAACTGAACCGTGACAACGCGACCATGAAGATCTATATGGCAGATACCGGATTGCTGATATCGCATGCCTTCGATGAAAACGGTCTGACAGACAGCGAGATCTACAAGAAGATCCTGCTGGGAAAACTGGAAGTCAATGAAGGAATGGTTTTTGAGAATATCGTTGCCCAGATGTTTGCTGCATCGGGACATAAGCTGTATTTCTATTCCAATCCATCCAGGGACAATAAAGATCTCAGAATGGAAATCGATTTCCTTCTTTCAAAGTCAAAAACGACAAGCAGACACAACATATCACCGATCGAAGTCAAATCCGGCAAACGTTATACCTATTCTTCACTGAACAAATTCAGGCTGCAGTATAAGGAACAGCTGAATACTGCATACATCCTGCATACGGATGATCTGAAGATCGCTGATGACGTCGTTTATCTTCCGGTGTATATGGCTGGACTTCTGTGATTCAGATCGTTGCATCCAAAATCTATAATTTCAGCAGCTACTTAATGAGATTCGATTTTGCACGCCGTGCAATGAATTTCTTTATGGAAACTTATATATTCGAAACAGGAAAGGAGGCAGAATGGCAAACAGCACAAAACATGTAAGGGAACTGTGTGATGATCGCGGTATCGACTATAAAGAACTTCATAAGTCGATTCTCAAATCTATGGAAAATGACGGGAATTACGATTATCTCGACCCTTCTATCGTCAATAAATGGTATAACTGCAAAACCAAATCAATTGACGAAAAATATGTCAGATATGTGGCTGATGCCCTTGGTGTTTCCGAGAATGAAATAAGACTTGGAAAGCCAACGTATTTCGGCCAGGAAGAAATGGAAAGGATATATAAGTTTTTGGAAGAAAAAAGAAGGAAACGAAGCAGGAACGCTTTAAATCTGAGTATAAAGATATTGGTTGGACTGTTAGGCTTTTTGAGCTTTATATTTCTGATTTATATTCTCGAAAAAGGACATGTCATAAACGTGCATCCTGATATGGTCGTTGGCACAGAGATTAAGGAAAGCGAGAAAGTTGGGAAAGATTACGAAAGTGATCCGGAAGGTGATCTACTGCCGGAACCTGTAGGAAACATCAGCAACAAGGTGATAGAAGTATCCTATCAGGAACAGAAACTGTATTATTACGAAGACGAAAAACTCATATTTGTTTCCGACATCGTAACTGGAAACGAAAACACGGATATCATTCCTTACGGGACCTATTACGTTTTATATAAAACAACCGATGCCACGTTGACAGGCGAGGATTATGAAAAACATGTTGATTACTGGATTGGCTTTGATTCAGAAACAGGTGGTCACATGGTTGGATTTCATGATGCGTCCTGGCGTACGGTATTTGGTGGCAATGAGTGGAAAACCAATCCGACACTTGAATGTATCAATATGCCGATCGATAAAATAGAGCAATTGTATGATGCGGTTGAAATCGGATCAGAGATACATATACATGATTAATTCATGGTGGCTATTGTATTATCTATGCTTAGCTGCTAATCTCCACTACAATACCGAAGCATTATTCACTGAGTTGACCCATAGAGGGGACTCGAAAAAAGTTCGCAGGGACATTTACGAACGCTTCTCAACGCATCAAAAGTATCCAGGATTTATTGTAAATACAGACATTTATGATATTATGAAGTTGAACAAGCGATTCTTCTTTTTGAATTGTGTAAAACAGGCTAAAAGGGGTGAAAAGTTAGTTTTAATCCCCCCTATGGCACCAAAGCAAATCAAGGACTTATTTCATAGAAATAGGTCCTTTTATTTCTAAAAATGAAAAAAAATTAAAAATTTAGAAATAGAATAGTATAATGAAATCAAGGAATACATATATGAAACTAATAGAGCGAAATTACTATCTGCAGAAACTGATCAATGTGATCGGGACTCCGGACATCAAGATAATCACCGGTGTTCGAAGGGCAGGAAAGTCCAAACTGCTGGACAGTTTTGAGGAATATCTACGAAAAACCGAAGAAGATGCTTCGATCATTAAGATAAACTACAATCTGAAAGAGTTTCGGAAACTGAAAACTGTTGAAAAACTGGAAGAATATGTGTATCAGAATACGATTTCCGATAAAAAGACCTTTCTGCTCGTGGATGAGATCCAGCTGTGCGAAGATTTTGAAGAAGCGGTCAACGGATTCTATGAGACCGGAAATTATGATATCTATCTGACAGGTTCGAACGCTTTCTTATCAAGCAGCGATCTCGCCACTCTTTTTGTCGGCAGGCAATATGAGATAGAAGTGTATCCTTTTTCCTTGAAGGAATATATGCGCTACTATGATCTAAGCGATCCTGAATCGGCATTCGACAGGTATTTCTATGAAGGCGGCATGTCCGGAGCCTATCTGTATGAAAACGAAGAAGACAAGTATAAGTACATAAATGAAATCTATGAAACGCTGATCATAAGAGATATACAGCAGAAGTATCACATCCGCAATAAAGCCATGCTGGATCAGCTTGTGGACTTCATGCTGGACAACATCGCGAATCTTTCCAATTCGAAAAGCATTTCTGATAGCCTGATCAGCAAGAAAGTCAAGACCAACAACAAGACGATCGGCAACTACATCACGTACATCTGCCGCTCATTCCTGTTCTACAAAGTCAGACGCTATGATCTGAAGGGTAAACGCTATCTGGCAAGCGATGACAAATACTATGTTTGCGATCCGATCTTCCGCTATGCCAGACTGGGAACGGTCAACATGGATTATGGCCATGCCTATGAGAATATGGTGGCGATCGAACTGCTGCGCAGGGGATATGAACTGTATGTAGGGAAACTTTACCAGAAAGAGATCGATTTTGTCGCCAAAAAGAGAAACAAGATCCTTTATATTCAGGTTTCGGATGATATCACAAATCAGGATACATTTGATCGTGAAGTCGATCCTTTGCTGAAGATCAGGAATGCCTATCCGAAACTGTTGATTGCCAGGACACATCACCCGGAATACCAGTACGAAGGCATACGCATCATCGATCTGGCGAAGTGGCTGGCGGACAGTGAACTGTAGTCATAATAAAGAAAAAGTTTAATTAGGATGCAGAAAGGATAAGAGATAGAACCGATGAATAAAGCATTGAAATTTTGTTTGATTGTAGTTGCTTTTGTTCTTATTACGCCAGTTTTGGACTATATTCCAACCTTGCTTTCAGGAGAACCATATACTTATTCTCTATCAAATCTGATTATTTCTATTTTGGTAGCGGTTGTTGTAATCGGATATGAAGTATTCTTTCGTAAATCAAATATGCGATAAGAATCATAAATGTGATGTCAGAAACATTAGAATAAAAAACATTTGAAATCGTTGGGAGGTCTTTATAAATGAAAAAGAAAATCAGAATGATCCTGCTGGCTGCAGTTCTTGTGTTTCTGTTCTTTCTTAGCGGAATCATTCCTGTTTCAAGGATCAATACCCATTCCGATCATTATTCCGACCGTGAGATCAATGCCGCCATCTTTGCAGCCAGACTGTATTTTGCTCTGGAATTCAGGGGCTGCAAGCTGATCGATATTGATTATGCAGGAGATGAAAGCCTCGATGCTGCAAAAGAATGGGCAAAGGACGCAAATGCCCCGGAAGCCATCATATTGGTATCTTCCTTCCGTTCGGGATCTGACTGGCAGAACACCGGTCTGGAACCGAACACGATCTATCAGGACTGGCAATGGATCATGGTGAAGCGTCTAGGCTTCCTGTGGATACACAAGACTCATGGATATGGATAATACAGGACATGGGTTCGATCTGACCCTTAGAGGGGACTCGAAAAAAGTTCGTAAATACCTGTATGAACGCCTTCCCAGGCATGGAACTTCTTTTTTTTGAAATTGACGAAAATGTAGTAAATAGATAAAATGAAATTGACGATTTTGCAAAAACAGAGGATCTACATATGTTTAAACGTAAAATATATGAAAAAATGCTGACTTGGAAGAATGAATCTGACGGAAAAACAGCTTTATTGATCGAAGGACCAAGAAGAGTAGGAAAGTCGACAATCGTTAAGCAGTTCGCTGAAAATGAATACGATAGTTATATTTTGATCGATTTCTACAGAGCATCCAATGAAACAAAAGCCCTGTTCGATGACCTGTCAGATTTGAATTATATTTTCCTTCAGTTGCAGCTTGCATATCATGTCAGTCTAAAGGAGAGAAGATCCGTTATTATTTTTGACGAAGTTCAATTGTGTCCGAAAGCAAGACAGGCCATTAAAGCCCTGGTAGAGGACGGGAGATATGATTATATCGAAACCGGATCGCTGATTTCCATCCATAAACATGTAAAAGACATTCTCATTCCAAGCGAAGAACGTAAGTTACAGATGTATCCCATGGATTTCGAAGAATTCAGATGGGTTCTTGGGGATGAGGTCACAGTTCCGATGCTGAGAGATTTCTATGTCTCAGGGAAACCGTTAGGACAAGCTGCCCATAGAAGAATCATGAAGGACTTCAGGCTGTACATGCTTGTTGGAGGAATGCCGCAAGCAGTCGACAGCTATGTTCAAACCAACGATCTCAGCGTAGTCGATGCCGTGAAAAGAGATATATTAAATCTATATGAAGATGATTTTTTCAAGATCGATCCGACAGGAAAATTGTCGACGCTGTATGATGCGATCCCGGCGCAGCTTAATTCCAATGCGTCCAGATACCAGGTTTCAAGCGTCTTAAGCGGAAACAGGGCAGGGAACATCCTTGAAGAGATTGCCGAACTCAAAGACTCAGGCACTGTTTCAGTTGCCTATCATTCAAATGACCCCAATGTCGGTCTTGCACAAAATAAAGATCTGGGTAAGTTCAAATTGTTTGCGGCAGATACCGGGCTGTTTGTTACGCTGGCATTCAAGGATAAGGATTTCACCGATAACGATATTTATTCAAGGCTTCTGAACGACAGACTACAGGCCAATCTTGGATATCTGTATGAAAACATGGCTGCCCAGATGCTGACTTATAACGGCCATGAACTGTTCTACCATACATTCCTCAACGAATCATCCAGACACAATTATGAGGTTGATTTCATCATAAGCGACAAGAAGAAGATCTGTCCGATAGAAGTCAAGAGTTCCGGGTACAAGAACCATTCATCACTTAATGCTTTTTCAGACAAGTATCAAGCAAGAATATCAAGAAGGATCCTTACATATACGAAAGACTATAAAAAGGAAAATGATATCGAATATCTTCCGGTATATATGATGCAGTTCCTATAAAAAAGGGTTGGCAAGATGATTCGTGTGTCTGGCTTTTCATAAATATCTCACTGTCTTTGAGTAGGATATCAGGTGAGATTTATCGCCAGACAAAACCATAAGACTGATATCCTACTTAAAAACATCTTATTCCTACATATATTTGTTTTGTCTGGCATTTATATTATATACCAGCACACAGTGTCAACAATTTGCGTTAACTGGTCGTACAAAAAAAGTTTGTAGGGACATGATGAAACTCTTATAAAGGGATGAAAAGAGTAATACAGGGATATTGCAAATACCGACTTTTATAATAATATGAGGTCGAACAAGTGATTCTTCTTTTTGAGTCGTGTAAAATATGCTTAAAGGGGTAGGTGGTTCGCACCTGTCCACCCAATCGCACCAGATTATCTGAAAGTACCGGTATAAGCGTATATAGACTGTACCGGTATTTTCTTTATTATTGATCCATAATAATAACCTGCAGAGGTATTCACCCTTTATATCTGAATGAAGATAGATCTTATATACAAGATGCCCATAGGAAAACAGGAAAGGACAGATCCCGTACAGACAGGGAAACAGTAGCTTAATGTACCCCAAGAAGCAGGAAGCACAGCAGGAGTGTGCAGCAGACTAAGGCGCCAGAAGTTTTCCAGGGATCTATTTCAAGTAAATAGGTTCTTTTTGTTTTTCAAGACAAAACAGTCATTTTATCTGCCATTCAAGAAACGAATCCATCTGTCCAGTTTCTTTTCGTTTTCCTTCAGAATGATGCAGTAGTAGCTCAATACAGCTTCTTTGTCATTGAAAGGAATAAAGATTCTTGAAGGGTTTTCATCAGCTCGAAAGAGCCTGATCGTAAGATCTGTCGCAAAAGAAGCTAACGACGAAGAATTGACGACTTCACTCAAGGAATCCAGATCGTTCTGTAACAGGAACCTTGAATCAGGCATCTTTTCTCTGACAATATCTTCCCAGACGCCTACTCTGGCCGACATGAGAAATGTCTCCCCGTTGACATCTTTAAAAGAAAGACCCTGATCCTTATATGTGACGGCCGGATGAGCCGGAACAAGTGAGATATAAAGCCTTTCCGAACCATAGGGGATCGATATGAGATCATCATCTTCGTGATTGATTGTTGAGATGATCAAATTGTATCTCCTGTTTCTCAAGCCTTTTAAGATCATTTCCTCATCCTGCATATCGGAAGAAATCGCCATATCGGGATAGAGCCTATTGATAAAAGAAGGAATTTCATACATCGGGCCGGGAATACTGTAACCGATCGAAATGGTATGAAGGGAAGAATCGAAATTTCTAACCATATGGATCATTTCTTCTTCCTCCTGTAAGATCCTTTCCGCTAAAGATGCCGCCATTTTTCCGGTTTCATTGAGAGTGATCTTATTTTTGCTTCTGTCAAACAGGGAAACACCTAATATATCTTCCAGTTTCTGCATCGATCTGCTCAAGGCTGGCTGAGAGATATGGATGTTTTCAGCTGCTGCTGATAAGGTTTTATATCTGTTGAAGGCAACTAATGCTTCTAATAGATAGGTCTCGATCATGTTTCATTCCTCACTATGCGTTTCACTTATAGTATATATGTTTCATCGGCATTGTACATAGAGAATAATTCAGGATATTCTTGAATTGTAAAAGAAAAAAGAAATGCTTGAAACGCAAGCTGAGGAGGAAAAACATGGAATATATTACCTTGAATAACGGAAACAGAATGCCGATGGATGGGATCGGAGTCTTCCTGTTGAAACCGGAAGAAGCGGAAGCATCGGTCTTAAGTGCATTAAATGACGGAATCAGGCTGATCGATACGGCCAACGCCTATATGAATGAAAAAGCCGTAGGCAGAGCAATCAAAAGAAGTGGAATAAACAGAGAAGAGATCTTCTTAGTCACAAAGCTCTGGCCTACTGTCTATGAAGATGAGAATGCTATAGAAGAAACACTGAAAAGACTGGATACGGACTTCATCGATCTTCTCTTCTTACATCAGCCGGCCGGCAACTGGAGAAAAGGCTACGAGCTGATGGAGAAGGCCTATAAGGAAGGAAAAGTCAAAGCCTTAGGTCTTTCTAATTTCCCGGAAGAATACTTAAGAGAGATCATCGATACGGCAGAAGTCAAACCTCAGATGGTTCAGGTCGAAGCTCATCCTTACTATCCGCAGACAGAATTAAAGAAACTTTTAAGTGAGACTGGCATGGGTTTAATGGCCTGGTATCCCTTGGGCCATGGCGATAAGAGTCTGATCAATGAGGAAGTATTCACAAGACTATCAAAGAAATACAATAAGACCAATGCCCAGATCATCTTAAGGTGGCATATCCAAAGCGGAAACGTCATCTTCCCGGGTTCAAAGAATCCCGCTCATATCAGAGACAACTTCAATATCTTTGATTTCAAGCTGACTGATGAGGAAATGGAAGAGATCAAAGCTGTCGATAAGAATGTGCGCTACTACAATGCAACGGTGGAAGAAGCGCAGAGATACGCTCATATGGAACTGGATTTCAACAGTCAGCCATAGGAAAGGAAAGAATAATGACAAAGACACTGATACTTTATTTCTCGGTATATGAAAGCACGAAAAAAGTAGCGAAAGAGATCGCCAGACAGACTGGTGGGGATCTCGTTGAGATCGAGCCCTTAATTGCCTATGACAGCGATCGCGACCATTATAATGAACTGGCTGCCTATGCCAAAAAGGAACACGACGAAGACAGACGCCCGGAAATAAAGAACGACATCAATATCGAAGATTACGGCAACATCTTCATCGGTTATCCGATGTGGTGGTATACCTTCCCGATGATCATCTATACGCTGTTTGACTGCTATGATTTTGCAGGCAAGACGATCATTCCGTTCAACACACATATGGGATCGTCTGATGGCGGAACCTATAAAACGATCAAAGAACTGGAACCGGACGCAAGAGTGTTAAAAGGTCTTCCTGTCGAAATGAGAGAAGCGGAAAGCGGTGCAGCGGAGAAGATTGCCGCATGGTTGAAAGATCTGAATATCTAAAGAAAGGAAACAGAAATGATGGAAACACAGAAAGTCGTATTTACTAACAGAGAAACAGGATTAAGGATGGCTGGTCTGCTCAGACTGCCGGATAGTTTTGATCTGAACAGGGATTATCCTGCGATTCTGGTCACGGGACCGATGCTGTCGGTAAAGGAGCAGGCACAGTCCACATATGCACTCAGACTTACTCAAGCCGGCTATGTCACATTGGTTTTTGATGGCTTGTATACGGGTGAGAGAAGAGGACTGGAACTTCCAGATATGAAGGAAGTCGACATCGAAAGCGCTCTGGATTATCTTGAGAGCTTGCCATTTGTAGATAAGGGAAGGATCGGAGGTTTAGGTATCTGTGGTTCGGGATCCTACATGTCTGTTGCCGGAGTGAAAGACGACAGATTAAAGGCGATCACCGCTGTCGTACCGGCTATTTCCGATATCTCCAATTCTCCGATGATGGGTTTCTTCAGGCCGGAAGAGGAAGTCATAGCTGCCAAGGAAGCCTATGAAAAAGGCGAAGGCGATGTCATGTACCTTAACTTTATGCCCAGAGCCTTTGATGAAGGTGCGGCATATTACTACACTTCCAGAGGAAACAGAAAAGGATATTCAAATCTGGCTGTTGCCTGGAGCCAGCTGGAACTGGTCAAATACAATGTACCGGTCATCATGAAAGACATGAAGAAGCCCTATCTGGTAATTACCGGTGAAAATGCCTGGTCCAGACCTTCAAGTGAAGAAGTTTATAATGCCGTACCGGACAAAAAACAGATCCACGTTATCGCCGAAGCAGGTCACTTTGATATGTATGATCTTGATCCGTATGTATCTGAAGCATTTGAATATATTCTGCCGTTTTTTGCGGAAAACCTATAGTGGATATTAGAACAGGAGAACTAAGTCTTCATGGAACACGGTTTCTCTTATGGTGTTATGATATTTATTAAGAAGTGATATACAGAAGCATTGAAAAGGAAACATCAAAATGAAAGTCTTACTCATCAACGGAAGTCCTGATCAGAAAGGATGTATCGCTACGGCATTAAGTCTTGTAACTGAAGAATTAAACAAGGAAGGTGTCGAGACAGAAATCATCAATATCGGGAACAAGGATATTCGGGGCTGCATCGCCTGCCGAACCTGCAAGAAGACGGGAAAATGCGTGTTCAATGACTTAGTCAACGAAGTATCCCCTAAACTTGCCGAAGCTGACGGCATCGTCGTAGGATCTCCTGTCTATTTCGGGACTCCTAACGGAACTGTTCTCTCATTCATGCAGAGACTGTTCTATTCCTGCGGATGTGATCTGCACATGAAAGTTGGAGCTTCCATCGTGTCCTGCAGAAGAGGAGGAAACAGCGCAACCTTTGAAACACTCAATCAGTTCTACGGCATCAGCGGCATGCCTGTCGTTCCCAGCACCTATTGGAATGATGTCCATGGCTATACCGGTGAGGATGTCTTGACTGATGCTGAAGGCGTGGAAACGGTTCGCAATATGGCCACCAATATGGTCTTCCTGATGAAGTCCATTCAGGCAGGCAAGGAACAGTTTGGCAAGCCCGATGTGAAACATACACAGTTTGTGAATTTTATTCGATAATCTGCTGGTCATCACAATTATATTTCAGACCCTTCGTGGGCACTCAAAAAAAGTTTGTAGGAACATATACGAACGCTTTTCCTGACATGAAAAGAGACATGAAGGGATATTGCAAATGCAGGCATTTATGATAATACGAAGTTGAACAAGCGATTCTTCTTTTTGAATCGTGTAAAATAGGCTTAAAAGGGTAGGTGGTTCGCACCTGTCCCCCCAACCGCACCATACTTAAAACCATACTGTTATCATGATGATAACAGTATTTTTTATTTGATTAGAATGGTATAATTATTATAGAAATCGATAAATGTAATGATTTATCATACAATTATATTGAATCGGAGGTATTTAACATGACAGAGACAAGTCTGATACAAGCAAGAGTGGATACGGAACTGAAGAACGATGCTTCTGATCTTTTTGATTCTTTGGGACTGGATATGACGACAGCTATCAGGATCTTCTTAAAGAAATGCCTTCAGGAAGGTGGAATCCCTTTTGAGATAAAAAACAGCGAGAGCAGCATCATGAACGCCTATAAAGCATTCATGATGCTCAGGAAGCAGGCGGAAGAAAACGGCTTATCTGATATGAGCCTTGATGAGATCAACAGCGAGATCTCGGCTGCTAGAAAGGCCAGAAATAAATGATCTATGCCGTGATTGATACCAATGTTGTCATATCGGCGGTATTAAGCAGACTACGATCCGATGCCAATACGGCAAAGGTTCTCGAATATGTCTTTTCAAAAGAAGTGATACCTGTTTATAATCAGGAGATCATCGAAGAATATATCGAGGTCTTAAGCAGAGAGAAGTTCAGGTTTGACAGAAGACTATCTTTGAGGCCTTCACCAGAGAAAGGACCAGTACGGTCAGCGGTATCCAGGGTATGGGTCTGGGTATGGCCATCACCAAGAACATCGTTGATATGATGGGTGGGCAGATCGTTGTTAATTCCAAGGAAGGGGAAGGCAGCGAGTTCATCGTAGATCTGCCTTGCAAGATCGCGGATAAGGCGGTCGAATATACGACGATAACGGAGCTGAAAGGCCTAAGAGCCCTGGTAGCTGATGATGATACGGATACCTGTCTGTCGGTATGTTCGATGTTAAGGGAGATCGGCATGCGCCCGGATTGGACCAACTATGGCAAGGAGGCGGTCATCAGGACGAAGGAGGCTTACGAACAGGGTGATGAGTTCAAGGTCTATATCATCGACTGGATGATGCCCGACCTCAATGGTATTGAGACAGTGAGAAGGATCAGAAAGATCATCGGTGAAAGCATTCCGATCATCATCCTGACGGCTTACGACTGGTTCGATTATGAAAAGGAAGCTTTGGAAGCAGGCGTAACGGCCTTCTGTTACAAGCCCTTATTCATGTCGGAACTGCGTGATGTGCTGATGAGACCGTTCATGGTCAAGGAAGAAAATCAGGAAGCAGAAGCTGAAGATGATACCAAACTCTTTGCAGGCAAAAGGATCCTTTTGGCGGAAGACAACAACATGAATCAGATCATTGCGCAAGCCATCCTTGAAGAGGCGGGATTTGTTGTAGAGATCACGGAGAATGGACAGATCGCCCTTGATAAGGTCAAGAAAAATGAGGCCGGATACTACGATATCGTATTGATGGATATTCAGATGCCGATCATGGATGGCTATGAAGCAGCCAAACAGATCAGGCTGCTGGAGGATGAAAGAAAGACCCATCTGCCGATCGTGGCTGTGACAGCCAATGCCTTTGAAGAAGACCGCAAGGTCGCTATGGAAGCCGGAATGAACGGACATCTGGCTAAGCCTTACGATATCCCGCAGATCATGGAGACCTTAAAGGAACTTCTGACTGAGAATGCTGAATAACAATAATCAAATACAGAGATTATGACAGGGACTTGCGATAAGGCAGGTCCTTTTCATATATGTCGAAGATTAATAAAGGTGTAACAGACCAATGGTGCTATAATGATTACGAGTTAGTTATAACTAACCAAAGTCCACAAAGGTGGACATTCATTTTGCACAGTGAGTTAGACAAAACTAACCTGTGAATGAAGCGGAAGTTAGAGGATAGAGAGGATGAAAGCTGATTATCGTAACTGGGTACCTAAATCAATGGTATATGGATTGTTAGCCGGGACAATCATTTCGGCGTCAGGATTTATAGGATGTGCCGTTTTATTAAAAGGCAGGATACGTCTGATCATGATGTTAATTCTTGGCATTCTGACGATCGTGCTGGCTTTTTTCTATTTCTGGATGAGATCACTTTATAAGGCCTTTGATTATAACGGAGAAGTCAAGCTGGCCAAGAGGATCATTGAAAAGATAGCCGAAGAGGTGAAGATCCCTGATGGCGGTGTCGGCCTTGATGTGGGTTGCGGCAGTGGGGCATTGACGATCGCCTGTGCCAAGAATAATCCAAAAGCCAGGATGGTTGGTTGCGATATCTGGGGAGGCTCGTATACGGGTGAATTCTCCAAAAAGCTTTGCGAAGATAACGCCAAGGCGGAAGGGGCTGCTAATGTCAGTTTTGAACAAGGTAACGCCATAAAGCTGCCTTTTGAAGATGAGTCTTTCGATGCTTTAACATCCAATTACGTTTATCACAATATCAGTGGTCATGATAAACAGAAGCTTTTAATGGAAAGCTTAAGAGTCCTGAAAAAAGGCGGTAGCTTTGCGATCCACGATCTGATGTCACCGGCCCGTTATGGTGATATGGACGCTTTTATCAAGAAACTCAAAGCTCAGGGCTATGAGGAAGTGGAACTGATCGACACGACCGATGGTACCATCATGAATCATAAAAAAGCAGCCTGGCTGGGTCTAAGCGGTTCGATGTTGCTGAAGGGGAAGAAATGAATAAGTATCACATTGAAGAAAACAGCGTGCAGGAAACGCTGATCATCCCATTGTATGCCAGACTGGTCTGTTCCCGACATTATCCCGAATTATTTAACGATCCGCAAGCGGAGAAGATCTGCGCAAGCCTGGATTATGATTTTGAAACCAAGGGCAAGGCGATGGAATCTTTTGCGGGACTCTTCGGGGCTTTGGAGGTCGCCCAGAGACAGAATGATCTGCTTTGGGAAATAAAAGATTATCTGGTCAAACATCCATATGCGTCGATCGTCAATCTGGGCTGCGGTCTGGATGACAGCTTCGCCAAAGCCGATAATGGCAAGTGTCAGGGCTATGATCTCGATTTGGAAGATGTCATCGCGATCAGAAAACAGATCCTGGAGCCTAAAGAAAATGAAGTTAATATCGCCTGTGACCTTCGTGATGAAAGCTGGATGGATAAGATCGCTAAAGAAAACGGAGCCATCTTTTTTGCCTCAGGTGTCTTTTACTATCTGAAAAAGGGAGAAGTTAAGGAACTTATCATCAGAATGGGAAAACACTTCCCGGGCTCGGTGCTGGTCTTTGATTCCTGCAACCGCTTTGGAGCGAAGATGATGACCAAGACCTGGTTAAAGAAAGCCGGGATCAGCGATGTTTCCCCTTACTTCTCATTGGAAGATCCTCAAGAGATCAAGGGCTGGAGTGATGATATTCTTGAGGTCAGCTCCCGCAGCTATATGCAGGGCTATCGGGATATCTATGATGAGGTCGGTTTCGGATTTAAGCTGATGCTGAAGTTCTGCGACCGCTTTGTCAATATGCGGATCGTAAAGGTCGAATTCAAATGATGAGATACCGGGAGTATTCAGCTGATAAAGAAAAGACCATCGTTTTGATCCATCCTTCGCTGGTGCTGTGGGATTATTTCGAATATGTCATTCCATATTTAGAAAAGGATTATCGGCTGATAATTCCCATCCTGCCGGGTTATGATCCGCAAGAAAGAAGCGATTTCACTTCCGTGGAAGAGGTCGCCAAAGATTTAGCGGATATACTGCTGGAAAAAGGAATAGAGGAGATCGAATGCATCTATGGCTGTTCGATGGGCGGTTCGATCGTTTTACGTTTTCTGGCGGATGGCAAGATTAAAACTAAGGCAGCCATCATCGATGGCGGTATCACGCCATATCGGTTGCCTTATCTGATCACCAGATTTATCGCTTTAAAAGATTTTCTGCTGATATGTCTGGGGAAATGGGGTGGTATTAAGATCCTGGAGAAGGCTTTTTCGACTGACGAGTACTCAAAAGAAGACCTTGAATATGTGCTTAAGGTCTTGAATATGATCTCTTATAAGACGATCTGGAACACTTTTGATTCCTGCAACAACTACGTCATGCCTGATCCTATAAATATCGATTGCAAGAAGATCGTTTACTGGTATGCGGACGGTGAGAAAAAGGATAGAAAGAAGGATATTAGTTACATCAAAGAGAAACTGCCGCAGGTAGTGTTTAAGGAATTTGAAAATATCGGCCATGCGGGTCTGGCTTTATTGAAGCCGGAGACGATGGCTTTGGAATTAAAAGAACTGTTGAATCAAGGAGGGGAAGAAAGTGTCGCGTTTTGATTCGAAAATGCAGGAGAAGTCCATGTCACTGATGTTCAGGGGCAAGCAGATCTTCAAGCCTTTGAATACGGGCAGGATCGATAAACATGTTTCCTGTATCAGGGAATATGTAGCGAATATCTTTTTCTATACGAAGAACGATACGACGATCATGATCGATGCCGGATACAACTACGAAAGACTGAAAGAAAAGATGGAGTGGCTGGACATCGATCCAGGTGATATAAAACATATCCTGATCACTCATCAGGATACCGACCATGTCGGAGCGATCGAAGATGACAGCGATCTGTTATTTAAAGATGCGACGATCTATGTCGGAGAGATCGAAAACAGGTATCTGACTGGCGAAGTTCGCCGCAAGGTGATGTATAAGCTGGCCAAGCTATCTTTATTAAATATCTCCAATCCCAAGGTCCTGCTTAAGGACAAGGAAGTCTTCTATATCAACGATATAAAAATAGAAGCACTGCTGGTACCGGGACACACCTGGGGACATATGGTCTATCTGATCGATGACAAATATCTGTTTACCGGGGATACGATTTGGTTTGGCGCCGATGGCGGTTTCAGTTTCATCGATGCTTTAGCTGAAGATAATAAACTGGCGGTCAAGTCTTTAGAAAAGCTTGAGAAATATTTAAGAGAAAGAAAACTGGATCCGATCATCATTACCGGCCATACCGGCTATGCGGATGATCTCGATTTCAGTTTTGCCCATAAAGACAAGCTATGTACCTTTTTAAAGAAACAGCTGGTTTCAGATCCCGAGGCACCATACGATGCCTATGATGAAAGTGATGATACCAGGGAAAAGGCACGAAGTGAGATGTTGAAGAAGAAAAATAAGGAGGCTCAATCATGAATACGACGGTCGTACTTGGTATTCTGATACCTTTTTTAGGGACGGTTTTAGGTTCGGGTTGCGTCTTCTTCATGAAGAAAAAGCTCAGCCGTTTCATGGAAAGAGTTTTAGTCGGTTTTGCCTCGGGAGTCATGACGGCGGCCTCGATCTGGAGTCTGATCGTCCCGGCCATTGAACAGTCTGAACATCTGGGTGTCTTCTCTTTTATGCCGGCCTTTGTGGGTTTCTGGATCGGCATCCTGTTTCTTTCCCTGCTGGATAATATCATTCCCCACCTGCATATGAATGCGCAAAAGGCGGAAGGCCCGGCCAGCCGCTTATCTGCCACGACGATGATGGTCCTGGCGGTGACTTTACACAATATCCCGGAGGGGATGGCCGTTGGTACGGTCTTTGCGGCTTTTCTGTCTTCTTCCGTGGGGATCTCTGCATCGGCAGCCATGGCTTTAGCCATCGGTATCGCCATCCAGAACTTCCCGGAAGGGGCGATCATCTCTATGCCTCTACATGCCCAGGGCAAAAACAGGATGGAATCGTTCATTCTGGGTTGCCTTTCAGGCGTCGTTGAACCGATTGGGGCAATCCTGACGGTCGCGGCATCAAGTCTCATCGTACCAATTATGCCTTATCTTTTAAGTTTTGCGGCTGGTGCCATGATGTATGTGGTCGTAGAGGAACTGATACCGGAGATGTCGGAAGGAAGCCATTCCCATGCGGGTGTTTTCATGTTTTCTTTGGGTTTTACGCTGATGATGGTCCTGGATGTGGCCTTAGGATAGGAGGATTTTATGTATAAAGTTGTTTTGAAGATCGAGGGGATGATGTGCGGCATGTGCGAAGCTCACATCAACGATACGGTAAGAAAGGCCGTTAAAGATGCCAAGAAGCTTTCTTCTTCCCACAAGAAGGGTGAATGCAGCTTTATTTGCGAAAATGAGCCGGATAAAAGCCTGCTGGAGGAAGCTATCAAGGCTACCGGTTATGAGCTTAAAGATATAAGTATCGAAGCTTATAAGAAAAAGAAATGGAGTCTGTTTTAAAGGCTTTAGAGGTTTTTATGAAGTATATGGGAATGCCTATGGGCATGTGGAAGCTGTTTGAAAGATCCTTTGAAAAGCAATTGAGCGAAACATTGGGCTATCAGAAAGCTGAAGCATCTAAGATCAAAGAGAAGGCTTTGAAAGAATACAAGCGCATCATTGCGAAACTGCCGGAATTTGAAAAGGGCGACCGCTTCAAGATGAATATCGTTTCCTGTGCGATGTTTTCGGCTTTCTGCCTGCATATGCAGCCTTTGCCGGAGACCGATAAACTGGCGGCTTACTACGAGAAGGCGATGATGATAAAACCGATGATCCTTTTCTGTAAACTGGCCGGCAAGACGAAGTTCTCTGAAAAGGATCTGGCGGGTATGAGACAGACCGCAGCGTTTAAAGCGGCTGATCGCAATCCCTATTCCTGGAATATGGATCTTTTTCCCTACGAAGATGGAAGCGGCTATGAGGCCAGATTCGATAAGTGCGGGATCTGTACCCTGATGAAGGAACTTGGTTTGTGGCAAGCCGTTCCGGCCATGTGTCAGCTCGATTACGCCATGTCTAAAGCTGGAGAGGCCAGTGACTTTGTCAGACAATACGCGCTGGCGTCCGGTGGCCCCTATTGCGACTGCGGCTATAAGAAGAAGGTGAAATGATGAAATTAACGATCATCCTGGGATTTGTGCTGATAATCGATCTTATGACAATCCTCTGGGTGGCGGTGGCTCTGGTCCAGGACAAGCGGCTTTTTACTTCCGCTCCTAAGGATATTCAGGAGACTGCCGTTGAACATGAGGAAAGGTTTCCTCATCAGAAAAAGATCGGCTGGATCATCCTGATCATTTTGGCTGTCATCTATGTCGGAGCCTATGTTTATGGAGCATATGACGGCATTCGAAATAGTTTTTCCTTTAGGGAATTCTTTTGGCGCTTTCTGATCATGTCTTATATGTTGAAGGTCTTTGATATCGTGTGTCTGGATTATTTCCTGTTGACCAAGTCGCATTTCTTTCAACATTACTATCCCGAAACGGAAGGATGTAAGGGCTATGATTCCTTCGGCTTCAATCGTAAAGAACAGCTGACAAGAATAATCCTATATCCTTTCTTTTCATTGTTGCTGGCGTATATCTGCGTAAAGATAAAGGGTTGTCTATGAAACTATTTATAGAAGTGGTCATCTACTGTGTCATCTTTACGCTGGTCGTAAAACTTTTTGCGGGGAAAAGTCCCCTGGATTGTCTCTATTTCTATCCTGAGGCAGTTCAGGAAAGAGTCTGTGAACTGGGGCTGGCAAAAAGAGAAGATATCGCCCAAAGAAGAAAAGTCTTTGTCAGTATCTTTACAAGCATCATGGCGGTCTTATTGATCGTGATCATCCGCTATGTCAATGGCGTCCATGATTACTGGATTGCTTATCTTCAATCTTTATTCTTTCTGGAGCTGATGAACTGGTATGACGGCATCGTGATCGATAAGATCTGGGTGGCTAAAGATCCTTTCTGGCTGATAGAAGAAGTCAAGGATATCCCTTATGTTCAGACCTGGAAGCAGGTTTTAAAGAAAAGAGGTTTTCTGAGTCTGGTATGGATTATCGCTTCGTTTATCGTTGCTTTGATCGTGAGGGTTTTATAGGAAGAATGTATATGAAGAAAGATGATATGAAAATGAGTTTTAATGATCTGGGTATCCCTGAGGAACTTGACTGGGACAGGATCAGGCATCTTATGAGGATAGGGATCCTGGCGGGTCTGCTGGCTTTGACGGCGGATCTTGTTTTGGGCTGGGGTGTGAGTAATGAAAGTTTAAGTGGCTTTGATTATTACTTTTCCCGCTATCTGGCTGTTTCCGATCTCAGGATCATCATCTCGGCTATATTGGGTTTAGTAGCTATCCCTCTAGAGACCTTGAGCTATTTTGCGATCTATCGGCTGATCGTTCCTTTTTCTAAAAAGGATGCCCACGCCTATCGCTCAGGACTCTTGGGGATGTTTGGCTTTGGGGCCTTTACCCATGTCCTGTGCTGCATGTTAGTCTATGTGGGGAAGATGCTGTACCTGGTTGATCCTGTAAAGGCGGTATCTATGATCATCAAGCTGGGCCTGTGGTTTTTGTTGCCGGTGAGTCTCTTGTTTCTCATCTTCTTTATTCTGGCACAAGTCGTGCAGATCAAAGCTTTCCGAAATGGCTATACCCCTTATCCCAAGTGGTGTTTTATCTTCAACCTGTTTGCGGGTATTGTGATCAATATCGTTTTGAAACTCTTTGGCAATATCGCGTTTATCAACGCCTTAGGGACCGGGTGGATCTCTTTAGGATCGTTATGGATGTTGACGGGTTTACTGGTGATGAGTAAAAAGCTGAATGATTCAAAAGAATAGATCAGAAGATTAAAAAGGTCATGTATTTAAAAGGGATATCTTGCGATATCCGTTTTTATACACCCCATATTTGTTTAATGGCTTTGGCTACACCATCATCATTGTTTGAAGGACAGATCAGATCGGCACAGGCTTTGGCTTCCGGAGTACCGTTGGCCATGACGACAGCCTTGCCGGATGCTTTCAACATGCTTAGATCGTTTTCCGCATCGCCAAAGGCGATACTTTCTTCGATCGGGATCTCCATCAGCTGACAGAACCTGGTCAAAGCCTTTCCTTTATCGACGCCTTTGGTGTTGACTTCGATGAACTTGGGTCCTGAGGAGGAGACGGAGAGCTGGGGGAAACGTTGCCGCAGGTCGCTTTGAACACTTTCCTTGTCGGCACCTTCTTTAAGGTAAAGCAGGAGCTTTTGAGCACCCTGGTGTTTTTCGGCAAAAGCTTTTTTGACATCCGGTGCACCGGTGAAATTGAAGAGAATGTCTTTAACGGCTACTTTTTTGACATAGTCACAGATCTCACCGTTTTCTTCGCCACGGGCTATTCTTCTGCCGTTAGTGACGACCGTTTCATAGACCGGCATGGCCTTGACATATTCCAGTATCTCTAAGGCCAGATCATAGGGTATGGCATCTTCATAGATGTATTTATCTTCTTTATAATCATAGACGGCTCCGCCGTTGCAGCATAAGGCGTAATGCAAAAAGGGCAGATCTCTTAAGGGGGCGGGAAGTTCTCTGTGGGTCCGGCCGGTCGAAGGAAGGAAGATCACGCCTTTGTCGGTCATCAGTTTTAATGCTTCGATGTTTTCTTTTGAGATCGTCTTATCATCTTTCAATAAGGTGCCATCCAGATCACATGCCATTACCCGATACATAACTTTCCTCCCTTTATTCATTTAGTTTTAACTGAAACAGTCCTGATACGAATCAATTATAACCTATCGGAATTAAGAAGACGTGCCGATAGCTCTTTGGCTATAATGGAAGAAATGGAGTGCTTATTTGAAAGCCCTTGTTTTTGATAAGGGAGCTAAAGAGTTATATGTTAGAGATCAATAAGTTCAGCAGTCGTTATGAAGTAAAAAGGATGATAGATGAAGACGTTGATGAGATCCTGGTTTTCTGCAACGCGAATACGCAATATTACGAGTATTGCGGCAAGCAGAATTCCAGGGAACTGATCCTCAATGACCTGCATGTCACGCCACCAGATGTCGATATATCAGCCAAATATTATGTTGGTCTCTATGAGAAAGAGGAATTAGTGGCCATCATGGATCTGATCGAGGGCTATCCTGAAGAGGATGAGTGTTTTATCGGTTTCTTCATGATGAATAACGCTTTGCAGGGAAAGGGTATCGGTACTTCCATCATTCAGGAGCTTTGTCACTATCTTTATTCAAAAGGCTTTAAAAAGGTCTATCTGGGGATAGATAGAGATAATCCCCAATCCAATCATTTCTGGAAGAAGAATGGTTTTAAGGTGATCAGGGAAGTCGATCGGGATGAAGGAGTCATCCTGCTGGCGGAAAAGAAACTGAGTGATAATGAACTGATGCTTCACATACCGGCTAAAGAAGATGGCTGGTTCTATGTGCAGATGATGTCCGATCCCAAGACGATGTCCTACAATGCCCCCTGGTTTCCGCCTGATGGCTGCATCCCGGAAGCTGATAAAGAATTTGAGAGACTATTGGATAGCTGGATAGACGAACAGCCTAAACGCTTCTATGCCTATTTAAAACGGATCGAAGATGGTGCCTTCGTGGGCGATGTGAATTATCACTACAATGCCAAAGATGATAAATACGATATGGGTATCGTGATCCTGGACAGCGAAAGAGGGAAAGGCTATGGCAAAATGGGTCTTTCTCTGTTACTGGAAAGAGCTTTTGAAGTCGATGGGATCCCGGGTTTACGCAATGATTTTGAAACAACGCGCACAGCTGTCTGTCACATCCATAAAGCGGTCGGCTTTAAAGAAGTAAAATGGGATGGCGATATCGTTGTTCTGGAATTGAGTAAGGAAGATTACCTGGCTGCCAAATAAAAAATGGATCATGATGATCCATTTGTTTTATAAATGAGATATTATCAGATCTCTTTGACCAGTTCGCCGAATTTTTCTTTGGCGTTTTTGCGCTGAAGTTCCAGCTCTTCAAGTCCGACCATGGCTTCCGAACAGCAGGGTGCCGCAACGGCTAATGAGGCTGATACGGTGGCCAGTTCCAGACAATCCTTGATCTCTCTACCATTTAGCACGCCATAGAGGAAGGCGGAGGAATAGGAATCGCCGCCGCCGGTTGATTTGACGGCATTGACCGGGACGATGTCGATCTTGAAGCAGCGGCCGTTCTTTTCATAGGCCATCGATCCCTCGGAGCCATGTTTGATTATGATGATCTCCGCTTTCTGCTTGAACCAGTATTCGGCCGTCTGTCTGTCGTCCATGCCTTCTGCCAGCAGGTGATCCATCAGATCGAATTCTTCGGCGGAGCCGATGATGATGTGCGCGTATTTGGCGGCTAATGAATAGTAGACGGCGATCTCGTCTTTGTTTTTCCAGACCTGAGGACGATAGTCGATATCGAAGACGATCAAGAGGTTATGTTTGGCAGCCAGTTCCAGAGCTTTAAAGCAGGCATCGCGGGATGGCGAAGCCGATAAAGCAGTACCGGAGATGACGATGGAACGGGATGAGGCGATGTAGTCTTCGCTTACTTCTTCCGGTTCCAGTAGCAGGTCGGCGACTATCTCGGTGCGATACATCATCAGGTTGGTTTTGCCTTGTAAGGTCTCGGTAAAGGCTAAGGCCAAAGGGATCTCTTTTTCGGCTCTGACGATGCCATTGGTATTTATGCCAAGATCATCGACATACTTGTAGACGAAGTCACCCAGAGAGTCGGATGAGATCTTGCCGATAAAGCCGGTGCGGCAGCCCAGTTTGGCCAGGCCGACGGCGGTGTTGGCAGGTGATCCGCCGACGTAGCGTTTGAAGTGGTTGCATTCGCCGAATGATTCACGCATATCGGCAGGGTTGATATCGATGGCCAGACGGCCGACGGGGATACAGTCGAGTTTTCTTCCTTCAGGTATTTTTAACATGTTTAGTCCTCTCTTACAGTTTCTATTATATCGGTGAATCGACACTTTAATAAATGGATTATCTTGAACATTTCGGTATAATGTTTCTGTATAAGACAGAAATGGAGATTGTTTATGATCTGTTTTCTTACCAGTAATACTGTGATGCCCGACACCAATACCCTCAATCCGGCCAACGGTTTCATTGATGAGCTGAGAAACTGTTTGCCTGAAAGTTGCAGGGCTCTTGTCATCTGTTCGGATCCCGTTTCTTTTGAGATAACCGATTACTATTCAGGTTTACTGAAAGAGAGCTTTGAGGAAGAAGGTTTTGTTTTTGAAAACTTTGTGATCCTCGATGATCGCAATTATGAGTGTGCTAGTGAACTAATTTACAATTCAAACCTCATCGTCTTATCCGGTGGCCATGTGCCGACGCAGAATGCCTTCTTTGTAAAGATCGGTTTAAAAGAGTTATTAAAAAACTACCAGGGAATCATCATCGGGATCTCCGCGGGCAGTATGAATTCCGCTGAACTGGTCTATGCCCAACCCGAGGCGGAAGGGGAAGGGATCGATGAATCGTATGTGAAGTTCATGGAGGGCCTTGGTTTAACTGAAGTCATGATCTTACCTCACTACCAGCAGGTCAAAGACGATATCCTTGATGGTATGCGCCTGTTTGAAGATATCACCTATGGCGACAGCTATGGCCATACATTTCACGTCTTTCCCGATGGGACCTATCTTTATATCAATGAAGGAATACAGGAGATCAGAGGGGAATGTTACGTCATTGAAGACGGGCAGATAAAAAAGATCGCCGAAGAAGGCGATGTGGTAAATCCATAACTATTACACAAATCTTTCACTAAATGTTCATATGGAATTCACATTGAGCAGATACCATAAGAGTGTAAATAGTTTTTCATTTCTAAATCCTTTTCATAAAAAGCGAGTCCCTTACGGGACTTTCTTTTTTTTGAGGTATAAAAAAATATCCGCAATGGGATATTTCCAGATATCGTTTCTTAAGCTTCTTCGACTTCGAAACGATTGTTGTCTGCTTCGCCCATGGAGGCCAGCAGTTCGATCTCGTTCATAGCAGCTTTTTCAGAGACATAGGTCTTGGCACCGGCTTTGTCCGGAGAGCTTACGAAGTGACCTTCTTTTTTGGAAACTTTACCGACATAACCTGTCTCGTTGCTATAGATGTTGATCCATTTCAGATTGCATTTCATTTTTGTTTTGTTGCTCCTTTGTAAAACTTATTTGGCAGTGTTTTTATGCCCACCAGATGAGATTATAGCACAAAAATGTTAGCTGTTTTAACTTTTTGAAGATGTAAGGGCTTTCTGTTTCAGACAATTGCGTTATTTTTGTCAAACTTTCTTTGATATGATGAAAACAGATAGAAAAATAAGAAT
This sequence comes from Erysipelotrichaceae bacterium, assembly GCA_017432545.1. GTDB lineage: Bacteria > Bacillota_I > Bacilli_A > Erysipelotrichales > Erysipelotrichaceae > Colivicinus. Next base: position 28,257 of record JAFRJA010000023.1, read on the forward strand.
AACAGGAGGATCTATGGCTGTAAATCTTACAAACCTTTCAACAGAAGCACGTAATGAAAAAAGTAAGGATCTCGATCTGCTTAGTATCGAAGATGCTTTATTGCTTATGAATGAAGAAGATCTCAAGGTGGTGGAGGCTATCAAAGGAGCCATACCGCAGATCAAAGAGGTCATTGAAAATACGATCAAGGCCTATAAAGCAGGCGGACGCATCATCTATATCGGTGCCGGCACTTCGGGACGTCTGGGTCTGATGGATGCGGTGGAGGTCGTTCCGACTTACAACAGCGACCGTTTTGTGGGACTGATCGCCGGTGGTGATAACGCCTTTGTCAAGGCGGTGGAAGGAGCGGAAGACTCCAAGGAACTTTGTGTTGAAGATCTCAAGAAACTGGAGCTTAATGATAAGGATTTTGTTTTAGGTATCGCCGCATCCGGCAGAACCCCTTATGTCATCGGGGGCCTTGACTATGCCAACTCGATTGGAGCGGATACGGGGTGTTTGTGCTGCAACCTGAATACGGAGATCGCTAAGCATTGTAAGCATCCGATCGAATTAAGTGCCGGTCCGGAAGTGGTCACGGGTTCGACGAGATTAAAGTCCGGGACCTGTCAGAAGATCGTTTTGAACATGATCTCGACGATCACGATGGTCAAGGTTGGCAAGATATATGGCAACCTGATGGTCGATGTCAGGGCTACCAATGAGAAGCTGGTGGAAAGATGCAGACGTATCGTCATGGAAGCGACAGGCTGCGATCATGATAAGGCTGATGAAGTCTTAAAGGAAACCAATAACAACTGCAAGACGGCTATCATTATGATCCTGTTGAATACGGATAAGAAGGACGCCGAAGAAAGACTGAAAAACGCCAATGATGTCATCAGGCAGGCTTTGAAATAAGTTACTGAAATAAATCATTATTCCTGATCAAGAAGGTCTCTTAACTGCTGTAACGGGCGGTTAGAGACTTTTTCGATATGGGTCATATTCTTCTGCATGTTGTGGTAGCGGGCCAGGAATTCTCTGGAAGAGAGTCTGAAGGCATCACTGGAAAAGATCGACAGCTGTTCCAAGGCGTCGGAGGTGACGACGATCAGGCGGTATGTGTCTTTTAGTTCCTTGGCCTTGGCTTCGATATACATGTCGGCCGTCTGTCTGGTTTTGGTGTAGACGATGGTAATGTTGTCTCTTTCGCTGACGTTGACCTTATAGGAATCCTGCAGATAGGCATCGAAGACTAAGACGCAGGAGGCGGCGACGTAGCCGGCGAAGTCGCAGACCAGGTCGATGACTTTTTCTCTGGCCATGGTCAGATCGTTTAAGGGAACATCTTCCATGGCGTGCATGATGTTGTAGCCATCCAGCAGATACATGAGCTCCTTAGCCTGTTTAAAAGAGGTCTTTTTATTGTCTTGAGTTTCTTTGTTTCTTTCGATGTAGCGGGGCCTAGGTTTATAAAGAGAGTTCCAGACTCTTTTAAGTTCTTCTTCGCCGACATTGCGGGGTTTGTGTTTGACCGGTTCCTGATAGTCGGCAAAATAGTCTCGCAGATTGAGGTGCATATTCTCTTCGACTTCTTCAGGTGAAATATAAGTACCGGCACCGTTGCGGGTGAAGATGGAGCCGATGGGTTTGGATGCATCACTTGCATAGTCGTAGCCGATCTGTTGAATGACCTCCTTCTCATTGCGACAGCGGTCGTATACTTCGGTCTCGATGCTGTAGGAGAAGTCGTCTTTGTAGCGGCTGCTTAGATAGATCATGAATTCGTTAAAAGATGCCTTGTCGATCTTTCCCATCAGCATGTCCCCTTCGATATCAAAGACATACTGATGACTTGAAAGGTCGGTGATGATACCGTTGATCGTCTTTTTATCGCCGTTGAGACTGACCAGATAATAGGGTTCCAATACGACGCCTTTGGCTTTGAACAAGGCCTGTCTGATGGCTCTGTTTAAAGCCTGAAGCAGGTCACCGCCTTCGGTGTGTTTAAGATGCGTTTTGATGTCGATGATCTCGATCTCCAGCTGATCAAGTGGGGAATCGGTCAAGAGACCGCAGGGCCTGTAGGTATGAAGATAATCCAAAAGAACGGAGAATTCCTTCTTGCCTTTGACTTTGTAGGTCTGATCGGGTCTTAGTCTGACTAAGACTTCAGCGTAATGACGCAAAGGCTCATAGTGGCCCACGCCATAAACTTCCTCTTCGATGCTTTCCCGGTATTGAATGAGGGGTTTGGAAAAGCTGATGTCTAAGCCATAACGTTCCTTGATCAGGTTTCTGATGAAGTCCTGATGCAGATTACCCAAAAGATCGATGGAGACATCTTTGTCTAAAGTGATATTTAGTTCCGGGAATTCACTGTTTAAGGGTTCTATCGTTCGATACAGCTGATTGGCATCAAGCTTCGAATTGATGCGATAGGTCAGGGTGTTGAGTTCCATGTCTTCCTGGCAAAACAATGAAGGAAGATATGTCCCTGCCTTTAATCCCTGTAATCCTTTGACGGAACAGAGGTCCGATCCTTTTACTTCATTTACCTGTCGGGCTTTCTGGCCGTTGAACTGGACGATCTCGGAGATCTTAAAATCGCCAAAGACATCTCTGTTTTTAAGAGTGCCGGAAAAGATTTTCAGATGGGCGTATTCGTCGATCTTGTAGATATAGGCTTTGAAACTGCCGGAACTTTCGTGAACTTCAACGTAGCTGTTGATGAAGTCCAAGAGTTCATCGATCCCTTCTTCATGTAAGGCCGAACCGGCAAAAAGCGGGAAGAAGAGTCCCTGTTTGAAGTCGTTGATGATATATGAGTCGTCTATTGTATTTTGCGAAAGATAGGTATCCAGTATTTCTTCATGGTTTAAGGCTACGGTTTCTTTGACTTCTTCCTGCAAGACGATATCGGGGTCCAGTTGTTTCTGTAAGCTATTTAAAAGCTCATCTTTACTCTGATGGGCGATGTCCATCTTGTTTAAGAAGATGCAGATGGGGATGTTTAGTGTCTTGAGGTGTTTGAAACGCCGGATTGTATCGGCAGGGATGGGACTGCTGGCGTCGATGATCAATATCGCGGCATCGAGGATCTCGAAGCTGCGGTTTACTTCGCCAATGAAATCCAGGTGTCCGGGCGTGTCGACGTAGATGTAGTCTTTGTCTTTATAGGAGAAACGGGCTTGTTTGGCTAAGACGGTGATGCCTTTTTGTCTTTCAAAGCCGTTGTAGTCCAAAAAGGAGTCTTCGTGGTCGACTCTTCCGCTTTTGTTTAAGACGCCGCATTTATGTAAGATGGCTTCCGAGAGGGTTGTTTTGCCGCCGTCGACATGGGCGTAGGCGCCGATGACAATACGGCTCATTGGAAGTATCCTTTCTTTGAGAGGTATTTCATATGTTTATTATATACTGGCTTGGGCTTTGTTCGGTTGTCCAGGACACTATGAAAACATCTGTAATATAATGGGTCTAGGAGAGAGACTTATGGAGAGAATGAATTTTGGTATCGTAGGAACGGGTGGTATCGCTTTGATGATGGCGAAGGCTTGTGAAGAGGTGGAGGGAGTTCATGCCTATGGACTTTATTCCCGGACTTATGAAAAGGGCAAGGAATTCGCCAATGAAGCCAATATCGATTTTGTTTATACGGATTACGATGAGTTTTTAAGTGATGAGAACCTGGATTTCATCTATCTGGCTTCGCCCAACTCGTTACATTACCCGCAGGCCAAAAAGGCGATTCAAGCTCATAAGAACGTCATTGTGGAAAAGCCTTTCTGTTCAAACTATCAGGAAGCCAAGGAACTTGTCGAACTGGCGGAGAGCAATGATGTCTATCTCTTTGAAAGCATGACCATCCTTCATTCCAACAACTATAAGCTCTTACAGGAAAAGCTAAGTGAGATCGGTAAGATCAAGGAAGTTCAATGTACCTATCTGCAGTATTCAAGAAAATACAAGGATCTATTGGAAGGGAAAGAACCCAATGTCTTCAATAAGAAGTATGCGGGCGGGGCTTTGATGGATCTGGGTATCTACAATATCCATTTTGTAGTGGGCCTCTTTGGTGAACCAAAAGAAGTCACCTATTATGCCAGAAACCATGAAAACGGGATCGATCTAGGTGGTACGTTGATCATGGAATATGAAGATAAGGTGGTCAGTGCTTTGGCGGCTAAAGATCTTAACGGCAGCAATCGCAATATCATTGCCGGGGAGGATGGCTATATCATCGTGGAAGGCGGCAGCAATGGCCCCAAGCCTTTCAGTATCTACACCAGTGAGAAACAGGAACATTTTGATGTCGAAAACGACAAGTCCTGGTTCTATAATGAACTTAAGGATATCTGTGATATCTATAATGGCCACGATAAAGATAAGATGAAGTCTTTATTGAACAACTCACTGATGGCGATGAGGGTCATCGATAAGGCCAAGAAGTCGGCGGGTATCAGCTTCGAAGAGGACTAAAGTATATCAACTTAGCTTAAAAGTATTGACTTAGGATCGCTGAGTGAATTATAAATACAGGTATATACAGGAGTTAAATCATTTATGGACCTAAAGGGAAAACAGATCAGATCTAAGGCCAGTGGGATGATTGGGGAGATCACGGGTTTCAATGAGAACAGTCTTTTGATCACTTTTACCAACATGCAGGATATCGCCATACCTTTGGCTAAGGCGGAGGTTCTGCTGGATATGGATGAAGATGTTCTGCAGGAGCTAAGGACTATGATCAAGGGCCATAAGGGAAAGGAAGAACACTGTTCCAAGGTCCAGACCTATATGGATGACTTCGAGGAGGACGAAGACGAGGAATCCGAAGAGGAAGATCTGGAAGATTCTCAAGAAGATGAGGATGATTATGACGATGAGGATGATGAGTGATCACCATCCTTTTTATTTACAAAATGAGCTAAGATAATAGTAAGAAAACAAGGAGAGAAAAGATGGCTGAATATTATGATCCCTGGGCATATACGGTGTCTAAACACGGTATCAGTGCCGATTTGCTTATATCTGCAGTGCAGAAGTGTATCAGAAGGGGCCAGGAAGATCTGGCGATGCGTTTTGCGTATGAGCTTTATGCGACTTCACCTTTCCATGAGGAGAAGCTTTGGACCAGACTGATGGTCATTCCGGTAGAGGATATCGGTTTTGGCGATCCCAATGCCCTGGTCGTCATGAAGACTTTGAATGATATGCGACAGACTTTCCCGTATGGGGATGGTGATCGTCCGATCTATTTCTTGTATGCGATCAGGTATCTTTGCCGCTGCAAGAAGGAAAGATCGACCGACCAGATCAAGAACATCATCATGAAGGAAAATGAGAAGGGTGAGATCCCGGAGATCCCCGATTATGCGATCGATATGCATACCAACAAAGGGCGTTTTGAACTGGGCAGGGATGTCTTCTATTTCCTGGATGAGGCTTCAAAGGTCGAACCTTTATGGGAAGGCTATGATGATACCTATTGGAAACAACTGTACAAGATGTACGAAGAGGAAGAGAAGGAAAAGAAAGAATAAGGCTTTTTCAATAACGTTAAATAATCCAAGATAGAGAAGGTATTATCATGCCTTCTCTTTTTGTCTGTTTTATAATGCTCGTTTTACGGTCGGTATTGTATATTTTTATGTTATGGCAGTGAAAAATAGTATACAACCTTAACTTTTCCATCTTTGTATAACTGAATCATCAGGTATTCTGTCCAAAGCACCGATTCCCTTTATAAATCAAGCGTTTGCTGATGGGAATGGTGCTTTTTATTTTGGTGAATTTATGGTATAATTCAGTTATACGTATAACGGAGA
>JAFRJA010000191.1 GCA_017432545.1 Erysipelotrichaceae bacterium
AATTATTTAAGGGGATAAATATATATACGATACAACTAATTTTAGGGGGCTGGTATCGTTGCAGGACTATTATCTTCCTGCACCTATATAGTATAAAAAGTCTGTATCAGGATTATGTTTAAATTGTGGAAAATTATGTGAAGCCAAAATAGTATAATTATTTTATGTTCAAGAAGATACTTCTTATCGTTGTTGCCCTTTTTATTTCTGGTTTTCTGATTTATTTCAATACCACCAAAGTTAATCCTTTTCAATTAAAGATCAGAGATGAAGTGATCGTCTCTCCGAAAATTAACAATAAAATAGATGGCCTTTTAATCGGCTATTTTTCTGATGTCCGATTCAATGAACTTGATAATGAAGAACTGTTCCATAAAGCCGTAAATGCTCTTAAAGATTTCAAACCCGATGTCATCATCTTCGGCGGCGACATGTTTTCAATCAGTCCAAGTGAAAGTGATCTGGAAAAAGTCAGACTCGCTCTTTCAGATCTGAAACCCCGTTATGGCAAATATGCCGTTCTCGGTGAACTGGATCGCAAATACATTGAACAGATTACTCAATTATATGAAGATACAAACATCATAATTCTGGATAACGACAATGTCCTGATCGGTTTGGATAATGACAGTTTTATCAACCTGATCGGCCTAGATCTCAATCATGATCATCAGAGCTGTTTCTCCGGTATCAATTCCGATTATTATACGCTGGTCTGCGGCCATTATCCGGACAGTTTCGATGAGATAAGTGATTACCCTTTTGACTATATGCTGGCAGGTCATTCCTTAGGTATTCAGCTAAATATCCCGCTTGTTAATCTGTTTACCAGAGATGAAGGCTATGACATATACGCTCATGGTAAAACGATCCGCAATGGCCATACATTGGATATCACCAATGGCGTCGGCATGAAAGAGAAAAAAGCCCGTTTCCTTTCAGATGGTGAGATCGTTTTCTATCGTTTAAGTCACTAGTCAAACAGATGTAAAGAAATGATCCCCTTGAAACCAAACTGTGATATCGGCACCTTGCGATCAAGAAAGATCCTTTTGATCGGGTCATAGATCCTTCCCTTCAGATGATCTTCATTGTTTATTTCTTTAAGCAGTTTCAGATTATCCATAAAGCTTAATCTTTCATCAAAACAGACTTCCATTACTTCATTCTCTTTGATCTTCTTAAATCTGATCAGCACCTGGTTCATTGCTTAACCTCCTGATTATCGCTTTCTTTCCCTTATGAAGGTATAGACCTTCATCTTCCTTCAGATCATTTTTAAGCGAAGCTACAAACAGTCTTTGCGAATAGATACCGGGTCCCAGCCATAGCAGATCTTTTCCTTCTCTTCTGTTTTTAAGATCGTCGTAATGGCTGATCCTGAATACACCCTTATAATTATCCGCATAGATATTTAATGCTTCTTCATCAAAGGAGCAGATTAGTAAATCTTTATCCGCAAAAACTTTTTCTCTATCATTCAGGTCATAACCGATAAGATATCGGCCTTCTTTAGTTTCGGCTTTAATACTATCCGGGATCTTTTTGATTATCGGCAAAAACTGTGTTTCGCTTTCTTCAATATCTTCGTTTTTAATCGGTATAAAGCTTTTAATTTCCTCTTCATAACAGAAACTTCTGCCTTTATAGGCACAGCGTCCCGCAAAAAAGAAATTCAGTTCACTTCTCTCTCCTATTTCGATCATTATCCGGTTACGGAAGCTGTTTAACAGACGGAAGTTTATCTGTGCAACAGAAGTCAAAGCAACGACATTATTGGATGTCTTCTCGCTTCTTTTGATCAATCTGAGCAACATCTCAGCATATGTTTCCTTACACGATAAAAGATAAGCGATATCTTCGATCAGTATCGTCGTATCTTCAAGGTCTTTATTTACTTTGTCAAAAAGATAAATCAACGCTTCCTCATTATCGTTATCGATACAATCACAGATACATGAGTTCCTGTATTCCTGATGAGATATGATAAGCGTTCTTCTTTTGTTTTCGTTTAAAGTATTGATCATTGAATTGATCTCTTTATTCCTTGATGAATAGATCAGGATATTGTCCCTGATGTCATAATATAAAGGTTTATGAATACCGTTGATATAATCATCCAGGATCCCGAAACAAAACTTTGATGGTTCAGTATAATTCAAACGCACCGGATTTTCAGGGGGCAGGAAATTGATCATATAAGGATGAAGATCCATCGCAGAGGAAGTTTCGATCATCAGCTTAGAGAAATATGAAGCTTCGGATATCGTCTTCTCCCTGATGACGTTTTTACTCGCGGTAACATTTAAAGTATTATCAAGCACGCTTACTTCATAAGGATCATTATTATTGATATCATTTTTCGCATAGATACTCTGTGCCTTGCTCATCGATTCATCGATCTTGAGGATAAAGGAACCGGGATTCTTGAGATAAGCACCATCTTTACAGCGCAAGATATCCTGTGAATCTTTTTCTTCAAATACTTTGAGACAGATCTTGAAACGTGAATTGGACCAGATCTCTTCATCAATATTCCCGGCCGGTTTCTGTGTAGCCAGGATCAGATGTAAACCAAGGCTTCGGCCGATGCGGGAGATAGAGATCAGATCTTTGATGAGATCCGGGTTTTCTTTCTTGAGTTCCGCAAACTCATCGATAACGATCAGAAGATGTGCTATTTTGCCTAAACCATAGCGTTTATAATCATTGTTGAGATAATCATCAAGACCCATGATCGAAATACCGGATAGCTGTGACATTTTTCTGAACAGCAGCTGTCTTCTTTCACATTCTTTTTTCAGCGCGATGATCATGCGTTCCAATACATCATTTTCCAGATTCGAGATCGCCGCACAGATATGCGGTATCCTTTTACCTTCAAAAGACAGAGATTCGCAAATTCCCCCGCCTTTATAATCGATCAGAACGATATTGAGATATTCCGGCGAATAATTCAGACACAGCGACAGCAGAAGCGAAATGATAAGTTCTGATTTTCCTGAACCGGTCGAACCTCCGATCAGACCGTGTGGCCCGTGTTTGTTTTCGTGCAGATCAAAGCTTAATAATTCGTGCTGGTTATAGGCAAATTCAGCTTTCAGAGAATGTGGTTTCTTCAGATAGTTTTCCTTTATGGAATCTTTGTTATAAAGCCTCATAAAAGAAAGATCGCTTTTGCCGATACCCAGATCGAGAAACAGGCTTTCTCTATGAAAATAACGTTCAAATTCAAACAGTTCTTTGGTATAGGAAAACTCTTTTATTTCTTTAGCGATCATTTTCCCTGAGAAACTGAAATACTGAATTATACATCCACTGTTCTTGTATACATCTTTTTCATCATCACAGAAACAGATGACATGGATATCGGGATTACAAAAGCGGTATTCACTGTTTTCAAGCATCAGTAAGATCAGAGGTTTACCCAGTTTGAGTCTGTCTAGTTCCTGTAACTGTTCATGACTGTTAAGAGTCAATCTTTTGCGATTATAGAAAAGATGTGGGATCGACAGTAATGATTCATTAAGCTGTTGGTTCTTTGCATAGATCGCGATCGAAACATCATCAAAGTGATGTTTATAAGAAAGTTCCAATAAGAAACGCAAAAAGAAATACTGTTTATCAGAAGCTTTGGTGATTATGCTTAAAGAGTTTTTATCCTTGAGATCAAGATGAAAAGGATAATTGGTGATCTTGTTCAGGCGCCTTTGGATTTTAGCTAAACGCTGTTCGATAAGTTCAATTTTATTGTGGTAAACAAAATCTCTTTTGATATCTATCCGGCCCAGGCTGATAGTCAGAAAATCTTCATCATCGGGATGAAGATAAAAAGGTTCCTCATTCAGATTCTCAATGGAGAAAAAACTTCTTTCGTGATCTATGAGGTATTCCTTTATCCTTTCTTCAATCATCTGTTTATATTCATCGAGGTATTTCAGATAATCATCGATACTTTGCTGTCGTTCTTTCTGATATTTCTTCTTTTCTTTTTTATTGAAAGTTAAAGGCAGAAACACCCCCGTCACCAGCATCGCCAATGGTGAAAGCAGATAAACAAGCGAATACAATAGACCTCTGCTGTAATTAAACGAAGTATAGAAACTGATAAAAGAGGTCGCCACGACCGTAAAAGACATGATCATATTGGGCAGGATCACCTTGATGATATCTCTGTCCGTCTTATCTTCAACAGTTTCAAATTCTCTTAATTCATCAAAGACAAGTTCACTGTAATTCTGAACGATGTTTTCTCTTAAACACGGAAGCTGATAGGAATATGAAACCAGCTGTTCATTTATGTTTAATGGTTTTAGCTGTATTTCAGCCAGAAAATGATTGATATAGAGAAAGTCTTCATACCAGATGACCTTGAGGCCGAGATATTCGATCACATCAGCCTGTTTCAAGGGGAAACCGTCATATTCTTTTCCATTGACAGAAAGATCAAAATTGGTGTTGATGATCCCGTCTTTGATATAGAAATAGGCTTCTTTCAGATAAAGATCTTTAGAAAAAATGCTGGCTTTTCTTGATGCCGCAACGATAAAATTCTGATTAGGATAAAAACCAAAATCATTTATTCCCTCATCATTTTCATAGACATAGATTTCGATCTGATAATAGTTCTCATTGCTGGAGATCAGATATTTCTTATATTCGAGTCTGGCTACTTTATTACTGTCAGAAAAACTAAGGCCTTTTTCTAAAGCGATGTAATAGATGCCGTTACTGGTGTAGAAACGGATGCCATTATAGATAAACTCATTCTGCTCCAGCACTTTTCTGATCAGCTTGCGCCGGTCTTTGATTATGATAAACATCAGCCGGTGCTCACTAAAATATTGACGTAAGCTTCGTATTTATTGTCGGATGTTGAAACACGTATCTTGGCTGATCCTGGTGATAAGGCTTTGATACTCCCGCCTGATACGCTGGCGATAGCTGCGTTTTCACTGGAATAGACAAGGTCTGAGAGCTTATAACCTTCCGGTAAGGCTTTGATGATGATCTCATATGATTCGTTCAGCTTCAGAACTTCCGCATAGGAATCAAGTACGATACGATTGGAAACGACTTCTTCCATCGTTTTGATTCCTTTGCGATCTTTACGGGTACAGCTTTTCACAAAATGGCCGTCTTCGATGTGATGAAGATTGCCGAAGACCTGATTGTCATCATCTAAGATATGCAAAGTCTTGGAGAGACCCAGTTTGGCCATCTTGGTCTTGGAAGTATTGATGATCAGATCCATCATCCAATAAAACGAGACATCACCGCAGATCTTCACATCAGGATTGCCTTTTGATACCTCTTCCAAGGTCGAATAAGCGATATTTGTCTTTTCGGAACTGAGATTACCTTCATCATCATACAGATGCATGGTGGCCTTTAAAACGCCCTTTAAACCGCCATCAAG
>JAFRJA010000192.1 GCA_017432545.1 Erysipelotrichaceae bacterium
AAGTAGCGTAAAGAGTGTAAACTCAATACGGTAGCGGCTAAGTGGATAAGCCTGTAAGAATAAGGCTTCCCTATAAGGGTTGACAATAATAGCAGACTTCTTACGAAGCCCATTGATCTTCAGTCAATGGGAGATTCACATACATCCCTTCTATGACCAAACGTTAATATAAGAACGACTAATATATCATCTTGAATTTCAACAATTAGTCGATAATTGCCGATTCGATATCTCCACAATCCTTTCTTATCACCAACTAAAGCTCTACCATGATATCTAGGATTATCTGTATTTTCTAAATTGTGTTTAATATATGAAGCTACTAGTTTTTGTACAGAAGAATCTAATTTTTTAAATATCTTTTGAAAATCTTTAGAATATATTAGCCTATAGTGCTTCATAATCTATCCCTGCCTCAGCACACATATTCGCTAATGTTGTTGAATCATTCAAATCAACGCTTTCATAAGCCAGTAAGGCAAGTTTATAATCGTATTCATTTTCTAGTTTTTCTTTTATTGCCTCTAAAACAACTTCAGATACTGTTTTATTCTCCAATTTTGCACATCCTTGTAATGCTTGTTTTAATTCTTCTTCTACTCTGATGTTGATATTTGTAGTCATAATATGCCTCTCCAAAATAACTGTAACACAATGTTTTGCACACTGCAACACATTGTGTTACAGCACTGTTTCTTTCTGTTTATAGGGCTGCAAAAGATTTTTATAACAAAGTAGGAAATCTTTTTTGGATTTATCGCCTTGACGTTTTACCAAAAAAACAGCCCTGCAAAAATACTGCAAGGCCTTTTGAATTTTTAATAACTGTTTGTTTATGATTTGTTATTCCCACTCGATTGTGGCTACCGTATTATTCCATACATTGTTATTTCTGACTACCTGTCAAAAAGGACGGACATCGCAGCCCATCCTTCATCACTTATACGGTTTTTTATCAGTTACCGGTCTTCGGCGGGATATAAGTCGGTGTGACCGGCCTGATCCTCTCGATGACAGTGAAGTCAGCCATAGCTGTTCCATCCGTGAAATCAACTCTCAGCGTATGTCTTCCGGCTGACAGTTTATTCAGATAAGAATCTTTCAGATTCAGGATCAGCGAACCATTTGCATAAGTGAAGGATGAAGTATCCAATGTACATCCATCCACATAAGCTTTTTCTCCGTTCTCCTTGAAATTATCACCCAGTACCTTGTCAGAATCCGGAACTCTTTCCGAAATCATGAACTCATAACGTTTGAATGTGAATGTTGATACACCGACATTGCCCAGATACCAAATGTTCTCATTTCCGATATAGCGATATTGGAAGAACTTCGGTTTCAATGTGACAGGTTTCGTGACCGGCTGAGTGAAATCGTATTCCTGTCCGGAAGCATCCGCCCAGCACATGAATGTGTAACCTTCCTTGCCGGGTTTTTTTGACGGTGCGGTTATTCCTGTCGGCTGATCCTCATAGACATAACGGACGGCCAGCGTCCGATTGTCGCTGTCGTTGAACGTCACAGGGATCTGATAGCGGGCATACAGCTTGTGATTTCTCGGGATCTCGACGATAGAACTGTCATCGACTTGCGTCCCTTCCTTGAAGTCCGGCGAAGTATACCAGCCTTCAAAGACTCTGTTCTCTTTGGCCGGCTCCGGCAGCTCGCCGTATCTCGATCCGTTGTTGACAGTCTTGGAATCATCATCGAGGTCACCGCCGTTGGTATCGAAGGTGACGATGATCTCCTTGCCGACCGGAAGGATCACTTCCGTTTTGGTCTGCACGGAGAACCCCGGATTCACGAACTTGGCCGTAAACACTATCTCGCCGGCATCCTCGGTAGTCGGGAACTTAGTGATCGAAGAAGTCGTATATGCCGTCTCTTCTTCCACGTGGCTCGGGTCGTTGGCACAGACGCGTCTTGCGGTGACCGACGAGTTATCCGATGTCCACGTGTATTCCGGCTCGCTCCACTTGTGGCCGATGGCCGGGATCTGCCTGGTTTCGACGTGATGCTCCGGATCGTTGGCACAGACTCTCCTTTCTCCGCCCGCTTTCGTGCAAGTGGCTTCCTTATTGAGAGTCCATTCGCTCCAGGCGTGGCCGTCCTTGTCGATGCCAGTCCTCATCGTCCGGACCTGCGTTTCGAATATCTTGTTTTCAAAGACTGCCGTATATTCGACCGTACCTTCGGTCGTACAGGTCGCATCTGTCGTCTTGCTTGTGACATTGGACGTCGTTTCGCTCTGCTCATGCTTTTCGTCGTTGAGACAGACTCTGGAACCCGTCACGGAACTGAAATCCTCACTCCACTCGTAGACCGGCAAAGTCCAGGCATGTCCCGTTGCCGCGATCTCACGGGTCTGTGTATGTTTTTCATTGTATTCACAGACTCTGGTCTCTTTGCCTGCTTCCTCACATGTCGCTTCCTTTTTGACAGTCCAGTCGCTCCACTTGTGAGCGTCTTTGTCGATCGGGATCACGGTCTCTGTTTCCTGCTTCGTGAATGCTTCGTTGCTGAAGGAAGCGGTCTTGAGGATCCTTCCTTCTTTGCTGCAGGTCGACGGCGTCGTTTCGACGCTCACGTTCGCCGTTTCCGTCTCGATATGTGTCTCGTCATGAGCACAGACTCGCGTCGCTGTCACGCTCGATCCGTCTTGTGCCCATTCATATCTCACTTCGCCATACGCATGGCCAAGTGCCGCGATCTTCAGTTTCTCATTATAGTTTTCCTTCGTGATGAGGACATCATGACCGTCTTCCTTCACGAAAGCCGCAGCGCAGGACTTGCACTGATAGTGTGCTTTCACGCCGTCTTTCGTGCAAGTCGCCGGCACTTCTTTGACTTCTTTTTTCTCACCGTGCGTGCATTGCGCATTCGGGATGTCGACGCGGATGACTTCATGACATCTCTTACATTCGCGGATCATGAAGTGGCCGAGCTCATTATTGATCTCAGTCCAGTCTTCCCAGTCATGACCCGGTGCCGGTATCGTGATGTGCTGCTGAGAGAGGATCTCGTCGCAGACCGTACATTTTATGATCCGGTCGTATGAACCGCCTTGCGTACAGGTCGGTTTGACTTCGTTCTCTCTGATCTCCTCGCCCTGTGTGTGGCCCGGAGCTTCGACCGTCTCCATTCTGGTATGGCTTTCGTCGTTTCTGCAGGTATAGACCGTGATGCCATCCTGCGTACAGGTCAACTCCTGGGTGACCTTTCCTTCATCCCAGTTGTGTCCCAACGGCTCGGTATCGACGGTCACGGTCTGTTTCTTGAAACCGTTCGTATAGAAATACTCGGAAACATACTGCATGACACCGCCTTCTTCGCAAGTTGCGGACTTGATGGCGGTCTTTTCTTTCTGATAGACACGTTCTTCGACCGTGTGACCTTCGATCTCCTCGCTACAGCCTTTGTTCTTGCAGACCTTGACTGCCGTGACGGTACTGTAGTCTTCCGCCCAGGTATACGTCGGCTCGCCGTAGTCGTGCTCCTTCATCGGGATGACGAGTTCTTCCTCACTGACTTCTTTATACGAACCGTCTTCGTTCTTCAGGAAGATCTTCTCACAGCCGGTGAACGATCTTTCTTCATCATCCACGCAGATGTAATGTTCTTTGACGCCTTCCGCATAACAAGTCGCCGGGACTTCTTCGACCAACTGATAATTATGGTCGTGATCCAGCCAGTTGCCGTAGACCTCGATGAAGTAGCTTCCGTTGTTGTCTTCTTTGATGTACTGGATATTGACATACATCGACTTGTTCGGTTCGACATCAAGACTTCCCGTACCTTCTCTCTGTTCCTTGACCGTCCAATGGTCAAAGGTCTTACCGACTACCACTTCGGTGCACTCCGGCATATTTTCGATATATTGGTCCGGTGCCGTATACATGCGGATCTCTTCGATCTCCTGCGTATCACCTTCAGCGGCAAAGAAACGCATCACGACGTTCACCGCCAGATATGCTTCGCCATGGATCCCCTCATAACCTTCGGTAGGAGTGACCACGATGTAGTTCGGATCGCTGCAGATGAAGGTTCCGAGATCTCCATTGCCGATAAGACCATCGGTGATCCGGATGTTCTTTCTTAAAGCCGGTTTCTGTAACGACATGACCTTGATGCGGGCATCCTTGTTCAGTTCGTCCGTCACGGTGATCAGTGCACCGTCTCCGAGCACGACGTCAGTCAGATAACCGCCTGATGATGTGTAGTTGTTTTCAACGATCGGAGAACCGGATATGTTGAGCGTTGCATTTTCATCCGAAACGATGATTCCGCCGTTTGCGACACCCGTATTGGAATGGATCTTGCCGCCGTTCAAGTTGACCGTACCGCCCTCGAGATCATAAATGCCGCTCGTTCCCAGGCCAACGCAGACGTTCGTTGTGATCTCGCCGCCATTCATAGTAAAAGTGCCATCTCGATAAACGAAGGCTGCACCGGCCATCATGCCGTTATTCTGTGTGATCTTGCCGCCGTTCATGATGAACGTACCGCCGTTATAAGCTGCAACAGCTCCGACGATCGCTCCATGATTGCCTGTGATGTTTCCGTTATTGAATTCTACAACAGCTTTATTTGCTGCCGTGACACCGGCTGCGACCATCTCATCTTCATAACCCGCAGCGCAGCCGCCCATGATCTTTCCGTTTCCATTGCTTGAATCATTGATGATCAGCTTCGTACCTTCACCGGAAACATAGAAGACACCGCCTTTTTCTTCCGCATCTGTGTCCATATCGGTAACACCTTTGCTGGAAACGAGGGCTCTATCAAGCTTATGTCCGTTCAGATCAATCGTGATTGTCTTGCCTGTTGGAACAGTGAGCCAAACATCATCCGGTCCCGCAAAGTAATCATCATCCAAAGTGATCGTTGATCCGCTCGCTGCTTTATTGATCTGCTCCTGCAGACCTGCCCAGGACTTGCCCCATTCGGCCGTAAAAGTCATGTCTTCAACGACCTTGATTTTTTCGCCCGGCAGGAATCGGGTCGAACGTCCGCTCCTCTTCCAACCGATGAACGCCAAGGAAGAACCTTCCGGCATCACGTATTTGCAGTCAGGCAAAGTGATCTTGGCTTCCATCGAAGTCAGTTCGATGGTCTGCAAGTCACCGATCGCCTGGTCGTTACCTTTTTCAAAAGTGACAACCGGGAAATCCTGCTTCAGTTCGATCTCCACCTGAACAGGCATTGAAGCATAGTCCGTCAGATAATCGCCGTTTGCTTTTTCACTGAACAGGA
Source organism: Erysipelotrichaceae bacterium (assembly GCA_017432545.1). Lineage (GTDB taxonomy): Bacteria > Bacillota_I > Bacilli_A > Erysipelotrichales > Erysipelotrichaceae > Colivicinus. Next base: position 5,257 of record JAFRJA010000192.1, read on the forward strand.
AGATCCTGTCACTCTTTGATGTATTGATGTTGCTGAGATCCAGTATGAACTCGCCTTTGTTATTGCTGCTTTTATTGAAAGTCAGGACTCTGCCGAAATATTTGACTTCATTGTTGTCATTGACGACAAACGCACTGATATAATCGTTATCTCCGACGGTCGCATTGTTGTAAGAGATCTTCACATAGTTCTTTGCGGCATCCGTATAGACTGCACTGTCGACATTCAAAGTTCTGTTCTCATCCAAAAGTGTCAGTTTCCAGTTTTCACCATACGTTGTGTTTCGTTCAAAACTCTCAACTGTTTTGAAACCTGGGTCATTGGATTTGACACCATCCGCATCCTTCGCCGGTGACATGAAAAGCACTTTTGAAAGATCAAGAGTAAAGGAAGGCCTTGTCCCGCAGCGGCCTCTGTTGATATTCAACGCCAGATCCCACACGCCGAGTTCGTTGGAAACATTGCCTCTGCCTTCCATTTTGCTGGTTTTTTCCGTGATCCAGTCCCAGGCATAGTAATAGCCGGACTGACGCATCCAATATTCTTCGGCATCTTCTCTAAGATCCAGGGTTCGTTCACGTTTTTTTGCGGCATAAGCAGCCGATTCGGCATTGGTCTTGGATGAAGAGCCGACATAAGTCGGAAGATGGGTGCTGAATTGTTTCTGAAGTTCTTTTGCCGAAAGTGAAAAAAGTTTATGTTCTTCATCGAGTTCGACTTTGGCAGTAGATCCATACCAGTGCGGTTCGTAGTATTTGAAATCTTCGTCCGCTTCATGACCTTCTGTTGTCATTGCCGCCTTTTCGACATCCGAAAACAACAGGCGGAAAGTGGTCTCCAAGCCTCCGTGTTCATCCTGAACGGGTGTGAAGGTGAATTCGCTGGTCAGCCACATCATTCCCTTTGTGCCGTTATAGCTTTCATCTCTGTCAACGACACGCCAGAAGGCATCACCATGATATCCATTATTGCTGTTGTAATTGCTGATATCGCCGAACCAGATATGGCTATCGGAAGAACGGGGACCGTAATAATTCGCGCCGTCATAGAGTGCGTCCGATATCCTTCTGCCTGATAAGTCGTCATTATAAACAAGCGTCGATGTCTGATCCAATACGTCTGCTTCAACGCTTCTGGCGTTGGCCACACCGAATGTTCCTGTCAACAGTAGCGATACCAATAATACAAGTATGTTTTTTTTCAGCAATTTCTTCATAAGCACACCTACCTGATCCCATACACAAAAAGACCTTCAGCGCAGAAAGGATCATAATAATGATATCACACGATTTCGTAACAGCCCCTTTTTTTGATAGTTTTGAATTATTCCCGTCTTCCGTCGTAGTACTATGATTTTTCCGTCGTTATATCAGGGTTTCCTGGTTAACTGATCAGCTGATATATCTCATTAAGCCTTATTTCATCGGATTATTCCGGTGTTTTTTATTTTTTACAAGAAAGTGAAAATATTTTTTGAGTATGATATAATGATAGTACTCTATAGTACTCTGTATTTGATGTGATGAAGGAGGTCAGTTATGTCGTATTTTTTAAGGCTTGATAAGAAGAAGAAAGGCATATACCTGCAGATGTATGAACGCTACTGGGATTCATCATTGAAGCAGGCCAGAACCAAAAGCGTCAAGGCCTTTGGCTATGTCGATGATCTTATAAGTGATGAGATCAGTGATCCTGTTGCCTATTACAGGGAATATGTTTCAAAAGAAAACGAAAAGAAGAAGGATGAAAACAGACCCAGAGCCTTTAGGGAAGAGATCGAAAAGAATATCGGCTATTTCCTGCTGTCGTCTCTTATCGATGAGCTTAAGGTAAAGGAAGATATCGATATCCTTTCTTCTGTAAAGAACTTTCAGTTCTCCGTATATGAGATGATCAGCCAGCTGATCTATTCAAGAGTCATATATCCCTGTTCCAAATCAAAGACGGTCTCTTCTGTCTTTCCTAAACTCTATAAGTATTCTCCAATATCCGAAGATCAGATCTATGATGGTTTATCCTTTATCGGTGAGAACTACAAGAAATATATCGAACTGTTCAATCATCAGTATGAAAGATTCTATAAGAGGAGATACGACAGGCTCTTCTTTGACTGCACCAACTATTACTTTGAAATAGATCTGCCCAAGGATGACAAACAGAAAGGTCCCAGCAAGGAAAACAGAAAAGAACCCATCATAGGCCAGGCTTTACTGCTAGACAGCGAGCTTGTGCCTTTGGCCATGGAGATGTATCCGGGCAACGAATCGGAAAAGCCCTATATCCGAAAGATCATTGAAGAAATGAAAAGAAGATACAAAGTTGAAGGTAAAACCGTACAGGTGGCTGATAAGGGTTTAAACTGTGCCAGAAACATCTATGCGGCCGTAAAAGAGGCAAATGACGGCTATATCTTCTCCAAATCCATACACGGCACAGGTTTAAGTGATACAGAGAAGAAATGGATCTTACTTGAAAACAGCGCCAACCGCTATACCGATTATAAGGACGAAAACGGAAAAATCATCTACAGGCTCAAATCATGTATCGATGAATTTGAATATTCCTTTAAGCAGATCGATGAAGAAACGGGAAAGGAAAAGACGATCAGATTCAAGGTAAAGGAGAAAAGAGTCGTCTCCTATTGCCCATCATTAGCCAGAAAAAAGAAAGCCGAGATCGCCAAGATGATCGAGAAGGCTTCAAACTATTCTTCCTATAAGAATCTTTCGAAAGAGGAACTTGGCGAAAGCTCAAAATACATAAGCATCATAAATAAAGATGACAAGGGAAAGAAGGTAAAGCCTCTAATTACTCTCAATGAAGACAAGATCAACGAGGATCTTTCTTTAGCCGGATACAATCTTCTGGTGACAAGCGAAGTGAAGATGGATGATCTTGAAGTCTATAAGACCTATCACAATCTCTGGAAGATCGAGGAGTGCTTCAGGATCACCAAATCATTCCTTGAAGGCAGACCTGTATACCTGCAGATTCAGGAAACAATATATGGCCACTTCTTAATCTGTTATCTGGCTCTATTTCTTTTAAGAGTACTGGAGATAAAGTGTTTCCACAATAAGGTAAGCAGCTATGACATCATCGAATTCATCAGAGATTTCAGAGTTGTGAAGAAAGATGAGGATACCTACATCAATATCTCTTCCAATCAGAAAGTTAACACCAAAATAAAACAGGTCACCGGCAAAACTAACCTGGATGCCCTGTTTCTTACAGACAAAGAGATCGAAAGACTGTTTACAAAGACCATACTGATTGACTGAGACTCCTGTGTTTCCATTTACTGGAGTACTATGAAATCAAGGAAAACGACGGAAATCAGGTTTCGTAACAGCCCCTTTTTTTGATAGTTTTGAATTATTCCCATTCGATGGTGCTGACTCCTTTTAATGTTTCCAATCTATTTGCGGGTGGAACTTTTAGATCTTCAAGCGTTTCGGCTTTGCATTTATTGCAAATGTTAAACACCCAGTAAAGACACAGGGAAACAGAATGTCTTATCATTTATCGCCCTTACTGCATCGGTGTTGTCGATTACCATGCCGCGCTTTATCGGCATCTTGTATTTCTCCAGTACATTAAAATTCTTTGTTGGTTTGGTTGGGGAAACACCTTTCTTGATCTCTACCGGATACAGCGCTCCGTCTTTTACCAGAAGGATATCGACTTCTTTTTTGTCTATATCTCTGTAGTAATACAAATACCGTCCCGGATCTACACCGTTGTTCTGGAAGCTCTTTATCACTTCACTTACAACATAAGTTTCAAAGAACGCTCCGTTCATAACACCGTCTTTAAGCATTTCTGCAGACGGCCATTTACACAGATAAGCACATAGTCCCGTATCCATAAAATATAATTTGGGAGCTTTGATGATCCTTTTTGACATATTGGACATATACGGCTGAAGCAGACAGATTATCCCTGAAGTCTGAAGTATCGAGATCCACCTTTTGCACGTATCGACATTGATTCCCAGATCCTTTGAAATATCGCTGTATACAAGTTCCTGAGCCGTCCGCAGAGACAGTATTTCAATAAAACGTCGAAACTGCAGTTCGCTTGATGCTGAGATCAGTTTTCGAACATCTTTTTCGATATACGTATCGATATATGCCTTGTAATACGAATTTCTTTCTGATTCTCCGGTACATATATCCGGCATGCCGCCTTGAAATATATCCTCAAAAACCGCAATACTGCTTTTATAGTAATGCGGGTATTCACGTTGTTTTCTCAATGACATTTCAAAGTCAACTTCAAACAAAGAGCCCTCTATGCCTCTCTTCTCCATCTGCGTAAATCCCGACATGTTGATCACGGCGGTTCTTCCGGCAAGAGATTCAGATATCCCCTCCTGAAGTTCAAATTGATTTGACCCCGTCAGAACAAACATAAGCCTTCTTTGTTCACCGTTTCGCATCCAAATGCGCCGCTGCTCATCCACGATTTTTTTGATTTCGTTTAAAAGACCCGCTTCTTTCTGAACTTCGTCTATGATAAGCGGCCATGGGTGGGACTCAAAAAAAGCTTTTGGATTGCTGTGAGCCAATGCTAATTCATCAAAATCATCCAAGGTCACAAAACCAAACTCATCTCCAAACAGATGATCGGCCGTGGTCGTCTTTCCCACCTGTCTGCTGCCAAACAAAGTGATCACCTGAAATGATTCTGCGGCCTTCAAAAGAATCTTCTCAACATCTCTTTTCATATACATATTATTCCCACCGCCTTTCTAAGCGAATAATAACATATTAATGCGATTAAAACAATAGTTGACTACTATTTTAATCGCAATTTTGCTGTATCTCCTTTATTAGGAAAAAAAAGAAAGAGCCTTTTTCCGTATGACTTTAAGGCTCTTGTGTTATGGTTTCTTTTATTCCCACTCAATCGTAGAAACAAAATGAATGATTATCCGTTTGCGTTCTTGCAGTAAGAAGGACGGCATATATAATTAAGCTGTTTATAATTACATATTTTGCATGAGATCATATAAATGCATTCAAGGGTGTCAAAATAATCTGATACCGCATCTTTGAGTATTCCGCTCGAATTGAGCCACTCATTCCGCTTTTGGGAGCCACCCTTTCCGGCGATTGAGCCATATAGCTATTCCGACTACTGAGCCAGTTTAATTAGCTCAATTTATTCCACGATCCTGTTGACAACAGGAACCCTGGATCATGTATATAAAAGATGAATTCAAGGCATTTTCATGCCTTTACATATCGTGGGTCCAGTATGCAACGATCCAGCCTATTGTCAACAGACTTTCGCGGCATAAATAGCCGGATCCCAAAATCGGAATCACTGGCTCTCATTTCCGGAATAGATATGGCTCCGCCATCCGGAATGCCTGGCTCAAAATCATCGGAATATTCACATCTTGGTATCAGAATGATATCGGACACAGTAAATACATCTACTGCATAGATATGAGTTCATATGATATACAGCAGTTTATCTCATATACCACAGGCCACAAGAAGACATTCCCGCTGCATCGTCAAGACTTTTATGATAGCTCTGCTGTTATTGAGATAATTCATCTTTTCTTCATTTCTGGTATCTGCATTCATATCGGGTCAGGATCTTTTCATAACGCACTAACGATTGACCATACCGGCATCCTGCATTCAAGTTGTTAGCCAGGACGCATTGAAATCCTTAATAAAAGCTGTTGGCACATTGTCCAACAGCTTTAGTATCTTCATCTGCTGAATTGTAAATCAGTTGTTCCACATCTCATCCAATTGACTGAGAAGTTCCTGAAGATCTTCTTCCGAACCCGTCGTAGAATATGTATAAGGATCACCTCTGTAACAACGGGTCACCATTTCCTTGAACCGTTCCCAGGTATAACCCCATTTTTTAAAGCATTCTATGGCTCCCTTATGATGTTCGGCAATATCTGGGCGAAGGGCACCGCCATTTACCATATTTAACAGTTCATCAGCTAAAGCTTTTTCCTTTTTGTTCATTTTGTTTTGTCTCCTCTTCTAATATTTTATACGACATATAATGATCAGATGGCATTTAATAATCACGCATTCTCCACTTTATCCTCCGTATTTTTTTAATGAAGCAGAGGATAAAGTGACTTCACTCCTTCAAGGGTAAAATCAGATGTCAAATGAAATGGTGATATTTTCAAAAAATATCAACAAGCAGTCTCTTGTTTATCCGAATATGAAGGACATGCCGGTCTTGCTTATTGAAGGTATTTTTTTATGGTTTTGAACTATTCCCACTCAATAATTACTAAAATTCCTTATAATGGCTTAAAATGGGTATTTTTGCAGTTGTGTTGTTAATTTACAAAACGCTCGCAAGAAAGCCCAAGCGCTTTAGCCTTGGGATGAATTGCAAAATACATAGTTATATGGTATAATATCTATGTATGAACAAAAGCGATTATAGAACTACCGAAACAACCGTATATTGCTGCAGGTATC
>JAFRJA010000193.1 GCA_017432545.1 Erysipelotrichaceae bacterium
TGATATGCCTGTCGATCTTTATAGAGCTTATGGGCAATACCATTATGGGATATTCGCTGACGGGAATCCCTATCCCGAAGGAATGTATGACGATAACGGCCTGTTAAACAAGAAATATCAGTCGTTAAATTGAAAAGAGCGATAATTAATAAGGAATATAATAAACTTTAAAGGTAGATTATTTTGAAGGATAGATTAATTCATCTGAAAGAAGTATTGGAATACATCGGCATTAAAACGATCTTGCTGGCGCTTTTGGCTTTATTGACCGTAACGACGATCGCTGCTTTTATCGGTAATCATACTTACGCTACGGAGATGCAGGTGCTTCAGCAGCAGGGTGAACTTAACGCCAAAGAATCGGCTATTGAATACAATCATTATCTGCATACCCGTTCCGATATTATTACGCTGATCGGCTATACCGTTAACGATATGCTGACAAACGGTGCAGACAATGAAGCGATTTTAAAATACCTGACAGACGAGACAAACTATATCATCGCTTCTTTAGACCCGGAGACTACCGGTCTTTATGGCTGGTTCAATAATGATTATCTTGATGGTTCGGGCTGGGTTCCGGATCCTGATTATGTCGCCACGGAAAGACCGTGGTACAAGGAAACACTTGAATCCAACGAGAAGATCACTTTTGTAGAACCGTATCTGGATGCACAGACCGGTACGGTTATGATGACGGTATCAGTGCTGATGAGCGATGATGAAAGCGTAGTGGCGATGGATGTTTCTTTGGATGAGGTCCAACATATCGTTGAAAATGTCGCGGCTGAGACCGAAGGATCACAGGCTTTGGTTATCAATGAAGACGGTATCGTTGTTGCCCATTCAGATAAGAGCCAGCTTGGTAAGAACTATCTCAATGAAACAGGTACTTTAGGATCATTGGTTGCGACAAAGCTTCTTAAGGAAGGTCTTACGCAGTTTGATGTAGATACTAAGGAAGGCAAATTTTCTGTTTACTGTAATGATCTGGAAGGACGCTGGTACAGTGTCAGCTTGATCAATGCGGATATCTGGTATAAGCCTTTACAATGGACCACCTTGATCTTCTCGCTGATCGCTATCGTGATGGTGGTGTTTTTGATCTTTGTCTTCCTGCGCCTCAATGCCAAGAATCTTGAACTCAGGAAGATGCACAATAAGATCACCCAGGAAGAAAAGCGCAGTGATGAACTGCAGATCCTTTCGGAAACAGATCGTATGACCGGCTTGCTGGATCGAGTCAGCGGTAAATCAAAGGTTGGTGAACTGCTCTCAGCTGGCAGTGAAGGAATGTTTTTGGAATTGGATATTGATAATTTCAAAAACTTCAACGATACCTATGGCCATCAGGTCGGCGATGAGGTCATCCTGGCTGTTGCTGATGCGATCAAAAACACCTTCCGTACCAACGATGTTACGATGCGTTTAGGCGGTGATGAATTCGGTGTTTTTGCGGTAGGCATCGTCAATGAGAATATGGGGGAAGCTATCACCAACCGATTGTTCTATGTCTTGGATAAGAAAGAGATCGAACAGCTTAATGGCAAAAAGATCAACATCAGTGTCGGTGCCAGACTTTGCAGAAAAGAAGAGGGTGCAGACTTTGATAAGCTTTATGCAGATGCGGATGCTGCCATGTATGAAAGCAAGAAATCCAAAGGCAATTCACTGACTTTTGCCTGAGAACTAATACAAGTCATATAGAAACACAAAACCCTTCTCAAACGAAAAGGGTTTTTTTAAGATTAATAATTTATTGATAACTAAAAGTCTATTTCAGTAAGATACAAGCCAGGATCTCGACCGGCTCATTGCTTCTGTTGGCGATGCCGTGTTTATGACCGTCTTCACAGATCGTCACATCACCTTCATACAGCTGGATCTCTTCATCGTCATCCTGATAGATCGGCGTGCCTTTAAGGACATAGAAGTATTCCTGCTCGTTTTCATGCGGATGAACACCAACACTGCAGCCCGGTTCAAGTCTCATCGTTCCCAACATTCTGGAACGGCCCATCAGTTCGCTCTTTTCAAACAGGTTGGTGATAACTGCCTGGCCATCACCGCCACGCATGTGTTCTCTGACTTCTTTGGTACATTCTGCTTTTCTTCTTATCATATAGTTGACCTCTCTGTGTCCATTATAACCCGTGATATAATTTGAAAAAACAAGAGGTTGAATATGTGAAAAACAAGAGGTTGAATATGATACACAGCGATAAAGTTAAGGCCTTATACGGAAAAGATGTTGTAAAGGAAAATAAGGATATTATCCTTTCGTCAGGTAATAAATACCTGATCGTTACCGGCAAAAGTTCTGCCAGGCTTTCCGGTGCTTTGGATGATGTCTTGGATGTAATAGGAGATAAAGAATATGTCATCTATGATGGGATCAGCGAGAATCCCAAAGCAGAATCTTTACTGGAAGCTTCAAAACTGTTGGGTGATGTTGATTGCGTGATCGGTATCGGCGGCGGTTCGGTGCTGGATGCCGCAAAAGTCATTACCTGTCTTAAAACGAATAAAGCTGATAGTGAAGAAGAACTGTATGCCCAGAAATGGGAAAACAAGGGTTTACCATTATTACTGATCGGCACGACTGCCGGAACGGGAAGCGAAGTGACCAAGGTCGCGGTTTTAAGTAAAGCCAGTGGCCGCAAGAGCAGTATCCATCATGACATGTTTTATGGAACATATGCCTTATGTGACCCTGCCTATACTTATTCACAGCCTGAAAAGGTCGCGATCTCAACCGCAGTTGATGCTTTAACACACTGTAATGAATCATATTTCTCCAATAAGGCTAATGATAAATCAAGAGGATATGCTTTAAAAGGAATCACTTATCTGCTTCCGGGATTAAGGAAAATCAGAGAAGGTCTGACTGATGAGTTAAAGGATGATCTTTATCTCGGTTCCTTATACGGAGGTCTGGCGATCGATATCACCGGTACGACTTTTGCCCACAATGTCGGTTATTATCTTTCGGAGAATTATCATGTTCCGCACGGTTATGCCTGTGCGATTTTTCAGGAAGATCTCTTTGATTTTGAAAGCGAAAACAGTACAGAATATACCAGGGAATTCTTCAATCGGATAAACATGGATCAGAATGAATATGTGAAACTGATCGATTCTTTGATCCCTGATTATCAGATCACTATTGATGAAGAGACGTTAAAACAGATCCTGCCGCGCTGGGAAGATAATGGCAGTGTAAAGAATACCTGTGGCCATATGACGACAGATGATATTGAAAAGATATTGAGAAAGAAATTTGTCAGATAATTTAAAAGCCTCGAACTTAGTGTCCGAGGCAATTTTTTAATAGATTAATTTTAAATCACTCTGTCTGGCTTCGAGCCATACCGCATCGAGTTTTTCCTCAAGCGAATTCTGATCGTACTGTTCTTCCTTGTATTTGCTCAAAGCACCTTTGATATCGTAGGTGGCCTTGATCGATCCATCTTCGATCCTTAAGTCAGAGACATAATCAGGTTTGAAGGTCGGCATCTGATAGTAGACGACAAAGGTCGGGAAGTTATGCTTGAACATCAGCGTTCCTTTTTCAATATCAACGTACTTTCCGACATTTTCTGTGACTTTGTCATTGATCAGATAGAAATCGTTGTATCTTAATTCCATCCGGCTCTTATCTTCAGACATCACGATGTCGGAGTCGATCACCAGTCCGCAATGGACATATTTGTCATATTTCAGACCTAATATGATTTTTACCTTATTATTCTTCAGATCAGGTTCCACTCCGACTTCTTCGATCGTTACGCCCTCTGGCAGATTAAGGAAATCAGCCATGCTGTCTCTGTTTATGTATTTGTAGAAATAGACTTCCGGAACTTCGTAGTAAAAGAGATTGTTGTTTTTGTCATAGGTGATGAAATCTTCAAAACGCTTGCCTTCATACTTTGCCAGTTCGCTTTCATAATCAATGACCCGATCGGCATATTTATCAAAATCATTGACTGTCTTATATACATAGAAAGCAGCTGCCGCTAAACCAAGCAGGATTATGACGAATATGATCAGAAGGATCTTTCCGATACCGAATTTTTTCTTTTCCATATTATTTATCTCCATTACAGATATCTATAACTATTCTAACATCCAGCCATGATCATTGTGATAGATCATCAGCTTACTCATGCCACCATCGATACAGATGTTTTCACCGGTAATAAACGAAGCCTTATCTGAGCACAGATAAAGTACCATGCTGGCGATATCCATAGGATTGCCGACTCTGCCAACGGGCTGCTGGTAAGCATCAGGCCCATCATAAATTCTGTAATCAGTATCGATCCAGCCCGGTGATATAGAGTTTACTCTGATCTTTGGACCAAGGCTTATGGCTAAAGCGTGGGTCAAGGCAGCGATACCGCCTTTGGCTGCCGTATAGCTTTCGGTCTGCGGCTGAGACATCCTGTCTCTTGATGAAGAGATATTGATGATACAGGAGCCTTCGTTGAAATAAGGGACAAAGAGTTTGCTCAGATAGAAAGGAGCGCTGACTCCGACTTTAAGGGCGTATTCAAATTCTTCATAGGAACACTCATCTATACCTTTCATCAAAGGCAAGGCATTGTTGATCAGATAATCGATACGACCGTGTTTCTGAATCACGTAGTCAACAAATTTTTCAAGCGTTTCCTTATCACTGAGATCGCCCACAAAGTGATCACCTTCAGTGATATCGATCACTTCAACTTCAGCTTCCTGTTTTCTGAATTCTTCGGCTATACATTTGCCAATTCCTTTGGCCCCGCCTGTAACGACAGCAACTTTTCCTTTAAACATAAGCAGCTCCTCCACCTGTTTTCATTATTTCACAGAACCCATAGTGAATCTCCCATTGACTGAAGATCAATGGGCTTCGTAAGAAGTCTGCTATTATTGTCAACCCTTATAGGGAAGCCTTATTCTTACAGGCTTATCCACTTAGCCGCTACCGTATTGAGTTTACACTCTTTACGCTACTTAA
>JAFRJA010000194.1 GCA_017432545.1 Erysipelotrichaceae bacterium
ACCAAGAACATCTGCCATATCCTGCTGAGTCTGATGTCTTCTTGTCCTTAATACCCTCATCTCTTCACCAAATCTTGTATACTCCACTTCTTCTCCTTCCTGGAGCTGCATAAATTAAAAAGCTCCGATACTTTATTTGTTTCTCAGAGCTTTTGGTGTCCTTGTCTTTTATTGTTTGTCTTTTTCTTTTACGGCTTCTGAATCGATTTCATTCTAGCATATCGTGAATGGTTCTGTAATACTTTATGAATACCGAGTACAAATGCACACAATTATGAACACGTAAAAAAGAATTAACAATAAATATCGCTTAGACATAAGTTATTCAACAGGCGCAAATTGCGAATTGTAAAGATTTGTATAGAAGCCGTTCCTGGCCATAAGTTCCTCGTGTGTTCCCTGTTCGATGATCTTTCCTTCATTCATGACTAAGATCTGATCGGCACTACGGATCGTCGAAAGACGGTGGGCGACGATAAACGAAGTCCGCCCGTCCATCAGGGCATTGAACGCTTCCTGGATCTGCAGTTCGGTACGGGTATCGATGCTTGACGTCGCTTCATCCAGGATCAACATCGGCGGCATCTTCAACATCACCCGTGTGATGCAGAGGAGCTGCTTCTGTCCCTGAGAAAGGGAATCATCATCGATGACCGTATCGAGGCCTTCCGGAAGACGCCGTATGAATTCATAACTGTGAGCCTTTTTAGCTGCTTCGATGATCTCCTCATCGCTCGCTCCTGCCTTACCGAAACTGATGTTCTCCCTGACGCTCGCCTTCTTTAACCAGGTCTCCTGAAGGACCATGCCGTAGTTGTTGCGCAAGGAGGCACGTGAGATATCACGGATGTCCTTGTCATCGACCTTGATCTCTCCTTTATCCACATCATAGAAACGCATCAGGAGGTTGATGAACGTCGTCTTGCCGCAGCCCGTCGGACCGACGATCGCGATCGTCATACCTGAGTCGGCATGGAAGGAGAAGTCTTCGATCAGTTTTCTATCTTTGACATAAGAGAAGCTGACATGTTCGATATCGATGTTACCGCCGACATCCCGAAGCTCATCATCCTTTTCGGGGATCTGTTCTTCCGCTTCCAGAAGTTCAAAGATCCTCTCCCCGCAGGCCAGGGAGTTCTGAAGTTCCGTCACGACCGAAGAGATGTCATTGAACGGTTTGGTGTACTGGCTCGCATAAGACAAGAGGACACTCAAGTCACCGACACTGAGCTGTCCCCTGATGATCTTGAGAGCACTGACCAAGGCAACGACCGCGTAGATCACATTGTTGACCGCACGCGTCGAAGGATTGGTCAGCGATGAGAAGAAGGTCGCTCCCTGAGCCGCTTCGGCAAGTTCCTTGTTGATCAAAGAGAAGCGTTTAGACGCTTTATCCTCATAGGCAAACGCCTGAACGAGCTTTTCATTGCCGATCATCTCATTGATGAGGGCCGTCTGCCTTCCTCTAGCGCTGTTTTGTTTCTCAAACATCTTGTAGGAACTCTTCACAATGAAACGCGCGACAAGGAAACTTAACGGCGTCAGACAAAGGACGATCAGCGTGACCATGAGATCTTTTGACAACATGAAATACAAGGTCATGACGATCGTCACGACGCCCGCAAAAAGCTGATTGAAACCAAGTAAGAGACCGTCACTCAGCTGGTCGGCATCGCCGATCACCCGTTGCAGGAGATCACCGATCAGATGGGAATCGAGATAAGAAACAGGTAAGACCTGGATCTTGCGGATCGCCTTCTTACGGATGTCTTCGACGACGTTGTAACTGATCTTGTTGTTGACCAGTGACATCAGATAGGTGAAGAGCGAAGAAAGGACGACGATGCAGAAGATCCTGAGCGCATACCGGTCCATCAGCGCGTGGTCGATGTTCTTGAGATCCGCCAGACAGTCGATCATCTTGCCAAAGAGGATCGGCACGTACATCTGCATGACCACGGAAACCGCCGATAAGACGACCGTCACCAAAAGGAGCGGCAGATACCTGCCGATGAGTTTTAACAGTTTCTTCAGGACGACAGAGCTTTTCATGCGCGGTCCTCCTCAGGGAATTGTGAATAGTAGATCTCTTTGTAGACAGGGCAGTCCTTCATCAGCTCCTCGTGGCTTCCCTGACCGACAAGACGGCCGTCATCGACAACGAGGATCTTGTCGCAGCTTCGTACACTTGAGCTGCGTTGGGAGACGATGAAGACGGTCATCTCCTTGAGCTTTGCCAGACCCTGACGCAGTTTCAGGTCGGTCGCAAAATCAAGGGCACTGGCGCTGTCATCAAGGATCAGGATCTGCGGTCTTCTGGCCAAAGCACGGGCGATCGTCAGACGCTGACGCTGGCCACCCGAGAAGTTCCGTCCGCCCTGTTCGACATGGTCGTCAAGACCCTTCTCCTTATTCATGACCGTTTCATAGCCCTGTGCTGTCTTCAATGCTTCGATCAGGTCTTCATCGCTCGCCTCATCGTTTCCGAGTTTCAGATTATCGCGGATGCTTCCTTCAAAAAGGACAGCCTTCTGCGGGACGATGCCGATCAGATCGATCAGCTGCTTTTTCGAATACTCCCGGACGTCATGGCCAAACACTTCGACTCTCCCCTTTCGGACATCGTAAAAACGCGGGATCAGGTTGATGATCGACGACTTACCCGAACCTGTCGCACCGATGATCCCGATGCGCTGGCCTTTCTTCACCGTAAAGGAGATGTCATTTAAGGCATCCTCACTGTCTTTGGCATATGCGAAATCGACATTCCTGAAGCAGACCGCTTCATCAGAGTCTGTATTCAGTATTCCACTTCCATAGGACATCTCTTCTTTGATATCCAGGATGTCAGCCACACGGCTTGCGCAGGCTAGAGACTTGTTGATGGTGATGATCAAGGAAGCCAGCTTGATCAGCTCGACGATGATCTGGGCCATGTAGTTGTATAAAGCGACGACATCACCCTGCTTCAAGGCACCCATCTCAACGCGGATGCCGGAACGATCGATCAGGATGATCGTTGCGGTATTGATGAGGATATAGGTCAGCGGATTCATCAGGGCGGAGAGACGGCCGACACCGATGTTGATCGACGTCAGAATGTCGTTCTTCTGATCAAAGGAAGCGATCTCATCTTCTTCCTTGCAGAAGGCGCGGATGACCCGGACACCGCTAAGGTCTTCCCTTAGTGTTGACAACAGACGGTCCAGCGCTTCCTGGGCTTTCTCAAAAAGCGGGATGCTTTTTAACATGATCGCAAACACGACCAGGCACAAGACCGGGATTGCAACCGCAAAGATGAGGGCCGAAGGCACATCGATCGTAAAGGCCATCACCATCGCCCCAAAGACGATGAACGGACTTCGCAATAAGAGACGGAGCGCAAGATTCGTCCCCGTCTGGATCTGGTTGATGTCTGACGTCATGCGGGTGACTAATGTCCCCGTGCCCATCCTGTCGAGCTGTCCGTACGAGAAGGTCTGGCTGTGGTCAAAGAGAGCCTGGCGAACATCGGAGGCAAAGCCAATGCTGGCCTTAGCCGCAAAATACTGGGCGACAAAAGAAAAGACCATCCCCGCTGCGGCAAGGACGATCAGAAGGACAAAGTCCCTTGTGAGGATGCCGTTATTCCGGCCGAGGATCCCCTGATCGATGATATCTGCGATCAATAACGGAACAATGAGGTCCATCAGTGCTTCAAGCAGTTTGAAAAACGGCGCCACGACCGCTTCTTTCTTATAGGTTTTAAGGTATTTAAGCAACCTCTTCATCCTCTTGATTATAGCATAAGAAAAAAGGCCTCCCCGCGATGCCACTCATTCTTTGAATGGCGTTCGCAAATCTAGAAATTCTTAACCTATTATGGGTTAAGTCCACTAAGGATGTCCATTATGGACTGTGCAGCATCCTCATCGATCTGGCCAAATTGTTTTTCAAAAGCAACAGCCAGATCCCTCTTGTAAAGCGGTTTTCCTTTCAGATCTATCTTGATCCGGATCTTTGAAGCTTCTGCAGCATCGATCAGAATCTGCCTGGGATATTCCTTCAGCTTATAATAATCGGTCAGGATATCGATCCATTTCTCCGGTATGGGCTTCTTCCCCTTCTCCACCATTGACAGGAAGTTTTCCGTCACACCCAAAACATCAGCCATCTCCCGCTGGTTCTGATGTCTTCTAGTCCTTAGTACTCTCAGTTCTTCCCCGAATCTGGTGTAGTCTTTTCTCATGGAATTATAGTCCGTTAACGGACAATATCATATTACCACATTAATATAGTTCGTAAACGGACAATGTGCAAAAACGAACAATAAATCTACAATGAAACTATGATCAGCTATAAACCATTATGGAAAACAATGAAAGAAAAGAATGTCAGCCAGTATCAGCTTCTGCAGGCCGGGATCGGCAACAGAGTGTTAGATAGTCTCAGAAACGGAAAAAACATTAACATGTTAACCCTTGAAAAACTATGCGAGATCATAGGATGCACTCCCAATGATATCGTTGAATTCATACCTGAAGAAAAGAAATAAAGCTCCCATTATATTTGGAAGCTCATTTTTTGAATAAGGGTCTTTAATCTGTACCTTTATAAACATCTCGACAAATTAGAATTTACCATTTTCCTTTTTTTATTTTTCCTACTATCAACACTATTGCAAATAAACCAGCGCCGATGATAAGTGTAATCCAAATAGGTGATAAAACCCACACCCATGACCAATCAATATTATTGGTAAGTTTTAATACTACAAAGATGATTGTAAGTATAGAAACAATGCCATAACCACTATTACTTCTATTGCTGTTTCTTTTAGATAATGCAATCATGTTTTCTTCTGCTTTGGCATTGTATTCATCTGCACTTATTCTTTCACCAGATAGAAGTTCATTTACATTAATACTTAGTAATGCACACAATTCTAACATAATACCAGAATCTGGCATTGATTTTCCTGTTTCCCACTTTGAAACGGCTCTATTACTAACGCCTAGTTTCTCTGCCAATTCTGATTGAGTCATATTCTTTTCTTTTCTTAATGCTGCTATGAATTTTCCTATTTTTATTTGATCCATGATTGTCTTGCTACCTTTCAGTCTAATTATGGATAATAGATAGATTTTTATACAGGAACTGTTGGTTGATATTTGGTTGATTTATTCATTCCTACTAACAGTTGAAATCATAAACTCCGATTTGTTTTTCTGACTTCATTGTAATAAAAATGCTTCGAATTATAAAACAGAAGACTTTGTCAGAGCGAAATGTGTTCGCTTATTTATTCTTTAATGAACCGTCATGATTCATCATCCCAAGCCAGGTAATAGAATTTATCTTCCTTTAAGGAATCTGTGTCGAATCCCAAAAAGAAATCCGGGTTGTCATTTATTACACTTAAAAGTAAATCTTTCTGCAAGAACCACGTATATCCACATTGACAGTAAGAAAGGATTATGCTTTTGCCAAATCTTTTTTCCATGTACATAGAAAGATCATACGAATGATTATCAGAATAAAACAGCTCTTTATCATCCGGCATTGTATACCATATATTATTTTCAAACCTTAAATTCTCTTTATCATATTCTCCAATATAGTAGTGAGCATACATCATCTTTTTTTACCTCCACCTCATTTTTTCATACGGCAACATCGCTAACAGTCTCTTACCATATGTAAGTGCCTGGCTGAATACTGTTCTTCTTTAAGAACTCTTCCATTCCAATAAGATCTTCCTTTCGACAAAGTTCTATAAAACCATCAAGGCTGATTATCCCAAATAGCTTTTCCGTCTGTTCTTTTGAGAAAAGATATGTTTTTTCGCTGTCATAGTCTTTTCCGAATACGTTGGATACAAGTGTAAGACATCCATCTTCAATTTCTCCGTCGAGATAAACCCTGTCATAGGCAAAAATATTAAAACTCATCGTTTTCTTTTCTGGCATCACTTCTTTATCGTCGATATTTTCTTTTTCAGGGTCAGGTGAATAGTTGTTTGGCTTATTGCTACTTAAGTACTGCGCATATTCCATTTTTTGAAACATATTTGATGACTTGCTAATCAATTCATGAATCTCATCATCTGACATTCTGTTGAGAATCATCCTTCTCTCTTCTGTTGAACGCGCTTTGTGAAGCTTCGTCCCGGCACTTTCCAGTTCAATGATTTGTTTTCTTTTTCTTCCTGTTCTAATAACGACTCTACCGTTCGTTCTTTTGTATTTCATTCTTCTTTCATCCATCTCCTTACACTTTCATCTTAAGATCGGACAAGATTTATCAAAAGCAAGCCCTTATTGATTTGCAAAAGAAAAGTTCAAGTTGTTCTTGAACTCATCTACTAATTCTTAACAGAAATAATTAATCCCATTGTATAATACTCATCTGCCAAATCTTTTCTCCGCATTTAGGACAAAGTATATCTTCCCCTTACCAGTTTCCATAATGTATTTTCTCTTTTGCGTGATATATGTGCTGTTGAATCTTCTTTGCGTTCTCATCGGGATAACCGATACCGATGTAGCAAGGCATCACATAATGGTCCGGTACATTCAATAGTCCCCTGACATTTTCAGATTCTTCATTGGTTGGAATACGCAACGAAGCCCCCAATCCTTCTGCAGTTGCTGCTAGAAGAATGTTTTCAATCACACACCAGATTGATGCGAAGTTATTCAGACCGCTTAAATCCGTAACATTGTATATTCCGTGTATCGTCTGAAACAAAGGAATGATGACAAAAGAGGCATTCCTGAACATGGCGTACTGTCTGGGAATTGCATAACCGTAACACATCTGCGTCTTTTCATCGTCAGGAATATACTGGCTATCTGTCTGTTTCTTAGATGATTCTGCGATAAACTGCAAAGCTCTTTCTTTTTCTTCATCAGTATGAAGCAGGATGAATTCCCATCGTCTCATATGATCATTGGAAGGTGCAGCTAGTCCTGCATCGATGATCCTTTCGATCTGCTCTGTCGAGACTTCCATATCGATCCAATCCCTGATCGTTCTTCTTTTATTGATTACTTCATAGAATTCCATTCTCTTCTCCCTTTTTCGACAATACCACGTTTTCAAAGTAATAGTTCATAAATGCACGTAGAGTGTTTGTTCCGATGCCTTGACCATACAGATCAGGTTCACAGATATCAATGCCGATGGTGCGGTAAACAGACTGGCCGTCATCGTTTTTCCTAACCCATTCGTAGTTTTCGTCAATGCAGTAGGAACTGACCCAGCCGATGTGTCTCCCGTTTACTTCGATTTCAAACTTCCAACGGAGATCATCATCGGGATTATCCTTCACGGAATCGTAGTATTCTGTCCATCCTTTTCGTTCGGCTTCTTCGCAGGTATCCCCTTTTCCCATGGGGCATCCCAGTCTTCCCATTCCCGTTCCACCGTGAACCAGCGCACATAGTCCTCGATATCGGACTCAATCATATCGCGGAGAATAATATAGCCAGATTCTATTTTTATCATCTATCATGCACCAAATAATGATTTACATTACTATATTAATCAAGATTATATCCAATAATTGATAAATATAGATATTCTTACGTTCTTACGATTTGATTTGAAAGATAGCCTAAAACACTTTTTTTATCAGCTCTTTGACAGATCCATGACCAGATGCAACAGAACATTGGCACCTTTTTCAATATCTTCCAATTCGGTGAATTCTTCCGGACAATGTGATACACCATCGTTTCTGCTGGGTATATAAATCATATTCGTATCTACATGGTCAGCCATGATCATTGAATCATGGCCTGTTCCGTTATGCATATACATATAAGAATAACCCAGATCTTCACAGATTTTTCTGATGTTTTCTGTAACTTCTTCATTGAAAATGCTTGGATAAGTCGGATTACTGTAATTGATTCTTCTTATCTCTTCCAGTTCTGTGCTGATGCCATATTTTTCTTCGGTCTCTTTTAACAATGATTTTATGATGGCCGGATAATCATATTTATCAACGATTTCTTTGGTAAATGTTCTGATTTCAATCTTACCTTCAACAAATTCAGGAACGAACTGGCTTGAGTTGGGAATGATATTTAATTGTCCCATCATTCCCGTAACATCGTCACCCATTTCCTTGATAACAGAATCCAACCGTACAGAAAAATAACTTGCTGCCACCAGCGCATCATTACGATCTTTCATCAGCATCGTCGAATCACCGGTGTTCCCTTTGAATCTGACATAATATCTTCCGATTCCTCCCAAAAATTCAACAATGCCTATTTCCTTATTGTGCCTTTCGAGATTCGGCCCTTGTTCAATATGCAGTTCTATAAAATTCTTGATCGTTTCAGGATCTCTTTTTGCTTTGGTAAGATCTGCCTCGCAGCCATATTCCCGTAAAGCTTCACGTTTGGTTTTTCCTTCCCTGTTACGCGTATTATCCAATTCCCAGTCTGTCAGCGTGCCCATCATCGCACGAGAATTGGCTACCCCTGTCGAAGGTCCAAAAATACCTCCTTCTTCTGCGTTCATAAGAATCAATTCGATAGGATAATCATTTTCAAAACCATTTTCCAGAAGGACTCTCATGACTTCCATAGCGCAAATCACGCCGATGGTTCCGTCAAAACGCCCGCCATGATAAACTGTATCAAAATGGGAACCCGTCATAACACATGGAGCATTTTTCAATCTGCCTTCTTTCCTAACGAAAATCGTTGAAAAACCATCTTCATAATACGGAAGATTCATTTTCCTGATTTCCTCGATCAGATAGTCCCTGGCTTGTCTCTCCTCTTTGCTATATGCTACTCTGGTGATTCCTCTCTCATCAGCAGTAAACTGTGAAAGAGAATCGAGATCTTTTTTTATTCTTTCAATACTGATCTTCATTTTCAATTCGTCTCCTTTTATATAAACGATCAAAGATGCTTTTCCAGACACACCAGCATGACGTCCGGAATGCCATTGAATACACATGGAACGATATCCGTTTCTTTATAACCGAGTTTCTGATACATCCTTCTGGCTATCGCGTTTTTGGCGTTGGTATCCATCCTCAGTTCCTTGCAATGATGTTCCTTTGCATATTGTTCATAGAATTCAACAAAAGTCTTGCCATAATCTTTTCCCTGTCTGAAAGGATCGACAGTCAGTGTATGCAGTATCATTATTTCGCCATCATGTGCTTCATATTCCCAGGATGCGTCAGCGTATTCAGGCACCTGGATCTGGTTAATGATTGCGCTTGCGACGATAACGCCACCATCTTCAAGTACGAAAAGATCATCTCTTGCCAAAGAAGCTTCTGCTGTCTTTCTGACCGGATAAACATTCCTGATCCAGCCGATTGCAAGTTTTCCCGCTTCTTCAAAATCATGAATCTGATCATATATTTCTGTGATCCGGTCTAGATCGTTATAATTCGCTTTTCTAATCATCCGTTTTTGCCAAGGCTTTATCGCTTAACAGATAAGGACGGTAATATGCATCAGCATTTCCCATTGGCAATACTTCTTTGCTTAACTGGATGCCTAATGTCTCGATCATGTATTTTCTTCTTTTTTCGAACTTTTCATAGTGATCCGGATAAGTCAACGCGATCTCCTGCCTCAGTTTTTCGTCTGCCAATACAATCCCGCCTTCAACGCTTGTACCGCCATAGCCTTTCATAGAAGGAATGATATCAAACTGCAGAATCATACCACTTTGAAAAGGCTGCTCGCTTCCATCGTAAATATTCGATGAAAGCCATTCTTCATCTGCGCAGAGATGTCCGGGATTGAGATGCCAATGATATGTTTCTTTAGGTAAGACGGTTTCAATCAGATTATAAAGTTCTCTTCCTTTCATACCTATTCTGATGTGTTCAAGCCAAGTCACAATGGCTTTGAAATATGGAATAGCCAGGACCTCAAGATAATCTCTGACATCTTCAGCAAGATCATTTTCATCGTTCGCAACATATGCCGCTCTTGACTGCAAGCCTCCCTTATAGCCTACCGTCAAAGATAAAGTATCACCAAGTTTCAACGTCTTCTCGCTTGGATACAGGTTGGCTTTCTCAAAACGCTTACCTGCTGCGCAAATCGTCACAACGCTGTTTCTCTGTCCTTCAAGGTTTAGATGTTCTGCTAACTGCTTTTCTTTCATGCCCAACGAAACATGATCCATTGTTTCAAGAATGGCTTTGGAAGCAAGGGATGCTCCGTATTCATAATGAACTATTTCGTTGGCGTTGTTTGTGACACGTACGCCATTTTCTGCATCGATGAAAAATCCTGTGCAGTTTGTCAACATACCATTCAGCTGGCAAAGTTCCTCCATGATGAAATGAGGAAGATCAAAACCTTGTCTAAGAGATTTCCAGCCTGCGACGCCGATTTTTTTTCCCTTCATCCCGATAGCGGAGAAGATGTCCCTAAGATCATTACCAACATCTGGCTGCATAGGTAAAGAAAACGGAGAATAATGATGAGGCTTTACGGGCAATCTGGAAATAACGGCTTTATTAAGATTTTCATTACCGGCAATCAAATGGTCACCTTCTTCAGATAATACTAGCAGAGACTCTTCAAAACGAGTCAGAAAACCTGTCAGATATTCAAAGTTTGAACCATGTTCCAAATCGCCATAGACAACAAGATAATCAAGACCGGCATCTTTCATTTTATTTGCAATCTTCTGTCTTCTTTGCAACATGGTCTCATCGCTGAGAACTGTTTGAACAGGCGCATCAATTTCAGGTGCTTTGACTTTTTTGAGTTCTATTTTCATTATTCTCTTCCTCTATTATTCCTATACATTCCGCCACACTATTTACAATTCTTCGAGCTTTCTGCAGTAAATCGGGATGTGCGTTGGTAACCGCAAATCCGTCATACTTCTCTATCATTTCCAAATCATTCAGACCGTCGCCGATACTATAGACATGACTATATCTGTTTTGACTGTCGAGATATTCAATTGCCCTGAATTTTGAACAATCAGAACTGGTAATATCGATATCAAGATTGTTTATGTGGACGATTACGTTTGTATGATGCATTTCAAGTTCTTCAATAAAACTATTCTGGGTTTCCTCTTCAAAGAAATGAACGCTGATCTGAACGATCTGATGGTTTTTACGAATGCTGTTTTCATCTCCGGAAAATGAGCCGGCCTCCTTTCTTAACAATGTCTCATCGGAAACCTTGGACATATCAAAAATATGCAAAGCGACCAAATTGCCATCCGATACCTCGTATGATTCAACATCATACTGTCTGATCAGATCCAGAATGAAACAGCTGTCTTCTTCCGATATCTTTTCAAGATAAAGGCATGTCCCCTCTTGATCCGTAATCTGTCCTCCGCTATTGCTGATGATATAAGAATACTTCAGACCATACTCCTCAACCGTTTCCAGACAAGCATACAGGCTTCTCCCTGATACCAGGGCAAAATCATTGTCTGCTTCCACAAATCCATTTATTGCCTCGACATCCTCGTTCAATATCTCACGTCTGGGATTCTCATACTTCCTTACAAGTGTACCATCGATATCCGAACACAACAGCAAACAATGATGATTCAACACAACTTCAATTGCTTGAGCAACATTATCAACAACATACTCTGCTGTTTCTTTCAGTCTGTGATCTCCATCCTTCATGGCAAAGCCGCAGTTTTCTTGAAGCATCTGATAATCATTCAGGCTATCGCCAATTGTGTATATTTTTTCATATGTTTTTATTTCCGACAAAATCTTTACAGCTCTATGTTTAGAAGTATTTTTGTGTGTGATATCAAGATCATTCCGATTGATATGCACACTGATATCAGGATACAGACTGCTCAGCTTTGCAGCAAAAGCTTCTGCTTTCACCTGACTGTCAAAAACACAGCTTATCTCACATATTTTTCCTTCTTCAAGCATTTTGTTTTCATTGCCATGATAATGTGAATAGAGTTCGGGATCATCATGATAAGGATGTTCATCTAAGCTGACAAGGGGTATCATACAGACATCATTTCCATCACTCAAATCATAAGATGCCGCTGAACTGTTCCTGATCTGTCTGATGATCCCGAAAACATTTTCTGTCCTGATAACTGACAAATACAGGCAGTTACCTTCTCTATCCAGAATATATGCACCGCTGCAAGCAATATAATAGTCAAAATCAATATGATATTTTTTAAGAACAGCTACTCCGCTTTGAAAACATCTGCCTGTTGCGATAGCAAAATCATTACCCCTCTCACGATAAGATCTTATTGCTTCCACATCTTCAGAACTGATAAAACCAATATGATTTATCGTTCCATCAAGATCACTTACAAACAGCGTTTTCTTCATTGATTCAGCACATTCTATATTTGTATTTTCTCTTGTAATCTGAATTTTCAACAATATAATCGATCTGCAGACTGACATCCACAGATTTATCATCAAAGTATAGATCAAGATTCACATATGGCGCATCATCCTTTGTCAGTATCCGTATCTTAAGGTGTGAATTGCTTATCCAGGCATAGGAACCATAGGTCAAAGGTCCTTCGACATTTTCCGGTTTCGGACAGATCTTATAGAAGTTGATGCTACGATAATAATCATCAAAATCTGTCTTGCTTTCTTTGAAACGGTTGTGTCCGAGCAGAACTTTAAATTCTTTACCTTTAGTAAAAGTCAGCAGGCAGCTATCATCTTTAAAATCAAGGATCAGATAATCATCGCTATCATCTTTTTTTAGTTTTTTACCGGATATCTGTTCTTCATAGAAACCTATGGCGTTTCCTGATACAGGTTCGGTATCAAGAATCTTCATCTTTTCTTTAATGATTTCTTCGATATTTGCAGGATGCTGTCCTTCTCTATCGATAGCCGGATAGATGGTATCAAAGAACGTATCCAGCAAAGGCTGGGATCCCGAAGTCGAACTGTTAAAAACAGCTGTGACATTCTTATCAGGTATAACCAGACATACTTGACCGAAAAGGCCTGACGCCCTGTAAGCATTATGGGTGCTGTGCCATAACTGAAAGCCATAGCCTTGTATACTTTCTGTTTTGAGGGGATTATAAGCAGGAGCAGTTTCCATCTGCTTTGCAGTCGCCAATTCAATGTATTCTTCAGAAACGACTCTGATACCGTTCAGTTCTCCCTTGTTGAGAAATAGCTGCCCCATTTTCAGCATATCTTCACCCTTAATAAATATACCGGCAGCGCCAAAAGGAATGCCATAAGGATCTTTTATCCAGTAATAATCCCGGATACCGCATTTATCAAAGAATCTCTCTTTGAGCAGTTCTTCAGATGTTTTCCCTGATACGATCTTAACAATTGTGGATAACGTATGTGATGCAAGATTGTTGTAAAAATACAAAGAACCTGAAGGATAAGTCAACGGCTTATCAAATAATCTCTCAGCCCATGGCTTATCGGTATCCAGCGGAGGTTCGTGATCATGTCCTACCGACATGGTAAGCAAATGTCTGATCGTCAGATCTTTCAATCCATTTTTTTCAGCGTTTGGATTTTTTATATAATCACTGACTTTATCATCCAGTGAAATCAACCCCTGGTCATAGACAATGCCTACAGCAAGAGAATTGAATGTCTTGGTACAGGAATTGATTACATGACGGTAATCACTCGAATATGGATAGGCATTTAGTCTACAGACTATATTACCGTTTCTTGCCATGATAAAAGAATGCAGAAGGATATTCTTTTCTTTCAGTTTGTCAATAAAATCGAGCACACCTTGAGGATCAATATTTTCGTCTTTCAAAGATGATGCGGGCATCGCATAATTGTCTGTCATGGCTTTTCTCCTGTTCACTTCTTCTTTACAAAATACAGAGTATCACCTGCCGATACTTCTTTTCCTAAAGAAGGTTTTTCAGTTATTTCAAAAACATCGGAATTCGTTACCAGAATCGGTGAGGTAAGATCTACCTGATTCGCTTCGAAATATGCCATATCTGCTTTCATCAGCAAATCGCCCGTTTGGACTTTCTGACCCTGCTCAGTCATCATTTCAAATCCCTTTCCTTGATGCTTGACTGTATCGATGCCATAGTGCACGATCAGCTCTATACCTTCCTGCGAAGTGATACCCAAAGCATGAAAAGTTGTCGCCACAGCCGAAATGACACCGGATAATGGGGCATGCACATTTCCTTCCTTCGGTATGATGGCAACTCCATCTCCCATCATGAGCTGAGCGAATACATCATCTTTTACTTCTTCAACAGGAATCACCCTTCCTGCAAAAGGAGCTTTTACCTCATAAATATTATTTTTCTTAGAAAAAAAGTGAAACATATGTTCTCTCCAATTACGATTGATTGATCAGATAAGCCAAACCTTGTCTGAAACCAAAAAGAAACACTTCAATCAGTGCTGTTGTCAAAGCGACTTTTCCATAAGTCTTAAAGGTCGTAAACCTTGATATTCCGTAAACGATCAGACCACCAAGAGGCCAAAGGATGCCCATTGCCCCAGCAATGGTAACCATTATCAACTGGGGCAATGTGCACTTGTTTACTTCATGAATCAGGGTTTTAAAGTATTTTTTTAAAAACTCCATTATTTCAATTCAGGCCAGTAATCCTTATTAGCCACAATATATTCATCCAGAAGCTCTTTTGCTACAGAAGCACTAGGAACGCAGCGGTTGAGGGTATAAGCTTGCCACATCTTGTTATATGATTTTTCAATGTAGGCCTCAACCACGAGTTTCTCACAAGCCACCTGCTGCTCCATCATGCCTTTCTGGAAGGTCGGAATTCTTCCGAATGAAAGAGGTTCATAACCGTTCTTTCCCACGATACAGGATATCTCTACCATGGCATCAGGATCAAAATTCAAGATAGCACCGTTGTTTGGCACAATCAGCAACATTCTTTCATGTGTATTGAATGCCAGCGCTACAGCCAGATCAACGATGAAAGTAGCATGATTGGTTATCTCAAGATAACTTCCCTTTGATGTTCCGTTTTTCTCTATCTGGGCACAGGCAGAGAATACATCCTTTTCCCTCTTATCCATGACTTCATTAGCCCTTGTATATTCAGGATTCTGATGTGATACCACATAATCAGGGAAATAATAATACTTGAAATAACTGTTAGGAATGAGCGTTGGATCCAAAGCTACTGAATCTCTGGCTTTATAGTAAGTGTCGTACCAGGAAGGTTCCTGATTTGCCTCAAGCATATCAGGCGAAACGAAGCCTTTGTCTTTCATATATTCAAGCACCTTAGGCATCAGGTCGTTTCCTTCCTTGTCTCTGACATCACACCACCAGCCATAATGATTCAAACCATAGTATCTGACATCCATCTGCTTACGATCCTTCAGACCTGCAATTGAAGCAATGCTGTCTTCAAGTCCGATAGGCATATCACAGATGTTGATGACCTTGGCATGCGGACGAAGTCTTCTGCATGCTTCAGCCACAATTGCTGCAGGATTGGAATAGTTCAGCATCCAGCAATTCGGAGAATATTTTTCCATATAATCGATATTCTCCAAAACACCGGGAATCGATCTCATTCCATAAGTCAGGCCACCGGGGCCGCATGTTTCCTGTCCGACAACGCCATGTCTGGCAGCGATCTTTTCATCCAGCTCTCTCATCGGCAGTTTGCCTACCCTGATATGGGCAAGACAGAAATCAACATCTGTATAAGCTTTTTCAGGGTCTGTGGTTGCCACGAATTCGATACTTGGATCTTTCTCTTTTACAAGAATTTCACATGCCTTAGCTAATTTATTCTGTCTCTCTTCATCATTATCATATAGCTTGATAGCCCGAAGCGGCAGTCTGTCCAGATCAGCAAGAAGAGTGCACACGATTTCTGGAGTATAGGTGGAACCTCCACCAGCAATTACAATCGAATACTTTTTCATTCAGTGTCCCCCTTCTGTCATTCCTCTTATTTAGCAATCAGTTTATTGATCGTCTTATAGATCAGATTGACAGCTGCTCCGTAAACGATCTGAACTTCGTTTTCGGTAGCATGAGAAATACCGTTGCATCCGGTTGTCTTAATCAGTTTCTCATCAAACTTTGAAGGATCCTTCATGACGACTCTGAGTCTGGTGAAACAGTTTTCGATCTCTTCGATATTGTCTTTACCGCCTAGACCTTCAAGAATCTTCTGAGCCTTGATGATTTCGGGATTCTTGGTTTCGATCTCATCATCTCCGCCCTTGGACTTGACACCGGCAATCTCCTGAGCGAAAGCCAACTGATCATCATAATCTTCTCCGCCTCTTCCAGGTGTCTTAACATCAAATTTGACGATCCACCATTTGAACAGGAAATAGAACAATACGAAATAAATGACGGTCAGAATACATACAACCCAGACATTTGATTTAGGCTGCAGGAAGCCATGCACAACCAGACCAATAATGGATGATTCGCCGCCGCCTACGCCTGAACCCAGCACATAGCACAGCAGCCAGCTTAAACCATTGAGCAGGGAGTATACCACAAAATACAATACAGGGGCTGCAAACAGGAAGACAAATTCTACCGGTTCAGAAACAGCAGCAAATACCGCTGTCAAAGCCGCAGACAGGAACATACCTTTGACACTTTCTTTCTTGTTGTCTTCTGCACAGTGATACATAGCCAGACAGATACCAGGCAAAGCGCCAAGCATGATAGGAATCTGCGGACCGAACTGATACTTTACAAGTTCCTGAAGGGTAACACCAGGAGGACTTACCGGTAAACCTTCGACTAGGTACTGCGCATAAGCCTGCGTTACGCCGGTTGCTGTCGCTCCGGAAGCGAATGTATATTCGCCGGAAATGGAAGTCGTTCTGATAAGAGAGTTCCAAATCTGATGTAAGCCTGTCGGAATCAGAAGTCTCTCAACTGTACCATAAACGAACGGACCAAAGATACCGATTCTGTTCAAACCGCTGCCCATCAGATTGATCAGCTTAGCAATCCATACCCAGGCAAATGGGAAAACAATACCGACAAAATACATGATTGTCAGACATGCAATCGGTGTAAATCTTGTACCATTGAAGAACGTGAATGCTACCGGCAATTCGATATCTTTGAAACGGTTGTGAATCAAGCCGCAGATAACTCCAGCAACAATACCGCCAACGATATTGGCATTAACGGTTTCAACACCAAGAACAGTAGAAATACCGCCTGCCGGGAACATATCCTTTACAGCAGGGAAGCATGTAATCAGATAGTTCATTCCCTTTACAAAAGAGAAGTAACCGATGAAACCCGCCATTGCAGCAATCTCTTTGTGTTCGTCAGCAAACGAGAATGCTAATGCTATTGCATAAATGACATGCAGGTTTGCCAGGACGATCAGACCAATGTTAACCAGAGCATCAGCTAAAAATACGATAGGATACCAGCTCAGGAACGGCAAAACCTTGACCAGGTCAGCCGAAGTCAGAGCAGCGCCTACCGCCAATGCCAGGCCACCAAAAGAAATCAGCGAAATCGGCACCAGAAATGCCTTTGCCATTCTTTGAAGAACAGCTTGAACTTTTTTGTTCATTTTCTCCTCCTTAATTTGACACAACTTTATATATTATTGTTACATTGTGTATACAATTATTATATGTATGTATACATCAGAATTCAAGTATTTAGACACGATTTATTTTATCTAAAGGTGTTTTTTTATATAATATGAATATGGGAAAAGAAACAGTATATAAAACGATTGCCAAAGATATTGCCAAAGATATCGAAGAGAACTATCACCCTGGTGATAAGCTGCAAAGCGAAGCTTATTATCAGAAAAAATATAATGTTGCCAGAATGACCATCACAAGGGCGCTATCCTACCTGGTTTCTACAAATACCATATACAGTGTAAGAAATAAAGGTTATTTTGTGATGATCAAGAAAGATTCAAGAGGGAACGAAATCATTTCTTTCTCTCAGCTATGTGCACGAAATGGCATAATTGTTACAAACAAACTGCTTGGTATCGAAACAATCAAGCCGGATGAAACGATTCGCAAAGCCTTGAATCTGCAAAGCGATGAGCTTGTATATAAGATCTCCCGTATGCGTTACGGCAATGGAATGCCCCGTGTAGTTGAATATGCCCATGTTGTAAAAAAATACGCTGAGGGGCTTGATAAATTTAATTTGGAAGATAATTCTTTATATGAGATCCTCAGTGATTTTTATGGCATCATCATCGATGTTCAGGATTATGAATACTCAGCTGTCAATATTAAAGGCGCAAACGCGAAATATCTTGAAGTACAAAGCGGTTCTGCAATACTTAAAACGATTACTACAGGTTATATGAAAATGGGTGTAATCCCGATAGAGTATACAGTTCAATATTCACCATGGTCAACTACCATCACCCTTAAGAGAGATAATGATATCAAACAATAAATATACTTGTTGGGATATGCATAATGAAACAGGCTTAAAGTATTTGGCGGTGCTATAAACAAACTGAAGAAAAAATACAAAAAAGAAACGAAGATCCTAGACTGAACCAGGATCTTTTCATTATGATGGCAATTCTGAACTGCACCCTTTTTCCCGCCACAGTTCTCCCAGATGACTGCATATGTATTCCACATACTGGAACGCTTCTTCCTGAAGAAATCTGGCCAGAAGATGATCGATATCGGTTTTTGTCATCCCTGCAGAGATGAGCTTTTCCGTAAGAATGTCCATTGCACTATCCATTATTGAGTACCTCCGAATCTACATCTCTACTATAAAAGAAAAGTGAGACTATTTCCTCTCAAAATAGTCTCACTTTTGTTTCATTTTTCTCTCATTTTTTTCCCACTTTTGTGGACTTTTCTGTGGAAAAGTATTCAGAACTCGTTCAGTTCCTTTTCCGTAGCCAGGATCCTCACCGGAATCCTTCTTTCTCCGCAGACAAATAGCCCTTCCGCCCTGTTGTAGGACATGATCTGGTACATCTCGTTCTCGTTCATCGTCATAAGTTTTGATACGTCAATCGCCGGATCCTTGTCCAGATGGAGGATTAGCTTGTATGCGGAGTTGTTGAAGATGGCCTTGCCGTGGGTCAGGATCCTTTCATCCGCGAAGTCTCTCGGTTCCTGAGTCGCCAAACGGACGCAGGTATTGTACTTCCTTGCCCTTCTGACAAACTGAGCGGTCAGGGATGCGATCGCTCCTTCCAGGATGTTGACATGCGCCTCGTCCAGAATAAATGATGACCACTCGTCGTTGTCGATGCACAGCGACCAGGCATAGTTGTACATGATGTGGTTCAGTGCCGTTCGTAACTGTTCGGATACAGTCTGCAGCTGCTTGGTGCCGAATGCCACCACCTTCCTGGAATCGGATGATTCAAACTTCAGAGAGGTATGTCCATCCAGATAGATCCCCCATTCCCCGCAGACTCTGTTGAGTTTTACCTCCAGCT
>JAFRJA010000195.1 GCA_017432545.1 Erysipelotrichaceae bacterium
AAATACTCTTTGTTAAGATATTTAACTTTGTCAAATTTCCTGAAACCAAAAATTTTTCCTTGTGGAATAGACTGTTCACTTCTAACACCTTTCGTAAGTTGATAATCACCCTTGGAGACTCTTTGTTTGTAGAAAACTTCACTATTTAATTTGAACTCATTGCCATTTGAAGCTATTACACAAGCATGATTTAATTGTTTTCTAATGATGCACATCAAAAGCTATTATCTGATCCTCATAAACGTTTATGTCCATCACATAATCAAGATAATGAAGTTCATAGCCATTATGGTTTTCATAGACGCTGACACTGATCCCATTCACATAGAAATCTTCCAGTTCCTCTTTTCTGATCAGAACACATTTGGCATAGTTGATGACCTGCGCTTCACTTTCGAAAGATTCTTCAAACTCTCTTAAGTTGCGATATACCTGATCCGCTTTAAAAATATAGTCACTCTTCGCTGCTATCAGACTCATCATTCCACACAGCACAATCAGAAAAAGCGTCGATATGAATCCATGATTCCCTGCACAGGATCCTTTCGTAGTCCTGTCCTTTACGTGAATAACAGACATAGATACAGCCATCCTTTCTTTCAAAATGCATATCATCATAATTCGTCAGATAGATCTGAGTACCGGGCTGTAAGATCAGTTTTTCATTTACTTCGGAAAGCCTGAATTCCTTGTTCTGATAGATGAAATTCAGGCTGTCATATGAATACTCCAGATCATAACTTATCAGCAAGATCTCTCTTAACTGGCTCAGACATAGTTCATCTGATATCTCCGTATAATCAAATGGAATATTACCGGTAAAACGATAAGCCAAAATGGTTATCGGCAAGATCGAAACAACGATAAATAAAGCTGCGAGATTTCTAATCAGATTCATCTGTTTCACACTCCTCACATTCAGCCAGACCGTTGAAGATCTGAACATAGTGTTCATTGGACATCGTCTGATAGTTTCTGTACCCTCTGTCATAGCGATCCATCAGATTATAGATCGTAAAACACAGGATACAGATGATCGATACTATAAAGACGCTCAATAAAGCGTCCAGCAGAAAGAAACCCTTATCTGATAAACGCATAACCATTACCCAGATGTACGACTACTTCGTGTCTTGAAAAGCTTATCGTCTTGCCTTGAAAGACGTGACCCATCGAATTGAAAGATACGCCCTGTTCATAAACTCTGCTTTGTCTGTTTAACATTGCTTCCGACTGGATCAGATCGTACTCGCTTAAAAAGTAATAGTGATCGAGCCTGAACTCATGAGCGTAATTGAGTCCTATCAGCAGCATCCCTGCGATCACCAGTAAGCTTAAAAGCAGTTCAATCAGCGTAAAGCCTTTTTCAGTTGATGACACAGTGACCGTCCACGATACTCAGGTTATTTCCTGATGAACATTTCGTCTGATCAGATTCGAGGTAGCCCCCATTGACTAAATCTGTCAAAGAGTTAGGATCGCTTCCGTAATCAAGACGGAACTGTACGATCGCCGCATCCACGACTTTGGTCAGAGCCTTACAGGCCTTGGAATCAACGGATGTGATGACCTTGGAGACATTGGGTATGGTGAGCAGCAACAGGATCGAGACGATGATGACGACTACGACCATTTCCAGTAATGTAAAACCTTTTTTCATTTTCCCTCCTTAATAAAGACTGATCGCCTGCATCGGCATGAACAGTATCTGATAAATAAAAATAATGATGGCCCCGATAAAGATATAAGTGAAAAGCTGGATCGTGAAAGTATAGCGTTTCATGCGCCGTCTGATCTTTTCCTTGGCCAGTTTCACATAAGAAGAAATAATCAAGGAAAAGTCATTGGAATAATTGGCGATCTTGATGAAACGTGATAAGGAAGAATCATAATATTTCTTGGCGGCAGCTTCCTTGAGTGTCTCACCTTCCAGTAAGCTTTCATCCATGTGAAAGGCCAGAAACGAAACGATCGGTTTGTTTTTCATGGCCTTAAGCACCTCCATGGCCTCCTTGGTCTTATAGCCCTTATCCGAACAGATCAGTAACAGGCTCATGAATTCCTGTGAGTAATAGATACTGAGTAAGGAATTGGGAAAGTGCTTGGCCACGAAAAGATAGAGTAAGACGATGCGCTTGGGTTGTGAGTATATGACTATCAGCAGGAATATGATCAGGGTCAGATAGTAGATCACGTTTATTACGATCCTGAGCAGGATTCTGATCTGTCTGAAGAGTCCGATATCCGCATCAAAGGAACCGATCAGGGTAAAGATCGCATCGATACCGTAGAGATCAAACAGATACAAAGCGGTTATCGTGATGAAAAGTAACAGGATCGGATAAGCCAGTGATGATAAAAGGATACTTTTGTTTTCTTCCTGTGATTCATAGAAACGTAAAGAAAGCGACAGCGTCTCTTCCAGGGAGAGCGTATGTAATAAAGACGAGACATAGCTTCGGATATTGCGGGGCAGATATTCGATGATGATATTTTCAATCATCTCTCCTTCATCGAGTTTCTTCTGAATACTGTTTAAGATGTCTTCGTTCTGCTTGCTTTTGATCAGCTCAAAACATTCACTTAAAGATAGATCGCTCTCCATAAGCTTGGAAAGATAGGAAATATCATCGATGCTCAAGGTCTTCTCAATAAGCTTCAGGCGCAAAGATCCCACTTTCGATTCCTTTCATTACCTGCATATCGATACTGATGAATGATTCCGAATTATGTCTTTTCAGACGATAGTATTCCAGCTCCTTGCGATTCATGATCTCATACAGAACGACCTTCTGATGAGACTTGCGGGTGATCATCATCCTCTGATTTGAGACACACAAAAGATTCTCAAAAAGATGTTCCTCATTGACCCCCAGTTCACACATCCTCGAGATACAGCCGGCAGCTCTTGAAGTATGGATACTGGTCAAAACCAGATGCCCGGTATTGGCAGCTACAACAGCCATTTTAGCGGCTTTTTCATCTCTGATCTCGCCGATCATGATGATATCCGGATCATGACGCAGGATCTGTTTGACACCCTGGGCATAATCAAAGCCGATCGCTTCATTTACCTGCAGTTGGATGAACTCATCGTGATAGACTTCGATCGGATCTTCGATCGAATAGATCTTCCTTCCCTTAACGCTCTTTAAAAGCGAATACAGGGTCGTGGTCTTGCCCGAACCGGTCGGTCCGGAGAAGATTATCAGCCCACAGTTTTTATTTACCAGAGACTTGAAATAGGCGTTCTGTGAAGAGATGTGCGACAGATTGTCCGCATCGATCTTGAGCTTGCTGTTTAAGATCCTAAGGACGCCATTGGTGAAGTTTAGCTTACTGATGATCGCAAAACGCAAAGATAATAAATTACCATCCACTTCCATCTCGAACTGTCCGGTCTTGGGGGTCATGATATTACCCACATCAAGATTGGCCAGATATTGTAAATATCTGAGCAGCTTATAATCTTCAAATCGTCCCTTCACCTTGCGACATAAACCATCAATACGCATTTCAATGCTTACTTCCTGATAGCGCATCGTAAAATGAATGTCCGTCGCATTGTATTTCAAAGCCAATCTGAGTAAGGCAAGTAATCTTTCTTCCATTTTTCCGCTCCTGTCTATAATTGCCGGAAAAAGCTTAAATTCCTAAAAAAACCGCCTCTTTTTCCCAAAAAGGCGGTTTATTTAATGTTTTTATGAAGAAATACAGCTTAATTCAATTCAGAAACGGGTTATACAGGAGTTCATATGACAGCCTGGTCGGGGCATCATGACCGGGATAGATAAAGTAGTCCTTTTCCATATTCTTGAAGATACGCAAAGACTCTCTTAAGACTGAGGCGTTTCCTCCCTCCAGATCGGTCCTGCCCACAGAACACTTGAATAAAGTATCACCGCTGAACAGCGCTTCATCAAAGATAAAAGTGACGGAACCAGGGGTATGACCAGGAGTAAAAACAACTTCAAACTCAAAAGGATCGATCTTCATCTTGCCTTCCTTGAGGTGCTCGACAGGACAGCTGATATAGGCAGTCAGGCCAAAAGATGCACCGGAATACTTGTCACGGGCTAAAGCTTCATCAGCTTCATGGATATACACCGGGCAATGATAGTGTTCATGAAGACCATCGACTGCTTTGATGTGATCGAAATGGCCATGTGTCAGTAATATTCCGACCAGATCAAGATCACCCAAAAGCTCGATCAGTTTCTCAGCCTTGCTGGCGGGATCGATCAGTAAAGCTTTATCGCCTTCAATCAGAAGATAGGTATTTGTCGCTACCGGGCCCAATACAAAAGTCCTGATTTCCATATTAAACAAAAATAGGCCTCAGCCTATTTTTTCTCCTTATGAACAGTCATTTTATTGCATCTAGGACAGAATTTTTTGATTTCCATCTTATCAGGATGTTTTTTCTTATTTCTGGAACCAGTATATGATTCTTCACCACATTCTGTACATTTGAAAGTAATGAACTCTCTTGGCATTTTCTACTTACCTCCCATTTACGCTAAATAATTCTAACATACATCATTTTTAAAATGCAATGTTAACTTAGAACAGTTTGGATTCAAAGTCAACGTTGAGATGTTTATAAGCTTTTTCCGTCACCATACGGCCTCTGGCTGTACGGTTGATGAAGCCGATCTGCAAGAGATACGGCTCATTGACATCTTCTAGAGTGATCGCTTCTTCGCCGATCGCCGAAGCGATCGCTTCCACCCCGACCGGCCCGCCTTTGAATCTTTCGATGATGCCTCTTAAGTATCTGATGTCGACATCATCAAGACCCAGGGAATCGACTTTGAGTTTTTCCAGAGCCTGTCTGGTGATATTGAGATCGATGACTCCGTCATTTCTTACCATCGCAAAATCTCTTACTCTTCTGAACAATCTGTTGGCGATACGCGGCGTACCACGGGAGCGCATCGCGATCTCGTCTACTGCTTCTTCTTCAATTTCCGTATTGAATACTTTAGCCGTACGCTTGACGATCTGGGCAAGTTCATCCTGTGAGTAATAATTCAGTTTGGACGTGATGCCAAAACGGTCGCGCAAAGGCGAAGAGATGGCACCGGCCCTTGTAGTTGCGCCTACTAAAGTAAACGGCGGCAGATCAAGTCTGATCGACTTGGCTCCTTCTTCCTTACCGACAACGATATCGATATAGAAATCTTCCATCGCCGAATATAATACTTCTTCCACGATCTTAGGCAGACGGTGGATCTCATCGATAAACAGCACATCCCCTTCCTGAAGTGAAGAAAGGATGGCGGCCAGATCGCCGGTCTTTTCGATACTTGGACCGCTGGTCGTCTTGATATTGGTGCCCATCTCATTGGCTAAGATATAGGCCATAGTCGTCTTACCTAAACCCGGAGGACCATATAACAAAACATGATCCAGGGCCTCATCTCTCATTTTGGCTGCTTTGATGAATACTTCCAGATTCTCTTTGAGATCGCTCTGACCGATATATTCAGCCAGTGTTTGCGGTCTTAAGGATGCATCTTCGTCGTCTTTCTGTTTGTCTGCAGATAAAATTTTGTTTTCTTCTTCCATAGTTTTACTTTATGAGCATTGCCAGAGCTTTCTTGATAAGCTCATCGGTTGAACCTTGTTCATTGCGGAGTTTCTTCATTACCGGTCTGATCTCAGAAGGCTTATAGCCCAGCTGTTTGAGAGCTTCCTCTACATCCTTGAGCTCTTCGTTTGTCTCATTAGTTTCCGTTTCCACGAGCTTGCCTTTGAGATCTAAGATGATCTGCGAAGCTGTCTTGTTTCCCACGCCCGGCATGCGTCTCATGAAATCGACATCACCGGTTTCGATCGCTGCCACAACCGCTTCGACGGAAGCTCTGGACAAGATGTTGGAAGCGATCTTGGGACCAAGTCCTTTTACCGAGATCAGCTTGACGAACAGATCATATTCTTCAAGAGAGAGAAAGCCGAAAAGACTTATCTCGTCTTCTCTGACATTCTGATAGGTATAGATGGTCATTTCCTTGTCTCTTTTAAGTGCTTCAGGATGATAGAAATTGATCCGGTATCCCACGCCATTCACATCGATCAATACATAGTCCATCCCAAAGGCATGAACTGTTCCTCTTACAAAACCAATCATATTTCAATTATACAACCTTATACAAAAAAGATGAGCCTAGTACTCATCTTCTTCATCCACAAAGTCAAAACTGTAATCTTCAATAAATACGCGATCCCCATTCTGACAGCCTTTTTCTCTTAAGGCCTCATCAAGCTTCATCCTTGAAAGAGCTCTTGAGAAACGCATGATCGAATCATCATTCTTGAAATCGGTATTCCGGAATAGTCTCGTGACCTTGTCACCTTCGACTCTCCAGATGCCGTTTCCTTCATTGAAGATCTCAAACAGTTTTTCTTCTTCGTAAGTATAGACAACTTTCTTATCAGCCTTATCCGGATCATATAACGGGAACTGCGGGATTTCCTTAAGCAGATCCTTGGCTCTGTACAATACCGGATCAAGCCCTTCGTTGATCAGTGTGATACATTCAAATACTTCAACATCAGGATACTTTTCTTTGAATTTTCTTAAATTTTCTTCCGCATTGTCCATATCCATCTTGTTGGCGACGACGATCTGCGGACGATCACCCAGGTTGCCCGGATAGGCCTTGAGTTCTTCATTGATGACTTCATAGTCTCTGATCGGATCTTCATGGCCCATATCCAGCACATGGATGATAAGTCGGCATCTTTCAATGTGCTTTAAGAATTCATGACCTAGACCCTTACCTTGTGAAGCTCCTTCGATCAGGCCCGGAAGATCGGCCATGACAAATGATGAATCGCCGACTTTGACCATGCCTAACTGCGGTTTCAAAGTGGTAAAAGGATAATCGGCTATTTCCGGTCTTGCGTTGGAAACTACGGATAACAGCGTTGATTTACCTACTGATGGTAAACCGACCAGGCCCACATCGGCCAGCAGTTTGAGTTCGACTAAGACATTTCTTTCCTGGCCCGGTGTACCCAAGGTCGCATATTCAGGCGCGTTATTTCTGGATGACTTGAAGTGGAAATTTCCCTTTCCGCCCTTGCCACCCTGACATATTACTTCTTCACTATCCAGAGTGTTCAGATCAGCGACGATCTCATCAGTGTCGATATCCTTGACGATCGTGCCTAAAGGAACCTTGACGATGACATCATCTCTGGAAGCACCATACATATTGTTGGGCTTGCCATTTTCGCCATCCTGAGCTTTTATCATTTTGGAAAAACGCAGATCGAGAAGTGTGGACTTGTTGGTATCGACCTTGAAGATGATCGAGCCGCCGTTTCCTCCGTCACCACCCGATGGGCCGCCCAGCGGATTATATTTTTCGTGCTTAAAAGCGACAAGTCCGTTGCCGCCGTTGCCAGCTTTTAATTTGAGATTTACTTTATCGATAAATTGCATAACTGTTTAAAAAAGCCCCATAGAGGGCTTTATTGATACATTGATTAAGCTACCGGATAGACAGAAACTTTCTTTCTGTTCTTGCCGAGGTGTTCATATTTGACAACACCATCAACTAAGCAGAATAAAGTATCATCGCCACCCTTTTTGACATTTGTACCAGGATGAATCTTTGTGCCTCTCTGGCGATAGATGATTGAACCGGCTGTAGCGAACTGACCATCAGCCAATTTTGCGCCCAAACGTTTGGATTCGGAATCACGACCGTTCTTAGTCGAACCTACACCTTTTTTTGAAGCGAAGAATTGAATATTCAATACATATTTCATGTGTTTTACTTCCTTTCTACCTGAATGAAGTCTCCATAGGATTCTTCAAGTGTTTTTAGCTGCACCAAGACCAGTTCATAGTAGTCGTCGACTTGTTTTGAACCGGAATGATTGATAATAGTTATCCTGTTTTCAGACTGCCTGATCTTCACGTCTTCATTTAACGCATCCAAGGCATTCATGAAGCCGAACATGATCGAAGATACCGAAGCACAGACCAGATCCTTACCATATTCACCAAATTCAGCATGACCGCTGACCTCGATCTTCAGGTAATGATCATTATCAGCTTCGTAGATAGCTCTGATCATTAGCCGATCTTTTCAACAGTTAACTTGGTGTATGGCTGACGATGACCCTGTTTGCGTCTGGTAGAACCGGTCTTCTGTTTGTACTTGAAGATAACGATCTTCTTGCCTTTACCCTGTTTTTCTACCTTGCAGGTAACTTTAGCACCCTCAACATAGGGAGTACCTAAAGTCAAGCCGCCATTCTCTAAGGCAACAACCTTGTCAAAAGTATAGTTCTTTCCTTCTTCCACATCGAGTTTTTCAACGTAGATAGTCTGACCTTCTTCGACTTTCAGCTGTTTGCCGCCAGTTTCGATAATTGCGTACATAGTAACCTCCTTGCTTTAGATTCAGACTCGCCATTAAGGTGATCTAACGATGCTTAAAACCTGTTCTGAGCGGTTATAATCCCCTCTAAGGAGGGACTACAACATAAGTATCATACCAGATAAGATAGCCTATTTCAATGAGAATTTACAAGAAATTCGCCTCGATCGATCATGATCGGCGGATAGACTTTAAGTTTGGACATCTTCCCTATCTTGAGTTTCATCAACACTCTTAAAGCGTGTCTTGCACTTACGTCATGGACAAAAGCCAGCTTCATGATCTTGAGTTTATATTTCAGGCATTTATCGTAAACTTCCGGAAAACGATCCGCCTGATAGATCAGATAGACTTCCCCATTCTCCTTCATCAGTCTTCGGAAAGAACTAAACAGTTCATCGAGCGTAAGCCCTTCTTCAAACATCGCTTCCTTGAGATACTGATCATCTGTGACATTGTTCATCTCAAAAAATGGCGGATTACAGATTACCACATCGCTTTTCTCGATATCAAGATCCTGAACTTTACAGTTATACAGTTTATATTTATCCGTATATTTACTTAAATTTTCTTCTGCGATCTTCAAAGCATCTTCATGGATATCGACACCACTTAAGAATGTCGCTCCTTTTTCATAGGCATATAAGAGTAATGCACCGGTATTGGTGCCTATATCAAGAACTGTCTTGCCTTTTAAGGAATCAAGAAAGGAGCCCAGAGCAACCGTATCGGTATTGATCTTGTAGCGGGCATCTTTCTGATCGAATTCATAATCTATCAGTTTGAGATAATCACTCTTCTTCATAGTCCTTGGATAATTCAAACCAGAAGGTCGAACCCTTGTCTAATTCCGATTCAACGCCATACTTCGCTTTATGAGCTTCTAAAATAGCTTTGGCTATCGCTAAGCCCAGACCCGTAGAATTGACCGAACGGTTGAAGTTCTTGTCGACTTTATAGTAGCGATCCCAGATATAAGGCAAGGCTTCCTTGGAGATGCCGTTACCGTTATCGATGACTTCTACCCGGATCGCGTTTTCCGAGTCTTTTACTTTCACTGTGATTTCCGCATTCTCATCAGAATACTTTAAAGCATTGGAAAGGAAGTTGTAGATGACCTGCGAGATCTTGATCTCATCGGCATAAGCCACACAATCATCGCAATCTACGATCAGTTTAACTTTCTTTTCTTCGACCGCATGGCTTAACAGAGTTACGACTCTTTCCACACATTCCTTCATATCGACATTATCGCGGTTGATCTCGATAACGCCTGACTGTAATTTGGAAAGCTCCGACATATCGGAGACCAGTTTATCCAGATATTCACTCTCCTGGATGATGACATCGAGGTGTTCGTTACGTTTCAAAGGGTCATCACCGGAGATATCCTTGATCATTTCCGCATAGGCCTTGATCATCGTTAAAGGTGTCTTTATATCATGTGAAACATTGGCAATAAGGTCTTTTCTCAGGTCATTTACCTTGGAAAGTTTCTCGGTCGCATCATCAAGCGTTGAAGCCAGGTCGTTTATTTCTGAGAAGGAATTGGTCTCAAACTTGGCGTCATAATCGCCCTGAGCCAGCTTGTTGGCCTCGTTCTTCATCTGAATGATCGGTTTGGAGATGTTTTTGGCCAAGAAGAAAGCCAATACCAGAGATATCAGAATGACGATCATCGCCAGATACAGATACTGGTTCATGATGAAATCGATATATGATTCGACCGGTTCAAGTGGTGTATTCAGGATCAGATAATAATTGGCGAGATTGGTCTTCAGCTGTTTTCCATACAGCAGCATCTCGATCCCCGTGTATTGGGAATAGATCGTCTCGTAGAAAGGATTATCATTCTTGATCAGTTCGATCATCTTTTCCGGTTCACTCTTGATGTTGTAGCTGAGATCACCGACCGTGATCTTCTTATCCAGCATGCACAACTCACCTAAAGAATCAGGCGGGTAATAGATACTCTTGCCATTTTCGTTATAGATGATCGCACAGACATTGTTGCCGATGATCGTCCTCGCTGCTGATTCGATATCATTGTTATTCACATCGTTTTTTAATAAAAGCTTTTCGATCGTTTCGGAGATCATATCGATCGTATTCATACGGTCATTCCGATAATATGGCTTGATCAGCACCACGAGTAAAAAACCCAGCAGCAGCATGATGGTCAAAGAGAAACCAAGAAAATACAGCCAGGTCGAAAATCTGATGCCTTTGAAATTAAACTTCAAACTTGTACCCCATGCCTCTGACCGTCACGATGTGATCGGCATATCGGCCCAGATCCTTTCTGAGCATCTTGATATGGGTATCGATCGTGCGATCGTCTTCATAATAGTCAGCTTCCCAGACCGCTGATAATAATTTATCTCTGCCTAAAGCGATATTCTTGTTTTCGACCATATAGATCAGCAGATCAAGCTCTTTAGGCGTCATCATGACCTTTTCCCCATCGATCGTGACCATGCGTCCGTCTTTATCGATGATCAAAGTATCAAAGATATATTTCTCGTTGGTGTGGACACTGTTTCTTTCACACACTACTTTAATCCTCGCCATCAGTTCCTTTGGTGAGAAAGGTTTGGTAACATAGTCATCGACACCCAGATCAAAAGAAAGAAGCTTGTCATCTTCTTCAGTCCGCGCCGACAGCATGATCACCGGCAC
The DNA here is from genome assembly GCA_017432545.1 of Erysipelotrichaceae bacterium. Classification (GTDB taxonomy): domain Bacteria; phylum Bacillota_I; class Bacilli_A; order Erysipelotrichales; family Erysipelotrichaceae; genus Colivicinus. Next base: position 11,079 of record JAFRJA010000195.1, read on the forward strand.
ATTCCTGACAGCCTTGATCTTCTTGCAGGCCGAAAAACCATCCAGTTCCGGCATCATGATATCCATGACGACGCAATCGTAATTGTTCTTGCTGACAAGTTCGATCGCATCCTTGCCATTGGATGCCTCATCACATTCATAGCCCATGGCCTTGGAATATTCCTTTACAACTTCTCTGATCTTTACTTCATCATCGACAATCAGTATCTTCATGAGCCACCTCCTAGAATACCTTTATATTTTTCACAAGACAGGAAGTCTGTCTTTCCATTTTTCCTTCAAACAGGACATACTTGCCCTTGACCAGCTCATCAGAACATCTTCTATACAGATCCGGCATGATCGCGAGCGACAAAGCACCTTTGTCATCCACGAGATCCACAAAAGCCATCGGATCGCCCTTCTTGGTCTTGATCTGCTTGATCCTCGAGATCAGACCGAAGCCTTTGACGTTTCCCTGACTTACAGATAAATTATACAGATTATCCGTCTCGATATTGAATTTTTTCTTGACCGCTATGATCGGATTGAAACTGAAATAGAAACCCAGTACCTTCTTCTCATTTTCGGCGGTTATCAGTTTATCATCTTTCTTTTCTTCAATGATCGGCGCATCATCAAAATCAGCCATCAGAGTTATCTCGCCTTTATGCGTATCGGCATACATGATCACATTATCCAGAGCTGAAAGCATCGTATATCTGGAATAGCCAAAGAGATCAAAACCACCCGCATGGATCAGGTTCTCGATCACATTGCGATCGACTCCTTTATTGACTAATCTTCCTACTGCTTCGACAAAATCTTTGAATAAGCCATTCTCATTTCTTTCTTCGATGATCTTATTTGCGGAAGCGTGTCCCACATCCTTGCAGACCGTGAAAGGCATGATGATCGCCTCATCCTTGATGATGTAATAAGCTTGCGAATCATTGAGGTCGATACCTCTTACCTTCTGATTGATATTCATACACTCGGCGATATAGTCATAGGTCTTGCTTTGAGAACCGATGACCCCATTGAGTAATGCCTTATAGAAATACAAAGGATAGTTGGCCTTAAGATAAGCCAGCTGATAAGCCACCAGGGCATAAGCGATCGAGTGGGATTTATTGAAACCGTAATTCGCAAACTCAAGTATCAGATCATAGACCTGTTGGGCGACATTTTTTTGATAGCCTTTGGTGATACAGCCGTTGATGAACTCCGGTTCAAGTTTTTCCAGTTCACTCAGTTTCTTTTTGGACATCGCCTTACGTAAGATATCGGCCTTGCCATAGGTGAAACCGGCCATGACTCTGGCGATATTGATAATCTGTTCCTGATAGACGATGATGCCGTATGTCTCTTCCAATATCGGTTTGAGATCCGGATGCAGGTAGGTGATCCTTTGCGGATTCTCTCGGTTTTCCAGAAAGTGCGGGATATTCTTCATCGGACCCGGTCGGTATAAAGCGATCGTCATCCCGATCTCTTCAAAAGTGCGCGGTTTCATCTTCCTGATCAGATTCCTCATGCCTGGTGATTCAAGCTGGAAGATACCCATCACATTGACACTGTCGATCAGATCAAAGGTCTTCTTGTCATCTAGCGGAATCGTCCTGATATCAAAAGGTTCTTTTTTATTTATTTCATCAGTTATTTCCGCGATGATGCCTAAGTTTCTGAGTCCTAAAAAGTCCATCTTGATGAGTCCCAGTTCTTCAAGATGTTCCATTGTATATTGCGTGGAATTGATGTCTTCTTCGATCTTGGTTATCGGGACAACTTCTTCAAGTTTCTTCTTGGACATGACGATGCCGGCGGCATGAGTAGACTCATGACGGGGGAAGAATTCAAGTTTCCTGGCGATCTTATAAAGTCTACGATAGCGCTCATCCGACTCTATTTTCTGTGCAAACAGCGGAACGGTATTATAAGCCTTCTCTAAGTCCATATCCAGGGCATTAGGGATCATTTTACATATCTGATCGACTTCTCGTATGGGGTAATCCAAAACCCTGCCTACGTCCCTTAAAACCTGCTTAGCTTTAAGGGTGCCATAGGTTATAATATGGCCTACATGGTCGATCCCATAGCGCTCTTTTACGTAATGAAAGACCTCATCTCTTCTATCATCCGGGAAGTCCGTATCGATATCAGGCATCGAAATTCTCTCCGGATTCAGGAATCTTTCAAAGATCAGGCCGTACTTCAAAGGATCGATATCAGTAATACCTAAACAATAGGAAACAAGCGAACCGGCCGCTGATCCTCTGCCCGGTCCGACCATGATGTTGTTTTTCTTCGCAAAAAGGATGAAATCATAGACGATCAGAAAATAATCCTCAAAGTTCATCTTTACGATGACCGATAATTCATAATCCAGACGTTTACGATAAGCTTCCGGAACTTCGCCCTTCAGTCTTCGTTTCAATCCTTCTCTGCATAAAGAAATAAGATAATCCTTTGATGGAATGCCTTTCTTATTCTCATAAGCCGGTAAAGAAGTCTGATAAGCAAGATCAACATTACACTTAGTGGCTAATATATCAGTATTTAATAATTCACCTTTTTCATATAACAGATCATATTCATCAGGACTTAAGAAATATCTGCCGCTCTCACTTATGACATCTTTATCTGTAATGATCTTCTTGTCCCTGATACACTTCAAGACATCATATTCCTCATAATCATCACGGTTCAGATAGAAAGTCCTGTTCAATGCGATCATTGTCGCTTTCTGGCTCTTTAAAAACGCCCTTAAAATTGCATCACGATTGACATTAATCGCCTTGTCGTGATCCATCAGACCAATGATATGATCACCGTATTTTTCTTTCTGAAAGACATAAGCCTTATTCAGATCTTCGTTGCGATCGACCGCGATCGTCAAAGGCATATCGTCAGATAAAAGACATAAAATATTGTGATCTGTGTATTTATTCAGATCCTTTAATTCCAGAACTTCCTTTTTTTGAACACACAAAAAGCTCGAAAGCGCCATCAGGTTCTTGAAACCTTCATCGTCTTTCGCATACATTACCACTGTATGGGCTTCACCATTATCATCAACATCGAATTCCAGGCCATAGACAGGCTTTATATTTGCCTTGGTGCAGACCTTCTTGAAAGCCATCGCGCCGGACAAAACATTGCGGTCGACAAGACCCAAAGCCTTATAACCATATTTCTTTCCCATCGCAACAGCCTGTTCGATCGGGATCATGGATGATAAGAGCGAATAAACACTTCTTATATATAAAGGACAGCTCATACTATAATCATTATACTTTATTGTTTCAAGGAAAGATGTTAGAATAAAAATACCCAGGGGGGGTATTTATGGAAAAGACTTATGAAGTAAAAGGAATGTCTTGCGTAATATGCAAAGGCAATGTTGAAAAAGCCCTGAAACAGCTTAATGGCGTAAGCAGCTGCAAGGTCAATCTGTTGGAAAATGAAGCGACTGTTGAATACGATGAAAACACCATAAATGAAGAAACGATGGCTAAAGCTGTCAAGGATGCGGGCTATGAACTGGTCATAAACAAGAATGAAAGCATCGATAAAGATAAACTGGTCATGATCATCTCGATCGTATTGACTCTTATCCTGATGTATTTCTCAATGGGCCACATGTTTGGGATCCATGTCCCCCACTATGGCAAATACATTCAATGGATCCTTTGCACGATAATAATCATTTTAAACAGACGCTATTACATCTCCGGTTTCAAATCTCTGAAAGCCTTAAGGCCGAATATGGATGCCTTAGTCTCGATCTCATCGATCGTCTCCTATATCTACTCTCTTTATGTATTGTTTACCAACAATGAGAAGTATTCGCTTTACTTTGAAACCTCGGCGATGGTCCTAGTCATCGTCTCGATCGGCAAATACATCGAAGGAAGCAATAAAAAGAAGACCACCAAAGCGATCAGAGGTCTGGCTACGCTGATTCCGATGCAGGCAAACCTGATAAAAGATGGCGAAGCCGTGATCATTCCGATCGATGAATTAAAAAAAGATGATATTGTCTTAGTCAAACCGGGTGAATCCATCCCTCAGGATGGTGTGATCATCAAAGGTTCATCAAGTCTAGATGAATCAATGATCACCGGTGAATCAATTCCACAGAATAAAAGCATCAACGATGAAGTCATCGGCGGTACCGTCAATATCAACGGTGAGATCGAAGTCAGAATTACCAAGAATGCCGCTCAGACTACCCTTTCAAAGATCATATCTCTGACCAAACAGGCTACGATGTCCAAGATCAGAGTGGAAAGATTTGCGGATGTGATCGCCAATCATTTTGTCTTTGCGGTAATGGGCATCTCACTTATCACCTTCATAATCTGGATGATCATCGATAAAGATCTTGAACAGGCGTTAAACTTTGCGTTATCGGTTCTTGTCATATCATGTCCTTGCGCCTTAGGTTTGGCTACGCCGGCTGCCGTCATGGTCGCCAGTGGCAACGCCGCCAAAAACGGGGTCCTGATCAAAAATCCGGAAGTGCTGGAAGTTGCGGGAAAGATCAGATATGTCGTATTGGATAAAACGGGGACTCTGACCAGAAACAAGTTACAGATCGTCGGGGTAAAACAGTATGACGACGAACTCTTCAATGTCTTATCGTCTTTAGAGAAAAACTCCAACCACCCGATCGCTAAAGCCGTGGTCGAAACCTATCCAAACGGTGATCTCAAATTCGATCAGTTCGAACAGAGTTCCGGTGAAGGTTTAAAGGGAAAGATCGGAAACGACATCTACTACGCCGGTAACCGGAAACTGACCGAACAGTATACAACCATAAATGAAGCAGATCTTAAAGAAGCAACTGAAAACAACTATTCATTCATCTGTGTCGGCAAGAACGACAAACTGTTAGGAATTGTTTATCTGGCTGATGTCCTGAAGGAAACTTCAAAAGCCGCGATCGCATCTTTGAAGAAGAGAAATATCATCCCGATCATGTGTACCGGTGATAATGAACTGACGGCCAGAAGTATCGCCAGAAAACTTGAGATCGATGAATATCTGTCCAGTGTTACGCCGCAGGATAAAAACAAACTGGTCAATGACAAAAAGGAATCTGGTAAAGTGGCGATGGTCGGTGATGGCGTCAACGACGCGATCGCCTTATCCAGCGCTGATGTCTCGTTTGCGGTCGGCGCCGGTACGGATATCGCCTATGCCAGCAGTGATGTCGTGCTGATGTCCAATTCGATCCTGGATGTATCATTCATGATCGATCTGGCTTCCAAGACGATGAAGGTGATCAAACAGAATCTTTTCTGGGCCTTTTTCTATAACGCGATCTGTATCCCGCTTGCTGCAGGGGTATTCTATAAATCAATGAATCTGTCTTTAAACCCGATGATCGGTGCGATCACGATGTCGATCTCTTCGATCTTCGTTCTGAGCAATGCCTTAAGAATAAATTCAGTTAAAAAGGAGGAAATCAAAACCATGAACAAAACTGTCAAAATCGAAGGAATGATGTGCGAACATTGCGTAGCTCACGTTAAGGAAGCTCTCGAAGCTTTAGGTTGTGAAGCTGAAGTATCACTTGAAAACGGCGAAGCTGTCTTAAAGAATACGGCTCTGGCTGATGAAGAGATCAGACAGGCTGTATCTGATGCCGGATACGAAGTAACAGAGATCATCAATGGTTAAGGATCACAAACAGATCAGAAAGTATCTGAGTATCGCAAGAGGTCAGCTTGATGGCATCATCCGCATGATTGATGAAGACCGCTATTGTATGGATGTTTCCGATCAACTGATGGCCACAAGAGCCTTACTCAAGAAAGCCAATAGTCTGGTCTTAAAGAATCATATCGATAACTGTGTCAAAACCGCGATCGAAGATGGCGATCGTTCCAAGGTCGATGAAGTCATCAAAGCTCTGGAAAAACAGATCTGATTTTTGAATTATAATGAAGATATGGAAAGAATAAATACAAGACCAATCAATGTCGGTGGAGTCCAGATCGGTGGCCAGAACAAGGTCGTCATCCAGTCCATGACCAACACCAAGACCAAAGATGTCAAAGCTACAGTTGAACAGATAAACAGATTGGAACAAGCCGGTTGTGAGATCATCAGAGTCGCCATCCTTGATCAGGAAGACGCTAAAGCCGTTGGCGAAGTCAAAAGACAGATCCACATCCCTTTAGTCTGTGATATCCATTTCAATCCTGATTTCGCCTTGGAAGCGATCAGACAGGGAACGGACAAGATCAGACTCAATCCCGGCAACATCGAGAATGAAGACAAGATCAAAGAGATAGTCATGTTGTGCAAGGAAAAAGGTGTTCCGATCAGGATCGGCATCAATGCGGGATCTTTAAACAAGAAGTATAAACATTCCGAAGAAGCTATGATCGAATCTGCCAAGGATCATTTAAAGATCTTAGAAGCCCTTGATTTCCATGATGTCTGTCTGTCTTTTAAATCATCGGATCCGCTTGAATGTATCAAAGCCTATCATCTGGCCTCGGAAACATTCCCTTACCCTTTGCATCTGGGTGTTACCGAAGCCGGTGGCTTACTGAACTCAACGATCAAATCATCACTGGCTTTAGGAAATCTCTTGTTAGACGGCATCGGTGATACGATCAGGATCTCGATCTCCGATGATCCGATCGAAGAAGTCAAAGTTGCCAAGAAACTGCTTCGGGCCTGTGGCTTGAAGAAAGATGTCGCCAACCTCATATCCTGCCCGACCTGCGGAAGGATCCAATATGATATGTTGCCTATCGTCAAAGAGATGGAAACATATTTAGAAACAGTTGATAAAGATATCACGGTTGCGATCATGGGCTGCCCGGTCAACGGACCGCAGGAAGCCAGCCGAGCCGATATCGGCGTCGCCGGAGGAAAAGATGCGGCAATTCTGTTCAAGAAAGGTCAGATCGTCTCCAGCATTCCGCAACGCGATATCATCAAAGTCTTAAAAGAAGAGATAGAAAAGTACTAAACCATTTATTGTTTCATTTTTGACAAAAGTATATACAAATGTATATATTTTTTATTAACGAGGAGGCTACTAGAATGGAAACTGCAAGGCTTTTTACAAACGGAGGATCACAAGCTGTCAGACTGCCAAAAAACTGTCGTTTTGATGATGATGAAGTATTAATCAACAAAGTCGGTAACGCCGTTATACTCCTTCCAAAAAATGATCCATGGAGTTCGATGATGTTGAGCTTATCAATGTTTACTGATGATTTTATGAAGGATTATAAAGACCTTCCTGTTCAGGAACGAGAATCTCTATGAGATACATGCTTGATACAAACATCATTATTTATGCCAAAAACGCCAGGCCGGAAGAAGTGCTGAGAAGATTCAAAAAATATAAACCTGAAGAACTGTGTGTTTCGGCCATTACTATGGCCGAACTTGAATTTGGAATAAACAACAGCTCAAAACCGGAACAAAATAGATTGACACTAATCATGTTTCTTTCAAATATTGAAATCATTCCTTTTGATGTTGATGCTGCTAAAGAATACGGGATAATACGTTCAAACTTAAAATCTAAAGGGGTACTGATTGGAGCAAACGACATGCTTTTTGCTGCACACGCAAAATCGCTAGGATATACTCTGGTAACAAACAACACCAGAGAATTTGAAAGAGTTGATGGCCTTTTAGTAGATAATTGGACATGATATCATTTTAAACAATCATGAATTATTTAAGCCAAATCAAAAATAGTTTTATTAAAACAAGCAGGTTCACGAAAATGGACCTGCTTGTTTACTATAAATAGTTTAATGAAGACGAATAATTATGTTTGAGAATAAAACAACTAATTAAACAATCTCTTATCTTGGTTTTTCAATCAAATTTACATCAGAGAAATTCTGCAGATAATCATCGATGACTTTTTTAAAATCGTCTTCCAGTTCTTCAACAGTCTTTCCTTCATAAGACACCAGTGAATTGCTCAGACCAAATACTCTTCCGAAATAGACGCCATCTTCTTCAGAGTATTCGATACTGCCCAGATAACCCTTGTATTTCAGATAATCCATAACCCCTCCTCCCTTCACAGGTCAATAAAGACTGACTGCCTTTTATAATCCTCTTTGGCAAGAAAACCCATCAGTCTTTAGATGATGGGATGAATTGCCATCCTTTGAACTAAAGTTGTACATCTTGCTGTTCTCCTTTCACAATTCGTTAATTTTACTGTTTTAGGATTATAAGGGTATCGAAGACGGCTCGGTTACTGATGTCGTTGAAATCGACGCAGCGTCAAATAACGGCGTTGAAAACATTCGTGAACTGCGAGAAACCGCATTTTTCACCCCGACTTTTGC
>JAFRJA010000024.1 GCA_017432545.1 Erysipelotrichaceae bacterium
AAGTAGCGTAAAGAGTGTAAACTCAATACGGTAGCGGCTAAGTGGATAAGCCTGTAAGAATAAGGCTTCCCTATAAGGGTTGACAATAATAGCAGACTTCTTACGAAGCCCATTGATCTTCAGTCAATGGGAGATTCACATGGGATTTTTATCTGTCGGGCAGAGAATCTTCCCTCTATTAATAACTATAATCAAAATCAAAACCATGGCCTGTATTATGATTGACCATGGTTTTTGAGGAAAAGGAAAGACTATGTCAGACAGGTCTTCTGTCAATATATCTTATTGTGCGATCTTTACGTAACCGCTCGGAATAGCGATGCCAAGTTCACTGCAGACAGCTTCGTTATATTCTTTGATCGGATCTGGATAGTATCTTATCTGCATGGTGGAAACATCTGCACCTTGTGTAAGGATCTCAACTGCCATATCAGCCGTTTCAGAACCAAGCAGATAGTAATCGATCGCTAAAACCGCAACACCGGTAGCGACGCATGTGCCTTCATCACCGGTGATGACCGGAGTCTTGTTTGGAAGAACGATACCGGCCAGAGTCTCACAACAGGAAGCTACCATATTGTCGGTAGGTGTATAGATGACATCGACATTGTCGCAGAGATCTTTAGCGACTAAGGCGATATCGTTGGAATCGGTAAAGGTCGCTTCTTTGACTTCAATGCCTTTGGAGGTCAGATAGTCTTTGACGACTTTGACCTGGTAGACAGAGTTGGCTTCTGATGAACAGTAAAGGATACCGACAGACTTGGTGTCAGGTAACAGGTCAAGGATCATCTGAGCCTGTTCATCAAGAGGCGGCAGATCGGAAGTACCGGATACATTAACACCGGTAGCGCCATTGAAATTATCAATTCCTAAAGCTACGCCATAATCAGTTACGGAAGTGCCTAAGATCGGAACGGTCTCGGTTGCGGAAGCAGCTGCCTGTAAAGCAGGAGTCGCATTGGCCAGGATCAGATCAACGCCATCCTGGATAAAGCCGTCAACGATGATCGTGCAGTTGGCTGTATCGCCGGCTGCGTTTTCGACGATGACTTCAACCTGGTCACCAAGTTTCTTTGTGATCTCATCCACAAAGCCCTGAGTTGCCGAGTCAAGTGCCGCGTGCTGAACCAGCTGTACAACACCGATGGTGTACTTCTTTTCGTCTGACTGATTTTCTGTGCCACCATTACATCCTGTGAGTACGAGCAATACCAGCGCCATAAGCAATAATGTCTTTTTCATGTTTCTACCCCCCTGAAAAAACAAAAATCGTCCTGTATAAGGACGATCAATCGTGTTACCACCTTAATTCACTGCTTCATTACTGAAACAATCTTCATAGCCACATCTATGGCCCGAGCTTTTAACGGAGCTTCCCGGAATGGCCTACTGTTATTTCAGCCCTTCACTCAGTAATGAAATTCTCGACTTGCTATCATGATCACTTCCACCAAGCGTGATCTCTCTTTAATGCATCGCAAGTGATATTTGTTACCTCAAAGTTTTAACTTGGTATTATTTTATGATTTATTATTTGAGAAGTCAAATTAATACAGTCAAACTGATAAACTAAAGATGTAAAGAGGTTACAGATGTTAAAAAACAAAAACGATTCCAGAATAATCAAGTCAGATCACAGCTTTAATATCTATGGCGGTGGAAATGTCTATCTTGACGGTGAGTTCAAAGAGGGAAGTCTCATTCTTGTTTCAAATGTATTTGGTGAGGAATATGACAGCGAAAAGACATACCGGCTGAGTAAAGAAGAAACAAAGAGACTTTTTGAAAAGATCAGCTTTGAAGAATTCGTTGAACTGTGCAGAGCTAAAAGACTTGAAGGACTGGAAGAATACCTTCACGACAACGGGATACAGTATGACAGTTTCACCTTCTGAAGGTTCAACAATAGTAGAGAAAAACAGCAAATAAGTGAGATTGTATTGGGATAAAAAGAGCCTTCCTTAGAAGGCTCTTGATCATTCAGTTGTGTTATCTTCAGCCGGGAAGATGTGGATGAACTCGGTTATTTCACCGATGCTGGTGACATTGGCCGTGACCGCATCACCTTCATGGATGAAGGAAGCGGCGTAGTAGGAACCGGATAGATCATACCAGTAGATCTGATCGTTTTCATCTAACAGCAAGACGACACTGTTTCCGTTTTTAACGATGATCCTGACTTCGGATACGACAAAATCTTTTTCAGCGGTTTCCGGGTTTGCGTCTTCTTTCTTATCGCTTTCCCCGATCAATCTCAGATAATTGCGATAGGCATCTTCAACTGTCGGACCAACCGCAACGGTCTGATAGTTTTCATAGCTGACAAAGGCAAAGTTCTTGATCAGGTTGGCTCCATCCACCAGTCCCATGAAGTAAGTAGGGATACCTCTGACATTGACCATGCTTGGGAAGATGGCGGTGTAGTGATACTGCTGGACCGCACCTTCAGCTGAGCTGCGGGCAGAATACTCTTCGGCACCGGCTCTTCTGATGTATGATACTTCGCCGTTTCTCAGGTTCACATAAGCGAAACCGACATTGGATTCATCTTTACCGACACTTGTTACACCGGTATAGATCCAGACGTTGTTGTCAAACTGGACATAGGCATAGTCGTCAGTGAATTCAACAACACCTTTATTGGACCAGTTGAACAGACCATTCTCATAGCGCTTGGTCTGCTGGAACTGCGTGTAGACTACCGATACCGGATAGACATTATCGACCCATTTCGGAACATTATCTTTATCATAGTATTCACTGTTGCCTGTTACCGGATCGGTGACATATACACCTTTGACGTCCTTGGTCTTTCCTACCCAGGTAACTTTATAGACCGGCGTTACCCAGAACGGTTTCTGGTTGTCATCAAGTTCAAACTTCGGTGAACCGAAGATCGCGGTCGGATTCGTAAGGAAGAGATGACGTTCAAGATTGTCGTTGAAGTAGGCGCTGGTCATGTAGCGCATGCCTTCGCTTCTGACGAGCTTGGCTTCGCCGGATTCACAATCCACCGTGATATAACCCGGAGTCGTCCTGGTCACAAAGTATTTAAACATGCCTCCGAAGTCGACAGGAGTCACACGATAAAGCGAATCGTTGAGCACGATCTGGACCCAGTCATCACCGACTTCATATTGCGATACTTCATCAGAACCCAGGGTTCCAAAGACGCGATCGCCTAATTGTACAGCTGTATTCTTGTCGACCAGCTGGATCTGGTTCGGATCAAATTCTTCGATCGTTTCAAAATCGACTTCTTTGATGACTGACTGATTGCGGTAGTTGTGAAGTCCGAAGGTATATGGTGTACCCATGACCATCCAGAAAAAGAACAAGACCAGAAAGATTGTCAGCACTATAAGGGAAGCCGTGATCTTTATCTTTTTACCTTGCTTGGGTACGGTGATAAAACCGTAGATCAGGAAAAAGACGGCCAGACCGATGATCAGCAATTCAAACATGAAAGCGCCGGAATGTAAGTTGATCGGAATACAGCACATATACTGGAAGAAGCCGATCAGAAAGACCACTATCGCGACTAATAAGAACAGAAGTAATCCTTTTCCACTGTTTTTCATATAATTTCACCTCCGAAAGAAAACATCAAAGGTCATTTTCTTTCTATAATATTGTCTCACGACTAATATTATATAAACATAATATATTAATTATTTCCAGGGAAAATGATTTTGGTGAATTTATGCAGGGAAATGGCGTCTTAGCGTATAATTAAGACAGAAGAAATGGTGAATTTAAATAAAATTTATAAAATCTTTTGCCATTTTAAATAATTACTACGTATATATAAGCGAAGTGGAGGACTATATTATGGCAGACATCAAAAAGGCTATTAATGATTCAGATCTTGAAAATATAAATGGCGGCAGAATTGTTCCTTTAGGTCAGGAAGAAGTAAAACGTTCCAGGGGCAATTTCTTAAAGTCGCTTTTAATTCACGATGTCGCTGAAGAGGAAAAATTGGCTACGGTAAAAAGGCTTAATAATTCCATGGTCGGTGACAGGCAGATGAGCGAAGAAGACATGGATCAGATCGCATCTTTAGTCAAAGACAAATTCAAAGGTCAGCTCTAGAAAATAACTCTCCCATGATTTAGAGCTTAAGCAATAAGCAGACTTTTAAGTTCAAAGGCACTATACCTGTTTAGTATGGTGTCTTTTTGTTTCTGAACAGAACAATATGACTTATATTGTGGATATATAATTATTTATAGAAAAAGATCGGGAGGAGCCAATGCCTATGATGAAGATGTGATGAACTGTCTTGAGGCAGGCATGAATGCGCATATCGCCAAACCGTTTAATCCGGACGAATTGCTTAAAACTTTAAATAAATTTATCAGACAATAACAAAATGGTCCGCAGTGACCATTTTAAATTTCCAAAAGATGCAGATAAAAAGATAAAATAATAGTGTAAAAACATAGAAAGGGATAATTTATGAACGCTAGAGACAGATATGAAGAGTGGCTTGCGAGGATGGATAAAAATGACCCGCTTTATCAGGAGCTGCTGGATATCAAATATGATGAAAGCGAGATAGAAGAGAGATTCTATCAGAATATTACTTTCGGTACAGCCGGTTTAAGAGGCAAGGTAAAGGCCGGAACCAACTGTATGAACTACTACATGGTAGGCAGAGCTACCCAGGGTATAGCCAACTACATCAAACGCTTTGGTAAGGAAGCGAGAGAAAGAGGTGTCGTCATCGCTCATGACTGCCGACATATGTCGAGAGAATTCTGCTTACATACCGCAGCGATCTTAGCCCACAACGGCATCAAGGCTTATATCTTCAAAGGCTTAAGAGCGACGCCGGAGCTGGCTTTCATGGTCGGTTATTTACACACCCAAGCCGGTATCAATATCACGGCTTCTCACAACCCTAAAGACTATAACGGCTACAAGGCTTATTGGGAAGATGGTTGCCAGGTCTCAAGTACCGTAGCAGACGGGATGTTGGAGGAGATCGAAAAGATCGATCCGTTTAAGGTAGATAAAGTTGATTTCGATTATGAACTTGAACAGGGAAGGATCTTTATTCTGGATGAAAGCTATGATCAGGAATATATCGATCACGTCAAGTCATTAGCCATCCATTCCGGTGATGAGATAGATCTGGATATCCCGATGGTCTATACACCGCTCAACGGCTGCGGCACGATGCCTTTTGTGGCCATGATGGATGAAAGAGGCTTCAGGAATTATCACCTCGTAGAGGAACAAAGAGACCCTGATCCTGATTTCACGACTGTCGGCTATCCTAACCCGGAAGATCCGAAAGCTTTCAAGCTGGCAGAAGAACTGGGTCGAAAAGTCGGCGCCGAACTGCTGATGGCGACAGACCCTGATGCGGACCGTTTTGCGATCGAACTTAGAAACGATGAAGGTGAATACGTTCCGTTAAACGGCAATCAGACCGGATATCTCTTAGTTAACTATATTCTTGAAGGACGAAAGGATGCGGGCACATTGCCAAGCAATGGCGCGATGGTCAAATCCATCGTCACTTCCACGATGTCTTCCAAGATCGCTCAAGCCTATGGCGTAAAGATGTTTGAAGCTTTGACCGGTTTCAAGAATATCTGCGGCAGGATCCCTGGTCTGACCAAAGACGGCTATGAATATCTGTTTGGATATGAGGAATCAGTTGGCTATGCAGCTTCACCTTTGATCAGAGACAAGGATGGTATCTCGGCGGGCATGCTGGTAACGGAAGCTGCGGCCTACTACCGCAAACAAGGCAAGACTTTATTCCAGGTCTTACAGGAACTCTATGAAAAATACGGTTACTTTGCGGAAGATGAACCTAACCTCATCTTAGAAGGAATTGCGGGTGCCGAAAGGATCAAGAGGATGATGAGCTATGTCAGAGCCAACCTGCCTGAAGAAGTCGGAGGCATTGAAGTTGAAAAAGTAATCGACTACTCCGATGGTTATGAAGACATCCCGGCTTCAAACGTCCTGCGTTTCTTCTTAAAGGACGGCAGCTGGTTTGCGATCAGACCAAGCGGCACGGAACCGAAGATCAAGTTCTACTTCTACACCTGCCAGAATTCCCGCGATGAAGCACTGGAAGTCAACAGGAAGATCAAAGAAGATGTCATGAACATGGTCAACGCCGTTGAGTAGTAAACATATACAACAATTCAGTAAAGACGCTGTCAGTTAATGATGGCGTTTTTTATATCAAAATAATGATATAATATTGATATATAGGAGTGCATAATATGACAGAACAAATAAGACCATCATCAGAGTTAAGAAACAGATATAACGAATTAGTTAAAGAATGTAAAGAAAAGAATACAGCAATAATCCTTACCGTAAATGGAAAAGGGGATTCGGTGATTCTTGGTTTGGAGAAATATCAGGAAATTATGGATGAACTGGAACTGTTGAAAAATCTGGCAGAGGCAGAGGAAGATGTAAGAGAAGGCAGAACAGCACCCTTATCAGATTCGTTCAAGTCAATTCGCAATAAAATCGAATCGATGGAGTTTTAAATGGCCTATAAACTGATTAGAACCGACAAGTTCGATGAAGAACTTTTCGATATCATCTGTTATATCGCTACATCCTCAGGCGACAAGAACATCGCCTTAAATTATCTTGATGAGATAGAAGAACACGCAAAGATACTGGAAACATTTCCTGAAGCCAGTTCACAACCGAGAAGTTCAATATTGAGAAAACAAGGATACAGAGCTTTTGTTCTGGCAAAGAATCATATCGCTTTCTATAAAATTAATAAAGAAAAAAAGGAAGTGGTCTTGTATCACATAGTTGATGCCAGAAGAAATTACATTAAATTAATTAGGGATTAATTATAGTGATTGTGCTGAGGTGTGAAAATGAGTAAAAGACTGATGAGTATGAGTTTCAGTGAAGTTGAAAAACTGAGCTCTAAAGAATTGCTGGAAGCGATCGCTTTAAGCGAAGGAAGGATAATGGCTGGTGAATGTGTCTGTTCAGTAAGTCCGTTATTGAATGATATAACCAATGCCGAACTGGCAGCTTCACTATCTGCTGATCTTGTAATACTTAATATCTTTGATGTTGATAAACCATATATTGGCGGTCTTGTTGAATGCGAGAAAGAAGAAACGATAAGGACCTTAAAGAAACTGATTGGCCGACCTGTCGGAATCAATCTGGAACCGGTAGATAAACCTGAAGAAAGTGAAGTGCTATGGGCCATGTCCAAAGGAAGAATGGCTACAGCCGAAAATGCGTTAAAAGCGAAAGAAATGGACGTTGATTTCATCGTGATAACCGGCAATCCAGGTAATGGTGTTACCAATGAAGGAATCATTTCTTCAATTAAAGAAATAAGAAAAGCTTTAGGTGATGACATCATCCTGATAACCGGGAAGATGCATGCCTCCGGAAGTGTTTCTGAAGCAGGTGAGAAAATTATCGATAAGGAAACGATAAAACAGTTTATTGAAGCCGGTACAGATATAATCATGATCCCGGCACCGGGGACAATTCCGGGGATTACTGTTGAACTGGCTCATGAACTCATCTCATATATCCACTCTTTCAATAAGCTGGCAATGACGGCTATCGGTACTTCGCAAGAAGGAAGCGATACGGATACAATTAAAAGGATCGCCCTTAACTGTAAGATGGCCGGTGCCGATATCCATCACATCGGCGATTCCGGATATGTCGGTATGGCCTTACCGGAAAACATCATGGCTTATTCGATCGCGATCAGAGGTGTAAGACATACCTATCGCAAGATCGGTCAGTCAATTAACAGATAAATAAAAGAGCGTTATTATAATTTAGAAAAAAGAATTGGAGATTTCTATATGGCCTGGTATGAAGAAGCAGTATTCTATCACATCTATCCCTTGGGACTAACGGGTGCACCTTTTGAGAACGATTATAACGAGACCGTTCATCGCATAAATGAGCTTTATCCCTGGGTAGATCATATTAAAAGGATCGGCTGTAAAGGTTTATATATCGGACCTTTATTTGAATCAAAGACGCATGGTTATGATACGACGGATTACTATCGTCTGGACAGACGTTTAGGCAACAACGAAGATCTGAAGAACTTTGTGAGCTATTGCCATGAGAAGGGGATAAAAGTTGTATTGGATGGTGTTTTCAATCATACCGGCAGAGACTTTTTTGCGTTTAAAGATATTCAGGAATACAGAGAGAACTCCTGGAAGAAAGACTGGTATCAGAATGTCAACTTCTGGGGTAACAACGAATTCAATGACGGTTTTTCCTATGATAACTGGGGTGGTTATAACACCCTGGTCAAACTCAATCTCTTCAATCCGGAAGTAAGAAACTATCTGCTGGATGTGGTCAGATACTGGGTCAGGGAATTTGATATCGATGGTTTAAGACTGGATACCGCGGATGTTTTGAATTTTGATTTCATGAAGGAGCTGCGCTTATTGGCCAATGAGATCAAAGAAGACTTCTGGCTGATGGGTGAAGTGATTCATGGCGAATACCATCGCTGGGTAAACGAGAATACGCTTAATTCCGTCACCAACTATCATCTGCATAAAGCTTTATATAGCGGACATAACGATCACAACTATTTTGAGATCGCTCATACGATCAGAAGACAAAGAGATATGGGCTTAGGCAATAAGGTCCATCTGTATAACTTTGTGGATAACCACGATGTGGAAAGGATCTATTCAAAGTTAAACAATAAGGAACATTTTCCACTCGTACATATCATGTTGTATACACTTCCGGGTATTCCTTCTTTATACTACGGTTCGGAATTCGGCATCGAAGGAAAGAAGGAGAGATATTCCGATGACTCGATCAGACCACAGCTTGATCTCAAACAGTTATTGTCTGAAGACAACAAGCATCTGAAACTGATCGAAAAGCTGACCAGGATCCATAATGAATATAAACAGTTGAGCTATGGTGATTATCGTGAACTATCCCTTACGACGACTGCTTTTGCCTATGCGCGCGATAATGTGCTGGTCGCCTTGAACAACTCTGATGATGTAGCTTATTTTGATCTGAAGGTCGAAGGAAGATATATCGGTGCCTTCAGCGGCAAGATCGTAACTTCCGAAGATTCGAATCTTCATCTTGTCTTAAGCGCCAATCAGGGAGAAATATTGCTGCCTTATGAATGAGAACCTTATCAATGAGGCGATAAGCTATGGTAAAGAACTGTTTAAAGATAACGCTGATGGTCATGACAGTGATCATACTTTAAGAGTCTATCATAACGCTTTGAAGATCGCGGAAAAAGAAAACTGTGATCTTCAGATCCTGGCTTTAACAGCTTTGTTTCATGACGTTGATGATCACAAGCTGTTCAACACCACCAACAATGAAAATGCCCGTCGTTTTCTTAAACTTCACAATATACCGGATGAAACGATAGAAACGATCTGTAACAACATCAATTCCATTTCCTTTTCCAAGAACCGTGGTAAAAGACCGGAAACAAAAGAAGGACAGATCGTTCAAGATGCAGACAGACTTGATGCCTTGGGAGCCATCGGCATTGCGCGGACCTTCACCTATGGCGGTTCACGTCAAAGAGAACTCTCTTCTTCGATCGATCATTTCCATGAAAAACTGTTGCTGCTGAAAGATGAAATGAATACCGAAGAGGGAAAAAGACTGGCTGAAGAAAGACATGAGTTCATGTTGGAATTTTTAAGAAGATATAGCGAAGAAACGCAAGAACAAGCAGATAAGATATAATAACAATAGACATGGATAACGAACCTAATTTCATATCAAAAATACTTGTCCGTTTCGGGCTGATCATACTGGCGATCCTGGCAGTGATGTTTATATTTGCCTCATTAACCACCGGGATCTCGCTTTTTAATTCGGAGATCATGAAAATGTTTGTGGATATTTTTGGAATTGCAGCAGGTGTCGTAGCACTGATGACGGTAGCTTTCTTTATCTCGGCTGTTTTTGTAAACAAATCGCCGGTCAAGAATACCGGCAGTATGGTCGTCAAGGACGGTGCTTTGAAATATGAATACCGCGATGAAAACAACAGGCTGCGTAAGAAGACGATCAATCTTAACAATATAGATAAATATCTTAACGATTATAAGGAGATGAATATCATCGATGATCTAAAACTGTATAAGAAAGATAAAAGTAAGAGATCTAATGCGATGACACTGTTTATCGAAAATCCTTCTGCTAAGGTCATGACTTTAAGAGATCTTTATTTTGAGGATACAGATGAATATAACCGTATCGGTGCCTTCTTAGATCGTATCAGTAAGAAAGATGAGATCGATATGGAATTCCGTTTAAGGAAATATGTGGCAGTCGATAATATTATCAATTCCGGTCAGGAAACGATCCTGAAACTTAAAGAGTATAAAAAAGATATCAAGTCCAAAGAGGTCGTCAACGGTATTGATGAGATCATAAGTGATATCAAGGATATGGAAAAGATCATTGATCAGATCGATGATTATGATAAAGTCAGAAAACTTTATGACAATTATCTGAACATGGTCATGGATATTCTGGATAATTACCGCAATCTGGAGAAATATGAAAAACGTCCGGAAGAACTGGAAAAAGCCAGAAATCAACTGTTACAGACGTTTGGACTGATCGACTCGGCTTTTGAAGCCTTGAAGTCCGGTAAGGCTGAAGAGAAGTTTGAAGAACTGGAAGCCGATGTGCAATCCCTGGAAGAGGTCACAAAGGAAAGTGCGACGGTAGTCGGAAAACGATAAGACAAAGGAGATTTAAATATGTTGACAAATGAAGAAAAAGAACTACTCAGCAAGCCTGTAACCGAAAGAGATCCGGGTCTTATGAATGGAATGGACATTAAGGACGCTCTTGATCTGATAACTTTACATTCAGGAAATATGACTCAGACCGGCGATGAGACGGTGGCGATAACTTTAAATGAGATCGTGGGGATCATAATCGATGCCTATACTCTTGGTTATTCAAGAGCGCTTAAAAAGTAAAATACATATATTATTGAAAACGAAATAGCGGTGGGATAAAATACTATTGTCGTGATGAAGAGACGAGTAAGATAAAAACGGTCTTCAAGAGAGCTTTCGGTGGTGGAATGGAAGCAGATACTCTTATCTGAATAAAAACTCGGAGCGAAGCGTTGGTTGCGTTAAGACTCAATGAAGGGCACATATCATGTGAACTAAGGTGGTACCGCGTTGTTGAACGTCCTTAGATATGGGGCGTTTTTATTTTATTCGGGAGGTCAAGATGGAAAGAGAATTGAATGATCAGCAGTTAGTCAGAAGGCAGAAGGCCGAAGAACTTAGGGCCAAAGAGATCGATCCTTTCGGGCACAGTTTTAAGACCGATGCGAATTCAAAACTGATCAAGGAAAAGTATGGTGATAATACTAAAGAAGAACTGGAAAATGACAGGCACAATGTCGTTTTAGCCGGCAGGATCATGTCCAAGCGCAGAATGGGCAAGATGTGTTTCATGCATATACAGGATCGCTATGGAAGTATTCAGCTGGTCATCAACAAGGCTGATGTCGGTGAAGAAATCTATGAACTGGTCAAGGCTTCTGATATCGGCGATATCATCGGGATTGACGGTTATGTCTATCGCACCAATCCATCAGAAAGTAATCCAAAAGGTGAGCTTTCAGTTTACGTACTGAAGTATACCCATTTGACCAAGGCCCTTTCGCCATTCCCGGAGAAGTTCCATGGTCTGACGGATGTCGAAGAAAGATACAGAAGAAGATATCTGGATCTGATCATGAATGAAGATGCCAAGCGTGTGGCTTTCTTAAGACCGCAGATCGTCAATACGATCAGAGAATTCTTAGGCAAGAGGGATTTCGTGGAGGTTGAAACACCGGTACTTACGACTTTACTGACCGGTGCATCCGCAAGACCTTTCATCACTCACCACAACACGCAGGATCTTGATATGTATCTGAGAATTGCCTTGGAGCTCAATCTGAAAAGATTGTTGGTCGGTGGCATGGAAAAGGTCTATGAGATCGGCAGGACCTTCCGTAACGAAGGTATGGATCTTCAGCACAATCCGGAATTCACGATGATGGAGATATACGAAGCCTATTCCGATCTTGAAGGCATGATGGAGCTCACTGAAAGCATGTATAAATACATCGCTGAGAACGTCTTCCATAAGACGACGTTCAAATATTTAGGTAATGATATCGATTTAAGTGGTGAATGGAAGCGAGTATCGATGACCGATGCGATCAAGGAAAAGACCGGCATCGATTTCAAAGCAAACAATTACACCCTGGAAGAAGCAACTGCTTTAGCCAAGGAACATGGCATCGAAGTAGAAAATCACTTCACCGTCGGTCATATCATCAACGCTTTCTTTGAGAAGTATGTTGAAGAGACTCTGATCCAGCCGACTTTCTTATACGGTCACCCGATCGAGATCTCTCCTCTAACTCAAGCCAACAAGGAAGATCCGCGTTTCGTCGAAAGATTTGAACTGTTCATTTCCGGACACGAATGTGCCAACGCCTATACCGAACTTAATGACCCGATCGATCAGCTGAAGCGTTTCGAAGATCAGCTTAAGGCCAAAGAACTTGGTGATGATGAAGCCAACGACATCGATATGGACTTCATCGAAGCACTGGAATACGGTATGCCTCCGGCAGGCGGTATCGGTTATGGTATCGATAGAATGATCATGTTGTTTACGGAATCTGACTCGATCAGAGATGTTATATTGTTCCCGACGATGAAGCCAAGAGAGGGCGAAACGCCTAAAAATAAGGCTTTTAGCGCAATTAACGCAAATTCTGACGACAAATTGACGACATATTCTGAAGAAAAGATCGATTTCTCCAAGGTGGAGATCGAACCGTTGTTTGAAGATATGGTTGATTTCGATACCTTCTCCAAGTCTGACTTCCGTGTGGTCAAGGTATTGGCTTGCGAAGCAGTGCCAAAGTCAAAGAAGCTGCTGAAGTTCACGCTTAACGACGGAACGGATACGCCAAGAACGATCCTGTCCGGTATCCATGAATACTATGAACCGGAAGAGCTCGTCGGAAAGACCTGTATCGCCATTGTCAATCTGCCGCCAAGGAATATGATGGGTATCGATTCCTGCGGCATGTTGTTAAGTGCAGTACACCATGAAGAAGGACAAGAAAAACTGCATCTGCTGATGGTTGATGATCATATCCCGGCAGGAGCAAAATTATATTAAACATATATGCACAAAGACAGACTCATAAAGCCTGTCTTTTGTTTTACAAAAAAGAATCAACAATGGGAGTTTGTAAATATGGGATAATGATTATATGGTATTATCCAGTCTAAAAAAGAGCGAAAAAAGTCAGATGGGTAAAAGAATAACGATATGCCTTACTGGGGATAATCACGGACACAAAGAATTGATTCAAAAGATCATAAAGGATAATCCAAAGTGTGACCTCTATCTTCATACTGGCGATTCCATGATGGAAAAAGAGGAAGTCTTTCCTTTTGAAGCGGTTAAAGGAAACTGCGACGAGGCGTTTGATTATCCTGAAGAAAGAATATATGAATTTTATGGACACAGGATCCTGCTATTTCACGGCACTAATCAGGCAGCTTTTGATTTTGCTTTACACGAATATGCATTAAACAGAAAAGCAGATATCGTTTTCTATGGTCATACGCATCGCTTTCGTGATGAACTATATGAAGGCGTTCGTTTCGTCAATCCGGGAAGTTGCAGGAAAAGCCGAAACTTGATCGGTCCCTCTTCCTCCGTGGATTCCGGCAGACCGTTGTTTTTTCCCTGAAGTATCATATTGATCGGATACTTGTTGACTATGCAGGTCAAAGCGTTCATATCGTTTAGCCGGAAAGCCTTGTCGTAAAGCTTTATGATCTCGATATCTCTAGGTTCGGTCTTTAACATTGTGATATCGCCGTGGAGCAAAATTAACTGTCGAGTAGTGTATCTGGTTGACTGTTCCAACATTACGGACATCGGGGTATCATCTACAAATGGAACCATACTCTACCTCCTTTCACTTTCTACATAACAAAAAGAAAAAATCGCTTCAATAGGTTTCAATGGTATCCAACATAGACGATTTGCAGACAAATATCGAATTTAGGCTTGGCAGTTATTGACCAACATTAAAGTTAGAGAAAAGACAATTTCCAACAAAATTCAAAATTCCAACATGAAGTTGCGAGCACCCTCTGGGGTAGAAATTTGTGATATTTTTAAACTATGCTAGAATATTTTATTCTGGTTTGAGTAAACTTGGTTTTTTGAAGTTTAATAATACAAGAAAAGATGATGAAAAAAGAAAAACTTACCATTGATGAAATTGTGGAAATTGAAGCAGAAGGGCTTAGTGAAGAAGACAGAAAGTCTCTTCTTAACATTCCTGATGATAATGGTTTTGCTGTTGGTTATAGAATGTATCTAAGAAACGAATATGTCGATACGCGACGGATCGTCTATGATGATTTTCTGTTAGCAAATATCCGTCCGGAAAATCTTACCGAGATCATATTTGGCAGAATCGTCAAAAGGATCAAATACCTTTATTCTCAATAATACCCGGTAGATGTGTGGTTTATAATTTAAACAGGAAACACTGTTGAACAGATGAATGAGGAAATATGAAAAAAATAGCTAGTTTTGAAGTAAATCACGATATTCTCGAAAAGGGATTATATACATCCCGGATCGACGGCGATGCGATCACCTACGACATCAGGATGAAGGTTCCTAATAAAGGTGATTATCTTTCAACCGGAGGTATGCACTCCATTGAACATCTCTTTGCCACTTATGCCCGCAACAGCAGCTTAAGTGAAAACGTCATCTATGTCGGACCAATGGGCTGCCGCACCGGTTTTTATCTGATCCTCAGAGACACGGTAGATAAGAATTCCGTCCTGGAACTGGTCAGAGAGTCCATGAAGTTCATCAGAGACTTTGATGGGGAAATGCCGGGAGGTAAAAGACAGGAATGCGGAAACTATCTTGACCATAACATACCTGAAGCAAAGACAGTCGCTGAGGACATGCTGAGGGTATTGGGGAACTGGAAAGAAGAAGACTTTGTGTACCGGACTTAAAACATTGTTGATAAAGACGGGAAGGACAGATTGATCAGAAGACGGGATACATTTGAGGATCTGGTCAGAAATTTCGTTTCATAAGGAAAACAAGGCCCTGATAACAGTAATGTCACTAACTTAATCCAGTGACTTCAGTGGGCTTATGACCGCAGTTTCATTGTTTACGATGATGACTGCGGTTTTCTTATGTTTCATTCATGAAGAAAAGAAGATAATCGATATATCTTTGCTGAATTATGGATT
>JAFRJA010000196.1 GCA_017432545.1 Erysipelotrichaceae bacterium
AAGGGCGTCGACTGGCAGGGGATATTCCTTTCGAACACCAACCTGTTTGTGAACTTCGTGCTTTCCTATGGTGAAAACAAAAGGATCTATGTCCGCAGCGAGTCGATGGCCAACCTGCTGATCAAGCTCTCAAGAAGGATCGCCGTCTTTACAAACGTGGCCAGAAGGATTCCGGCGCTGGCCGATCCTTCCTCTTCATCAAGGGGCAGCGTCTATGAAAACGCGGTCGATGCGATCACCATCGGTATCGGCCCCTCTCACACATACTCTGAGGCCATGGGCAACAAGAGGGGAAGGATCAAGGGCAAAGACCTTACCCAGATGACCGAGAAAGCCAGGGAGTTCGACATCCTGGACTGCACCTCGAAGCGCTTCAAGCGGATCTATTCGATCGATGACGGAGACCAGGGGATACGGATGCTTAGCTACATCACCTCCCATTCTCTTGAGGAGTGGAAGGAAGAAGGCGACAGACTGTTTGCCGAAGACGGCCGCTTTGAACTCGACCAGAAACAGCGGCTTTACCGGGCAACCTATCTTCCGCTGTCGGTGAGAGCCCTTTATCTTCCGGTCTACGAAATCAAGCTTCTGAAAAGGATCGCCGACGAGGCAAGAGCCAGGAATCTGCCGATCCTGATCGCCGCCAGGAAAGAAATGATGGAGACGCTGTCGCATTGCGTCCATATCGAATCGGTACAAAGCGGAAAAGACGGCTCTTCCCAGCCCGGTCTGTGGTTCATCGAATTGACAGAGGAAGGTGACAGCATTGCCCTTGGAGATCTTGTAGATGAAAAATCGGGCGTGTTTCACATCTACAACAGAAACGGCTACATCGCCGGCAGGCAGATGATCGACTCCTGCCTGGCATCCATGGGCTATAAGATCGCAAGCGAAAAGGAATACCTTGAACTGGCAAAGATCTCTATGGACCAGAAAGACCTGGCAGGGGACGACTACGAGATCCGCTGCCGTTTCTTCAATGCGATCGCAAGATCAGGCGCAGCAGAATTCATCACCCCTTTCAAAGACAGACTGGGCACAGAGGGTGGCAGTCCGGTAAAACTCATTGAAGCAAAGCCGAAGGAGAAAAAAAGGGTGCAGCACAGCACAAAGACCCTGGGCATTTACACCACCGGCGAATTCAAGAAACAGCTGGACAAATTGTCGAACGACATGAACACCAGCACGTCGGCTCTGTCCAGAAGGATCCTTCAGACAGTAGTCAGGAAAGCCGGGGACACCGCAGAAGAAAAGGGCATTCCGATGAAAGATGCGCTGAACATTCTGTTAAGCGACATCGCTGTATCAAAAGCTGAAAAATCATAGTAAAATGTAGACAATGAAATCCACAAAGCCCAAGCTCATTAAAAAACGGAACAAGGTGATCACCCCGGCCAGAGAATGGACCAAGGAAGCGTTCGAATCCTACCGGGAGTACCAGATCAGGTACACCAAGGAGAACTATCGGACGTTTGCGCTCAGGCTCAACCGGGAAAAGGATGCCGATCTGATCGACTGGTTTGAATCCCAGGAGAATTTCGCTGACTATATCAGGGAGCTGGGCCGAAAAGATATGGAAGAGAAGAAAAGTCACAAGAAATGAATAAATACAGAATCCATTTCAAATAATGGGTTCTTTTTTGTTTTGTTCTTAATATAGAAGATTTTTAACTGCTATTTTGTGTCTATGAATTTTTATTAGTGTCTAAATATAGTATTATAATGTCAGGATACAGATACAAATGATAAAGAAAAAAGATATCGTTTTACAGTATTTAGAGAGGATTTACTCTGAGAATCAATTGGGTTATTCAACAATAGAACTTTCAGAACACCTTGGTATTTCCCGCAACAACCTATCAACATTATTGAACGAGCTGGTTGAAGAAGGAAAAATAGAGAAAAGCCATGGCAGGCCGGTATTATATCGATTGATATCAAAAGAAAGCAATGAAGACGATTGTTTTTCATCCTTGATAGGGTTTGATGGATCTTTAAAAAAGGCGATCCAAGCCGCCAAGGCTGCCTCTGCATATCCGGAAACGAGTCTTCCAATCATGATTTTTGCTGAGAAAGGATCTGGTTCCAGTGTTTTTTCTGATGCAATCATTCAATATGTTCAAAACAGAAAAGGCATTGAAAAGCTTATTCGATTCGATACCAGGTATTTTAAAGAAAATCCTGATACAGATATGAAAGCTCTATTTGTTGATGATGGAGAAAGGAATTCATATTTTGAGAAATCGAAAGAGGGCATTCTTTACATAAGTCATGGGGATCTTTTGTCATTTAATGCCAAATCGTGGATCATCGATAATCTTGAACATGAACTTTTTGTAAAACAAAATACATTCTTGATCTGTTCAGGAAGCAAAAAAGAAGATATGGAAGAATTGTCCAGTAAATTTCCCGTTGTGATTGAACTTCCGTCTTTAGCTCAACGCCCCATGAAGGAAAGAATCGATTTGATAAATTTGTTTGTCAGCGAAGAAGCTAATAAAGCCGGCAAAAATATTGTTTTAAGTAAA
Organism: Erysipelotrichaceae bacterium; assembly: GCA_017432545.1. Taxonomy (GTDB): domain Bacteria; phylum Bacillota_I; class Bacilli_A; order Erysipelotrichales; family Erysipelotrichaceae; genus Colivicinus. The sequence continues at coordinate 2,529 of JAFRJA010000196.1, forward strand.
GAATCATACAGATGCCTGCTTTTATATCGCTGCGAAGGAAATGTCAGACAGCTGAAAAACGATATAAAGACCGCTTGTGCGAACGCCTACGTAAGACAATACAGTTCGTCTTCTGATTCAATATTTGTTTATATGACAGACTTTTCTCAGGAAGTCAGGCGAGGTATCCTCTGGTATAAAAATCGCGATAAGGAAATCGATGAAATTGTTTCCGGTTTCGTTAATAGATCGTTCAGCGAAATAGACGAAAACATCAAGAAAAGCACACACAACAGAGACTCTGTTTACAGCATTATCGAAGAGAAAAACGATATTCTGAAAGAAGGAGGGCTGAGCGAGGACGATATACAAAAAATCATCAATAGGGATATTCAGAGCGATCTGCAGAAATATAACCAATTTGTTGAAAAAGACATAGATTTCAACTCGATCCGGAAAGTAGTTGATCCTAAGATCGTAGATCTTGTAGAGACTTTTCTGAAAGATGCTTCCACAAGGTTCAGGCGCTCCTATCAAACATCAACTTTCTTCGGTTTGTGTCTGCATGTTGAAGGAATGAACCGGAACGTTGAACGGAAACAAGTCCTGACAAAAGACAAGATTCTTGAGATTGCCAATACATATCAGGATGAATATGAATATGCCACTTCATTTGTGAAAAAGCTGGAAGAGGGATTTGGCAGAAAGATTTCGATTGATGAAACGGTCTTTATTACAATGTTCATTCTTCAGAATGATGAACGTAAGCGTGAAAACAAACATCCGAAAGTACTGATTGCCATGCACGGAGATTCAACGGCTAAATCGATGTCAAATGTTGTTAATTTTCTTCTTCAGAGCGAGGAGGTTTTTTCCTTTGATCTAAATCTGGATATGGATTTGGATCTTGCTTTTCAGAATTTAAAAGAAATGATGCAGAATATCGATGATGGCAGCGGAATCCTGTTACTTTATGATATGGGTTCATTAAAAACGATGGCTGAGATGATCAGTCAGGAATGTGGAATTGCTTTAAGATGTATTGAACTTCCATCTACCTTGGTGGCGCTGGATTTTGCCAGAAAACTGCAGGATGTATCCAAACTGGATGATATTTATGATTCTTTGCTGGTGAGTTTTAGGAAGAACTATTATATGATTCAGGAAAGTTACGAACGTTATCATATGGACAAAGCAATCATCACTTTATGCATGAGCGGTCAAGGCGGCGCACAGTTAATAAAGGATTATATAGAGAAAAACGTTCAATTAAGTAACTGCGATGTCATTCCCTTGGCGATTTCCGATAGAAGCAAACTGATCAGACAGATCAATGAGATTCAGAAGGATAAAGAAATCCTTTGTGTCGTTGGTTCTTATGACCCGAAGATTATCGGAATGAGATACATTCCGATGAATTCCGTAATCAATGTCGAAGGTAATCGCTTAAACATGTTATTGCAGGCGGAAGGCCTGATTGCTGAAAACGAGAAGGTAAACTATGAACTGATTTTTGAGAATCTGAAAGAATCGATTCCGAACCTGAATCTGAAAAGGATGCAGAAACTGCTTCCGAAGGCAGTTTCTCAGCTGAAAGAAAAACACTATTTAGATGCAGATCAAGTAGTGGGATTGACGATGCATATAGCGTGTGCAATCGATCGGATCAAAGGAAAGAAGAAGCTACAGAGCTATCCGAAAGAAAACAAGATCATCAGCAGCAATAAGAGGATGTATTATGATTTAAAGGATGTATTAAATGATCTTGAAAAAGCATATCGATTTCGTTTTCCAGACAGCGAAATTGCATATATCATTGCCTTGATCAAACGCTTATAATATTGTGTCTAAAAAGAAAAATAGTGTCTAAAGTCTGAATTTTCAGACCTTTTTTTCGGTTTGTGTATCTGCTTCCGCGTGGATAAGATAAAGCCATAGAGCAGAGCGCTTCAGTCGACAAAGAGCAAAGCTATAAAAAAACGGAGGTTATGAAGTATGGATATGGAAAGTGTCGCAATGGGTATCATCGCCCATTCCGGGGAAGCAAGATCGCTGGCATTTGATGCGATAAACGCATACAAAGAAAACGATTTTGAAAAAGCGAAGGGATTATTGAATGAGGCAATAAAGGAAGTTAACGATGCACATAAAGCACAAATGGATATTCTGGTTGCTGAGGCGAATGGGGAAGATGTGAAAATGAACGTTCTTCTGGTACATGCCCAGGATCACTTCATGACCAGTATGCTGGCAGTCGATCTGATTAAAGGAATGATCGAACTGTTCGAATCAAAGAAAGGGGAATAGTATGCAGATTCTATTGGTTTGTGCCGGTGGTTATTCTACCAGCATTCTGATGAACAAAGTAACAAAATATGCAGCTGATAACAATCTTGATGTCTCGATCGAAGCGCAGGGAGCTTCCACTGATGAACTGAACGCAGACAAGTTTGATGTCATCCTGGTCGCTCCGCAGATCAGATACAAAAAGGACGAGATCGCCAAGAAGACAGGAAAACCGGTTGTAGTCATCCCTCCGATGGACTACGGAAACGGAAAACCGCAAAAGATCATTGAATTAGCCGAAAGTGGCTTAAAGGGAGAATAATCATGGATATCACAAATAACAAATTCTTTGTCTGGCTGGACAACGTTGCCCAGAAATTAAATGAAAACAAGTTCCTTGCAGCATATCAGCAAGGCGCATCGGTTACCATGGGTGTCATTCTTGTTGGTGCCGTCTATACGATCATTGCTGTACTTCTTTCGACGATCGGTGTGATTGAATCCTATGATGCGACTTACAATTTGCTGGTATTGCCTAATGAAATGACGATGGGTTTATTGACGTTGATCATCTCCTTCACTCTGGGCTATTTCTATGCGGAAAAACTAGGTTTAAAACCTTTGCAGAACGGTGTTGCTTCCATGATCTGCTTCTTGTTGGTGGCTGCTCCAAAAACTGCCGTGTACTTTGAAAACGGTTCTTTCACAGGCTTATCAACAGATAATCTTGGTGCAACAGGCATGTTCGTCGCTCTGATCGTTGGCTTTGTGGTTGTTCAGATCAACAGGATCTGCGTTGAAAAAAACATTGTGATCAAGATGCCTGATGTTGTTCCACCTGCATTAGCGGCCGGATTCTCCAGCGCACTTCCATTATTCTTTGCAGTGACATTATGGTATGCTCTTTCGCTTTTGTGCAAGAGCGCTCTTTCCATGGATATTCCTTCTCTAGTCAACACGATCCTTCGTTTGCCGTTACAGAGCATCAATTCGTGGGCAGGTGTCATCATTCTCTCCATCATTCAGGCTCTGTTCTGGTTCCTGGGGATTCATGGTAGCGGCATCCTGACTGCAATTACCTTCCCGATCATCATGACAGATGTTTATACAAATACCGCTTTGCTGGCAGCTGGCCAGGCTCCTATCTGGACACCGATGATGGCAAAACACATGACCAGTATTCTTGGCGGCGATGGCAATATCTGGGCTCTTGAACTGCTTGGTATTTGGAGAGGAAAATCCGAAAGGGTCAGATCCGTTTCCAAAGCTTCTGTTGTTCCAGGCGCATTCTCGATCAGCGAACCCGGTGTCTTCGGATATCCAATCATGTACAACGCAACGCTGTTCCCGGGTTATCTTCTGGCTACCGTTGTTCCGGTCATCCTTGGCTGTGTTGCCGGAAACATGGGCATCTTATATCCGTACATCACATACATATATGCGATTGTGCCGTTCAACCTGCATCAGTTCTTCTGCACAGGATTCTCGATTCCAGTACTGCTGTTTGATATCGCGCTGATTCCGGTCTGTATGCTTCTGTATTATCCGTTCTTCAAAATGTACGATAATAAATGTCTGAAAGATGAACAGGAAGAAGCTGCCGAATGATTAAAAGCGGGTTTAAAGACCCGCTTTCTCTTAAAGAAAGGACGAGAAATGAGCCATTTTAAAAAGGACTTTTTCTGGGGCGGCGCGACAGCTGCCAACCAGTTTGAAGGCGGATACAACGAAGGTGGAAGAGGCCTGATATTGACTGACTTCACTACAGCCGGATCCTATGAGAAACCAAGAGGAATTACTTATCGGATTCGGGGGGACAATTCAAAACATCTGCTTCCTCAGATGATGGGCGGGGCGCTTCCTGATGGAGCGATTCCGACAATATTTGAAGATGAATACTATCCTAATCACGTTGCAGTAGACTTTTATCATCATTACAAGGAAGATATTGCCTTGCTTGGTGAACTAGGCCTTAAAATGTTCCGAATGTCGATTGCCTGGTCCAGGATCTTCCCGGATAACAGCGGACAAGTCAACAAAGAAGGTGTTGACTTCTATCGTGATGTGTTTAACGAATTAAGAAAGAATCATATTGAACCGTTAGTAACAATTTCGCATTATGATACTCCTTTGTGGGTAGAAGAGAAAGGTGGGTGGTTGAACAGAGAGACCGTTTCTTATTTTGAAAAGTTCTGTGAAGTCATATTTACTGAATTTAAAGGGCAGGTAAAGTACTGGATTACTTTCAACGAGATCAATTCGCAGCTGATGCTGTTTGGACAGCAGAGTGATATTCGTCCTTACGAGCCTTATCAAAGACTTCATTATCAGTTTGTGGCTGCGGCAAAAGCTGTCACGATAGGTCATAGAATTGATCAGGAAAACAAGATCGGTTGTATGGTTGGTGGAGCTTTGTCATATCCGTATACCTGTCATCCTAAAGATGTGATCGAGAATATGATCTTCGAGCAGGAGGATGTTTATTATTGCCTAGATGTTCAGGTCAAGGGAAAATATCCGCATTTTTCACAGAGAGTGTGGGACAGATTAAACAGACAGCTTGACGTTACAGAAGATGATTTGAAAACGTTATTATCCGGAAAGTCTGATTTTTTGAGTTTCTCTTATTACTGTTCGTTTGTAACAACACATGATACCTCGGTCGAAAACGATGCCATGGGCAATCTGCATCTCGGTCCGAAAAATAAATATCTTGAATACAGCGAATGGGGCTGGAGTCTGGATCCGGATGGACTGAGATTTTTTCTGAATGATCTATACGGAAGATACGAAGTGCCGATCATGATTGTTGAATGCGGCCTAGGTGCAAAGGATGTACTGGAAGATGATAAAACGGTACATGATCCTTACCGTATTGATTATCTTCGTAGGCATATAGAAGCGATCGATAAAGCTTTAGAAGATGGTGTGAATGTGATCGCCCTGACCACGTGGGGATGTATCGATCTGATTTCAGGATCTACGGGCGAAATGTCGAAGCGCTATGGCTTCATCTATGTCGACCGTGATGACCTGGGTAGAGGAACTTTGAACCGTTACAGAAAAGATTCTTTCTTTTGGTATAAGAAGGTCATCGCCTCCAACGGAGAAGCACTATAGAGGGCATAATGATCAGAATCGGAATCGTCGGAACAGGCCCTATTGCCTATATCATGTCAGAAGCGATAAAGGAAAACAGGGATACACAAGTCTTTGCGGTATATTCCAGAACATATGAAAAAGGGAAGGAATTCGCTGAAAGGGCTGGAATTGAAAGGATTTATACGGATTATGAAGAAATGCTGAATGATCCGGATGTTGATCTCGTTTACATTGCTTCGCCTAATTCTCTTCATTATCGACAAGGTATCGAAGCAATCAGACATAAGAAAAACGTCATCATAGAAAAACCTTTCTCCTCCAATTACAATCAGACCAAGAAGCTTATTGACTTGGCAGAACAGAAAGGGGTATTTCTGTTTGAAGGCATGACGATATATCAGGAACCAAACTACAAACTTCTGAAGGAAAAAATATCTCAGATCGGAAGAGTTAAGGAAGTGCAATGCTGCTATATGCAGTATTCACACAAGTATGATGATCTGTTGGCAGGAAAAGAGCCAAATGTATTTTCATTGAAATATTCAGGTGGTGCATTGATGGATCTAGGGATCTATAATATTCATTTTATCCTGGGACTATTCGGAGAACCAAGGAAGATTGATTACGTGTGTCGGAAACACGAAAACGGAATCGATCTGGGTGGAACGCTGATCATGAGATATGATGATATGAATGCTGTTGCTTTGGCTGCAAAGGATGTCGGTGGAGATAATAGGAATATCATTGCGGGAGAAAATGGTTATATCATTGTCGATGGCGGAAGCAATGGCCATAAACCATTTACAGTGTGTATCGGTGATCAATCAGAGCGTTATGATATTGTAAATAATCACAGTTTCCTATTCTCTGAACTAAAGGCATTTGCAGATATCTGTATCAGCAACAACGAAGCTGCGATGAAAGGACTTTGGATTTATACAGAATCTGCTATGAAAGTAATCGATAGAGCAAAAGAATCAGCTAATATTGTTTTTGCAGAAGATTGCGATAGTTAATTGTGATAGTTTCAAGCTTGATAGTTGCTAGTAATTGAAGAAGTTTTTAAGCATGAACCCTTATCTGGCTTCAGATAAGGGTTTTTCTTTGGGTCCTAAGGTGCTAGAGTGCTTTTTAAAAATCTGTTTCAATAAAACTTCTCTTTCATGTCGTGCCTATTTTATTTCCTCTGTGATTTTTTTGCTGTGGACTCGTGTTGTCTACCTGTGTTGGTTTAGAATTAAATTTACCAGCAGATTCCCGTCGATATGTTCATCGTCCCTGCGTTGCCGCCGTTCTTGACGACATAGTATCTGACCATCTCCCCGTTGATTGTGCCATTCAGGTACCTTCCTTCGGTATTGGCGATGTTGCAGACGGTCTTTGCCTTACAGCCGAAATGTTCTGCGATATCCTGACCGAAGCCTTCCATAAAGAGATTGCCTTCGCTGTCATAGACGGAATAGTAGTTCCGGTAGTTTTCCCTTGCCCTTGGTCTGTTGTTTCTGAGCAGGTTTTTCAGCCCCCGCTTGCTCTGGCCCGTTATGCCGAACCGGTCGTCCCATTCCATAAGCTGCTGCCTGATGTCTTCAACGTCGCAGACAGCGCGTTTCATCTGGGTCGTGCCGTAGGTCTTTACCACCAGATATCTTGCGTAGGGATTTCTGTTGCTAAGCCGGAGCCTGTATACTCCGTCCTTGCTGATGTTGTCGAACATGGTTCATTACCTCTCTTTCAGAAATTGCCCTTTCCGAATCGTAGGGAGCATCTATGATAACAATGTTATAAAATTGATCATAAAAAGAGTGGATTATTTTTTATAATTGACTTTAATTAATAAAGATATATAATCTCATTTATGAGTAAACTGGAAAAGCTATGGAAACTGTTTGCGGTGACTTTTGCGGTCAGCGCTACGACCAGTGGTGGACATGCGATCACGGCTGTATTAAAGCCGATTTTTATTGATAAATACCATTGGTTAAGTGAAGATGAATTCATGGATCTTGTTTCCATCGGTCAGACTACACCGGGGTCTATTGCGATCAACGTATCCGTCATATTGGGTTATCGGGTGGCAGGACTGATCGGAGCTTTTGTGACGATGATCGGAACGACGATCCCGCCGTTTGCGTTCATGCTGCTGGTAACGATGTTCTATGAGAAGATCGTCAATAATATCTATGTTTCTTATTTTATGGCCGGTATGCAGTCGGCAGTGACGGCTTTATTGCTGTATGTGACTGTTGATACTTTTAGATTAAACAGAAAGAACTGTGATATATACGGTTATATCCTGATGGTCATATCTTTTATCTATGCCATGTTTACTGATTATTCTTTACTCTATCTGTTTATCTTTGTGGTGATCGCAACTTATATCAGAACGATACTTCTGACGAGGCATTTCAGATGAAACTGTTACTTGATATTGTCATAACTTTCATCAAGATCCAGCTCTTATCATTCGGGGGCGGACACGCTTCGATCCCGGTCGTACATACGGAGATCGTCGAGATCAAGCACTGGATGACGATGAAGGAATTCTCTGATCTACTGGCCATGGATGAAATAACTCCGGGTCCTTTGGCGATCAACTGTGCCACCTTTGTCGGTAAGAAACTGGCTGGTGTTCTCGGATCGATCGCCGCAACTGTAGGCTGTATCATCCCGTCATGTGTCATCGCATTGATCTTCATGAAGATGTATAAACAGTATCTTCAGAACAAGATCTTCGTCAATGAGTTAAGAGGACTAAGGTGTATGGTCATTGCTTTATTGGCGGTAACGACGATCACCTTAGCTACGGGATCGATCTATATCGATAACAGTCTGAAATTAGGAAATACTCTGATCTTTGCGTTGTCGTTTATCCTGTTATATAAGTTCAAACCCAATCCCTTATATGTGATCTTACTTGGAGGAGTATTGGGTATACTCATCAATATAGTTAAGTTTTAAGACATCAACAGCAGTGTTAGACTGTATCAAAAAAGGTGTACCGGTAGGACACACTGTACTAGACAAGGCAAAAGAGAATACTGCGCCGATCAAGACGCTGATTCCGGATTTGAATGAGATCGAAGAGATCTTTATGATCGCCTCCGGTTCCAGTTTCAACGCAGCGAACTGCGCATCGCCGTTTATGGAAAAAGTGACTAAGTCCCAGGTCTTTGCCTTACTACCAAACACCTTTTTAAAGAAGACGGTCTGTAACTCAAAGGCACTTTATCTTTTCATATCACAGACCGGAACTTCTTCACTGGTAAAGGAACAGGTCATCCGGGTCAAAGAGATGGGCTGCAAGACTATCTCTCTTCGAAATCCTTGACCTTTTTCCATATCGAGGGGTCAACAAGGTTTTCCTCATCAAACTCAGTCAGATCCCCATAACAAAGCGTCTGGAAGAAAGTCTGGTCTGAGCAGTACAGCGTGTTGTCTTTTTCGAACGCGGATCTTACTGCGCTGTTGAGACCGGCATCAGAGAGTATCTGCAGCCTTTTGATGGCTTCTTCTTTCATTGGTTTGTCCATTTTGGTCCTCCCTTTGTTTCGAGATTCTTTTGATCGCTATCTTTCTGATTTCATTCTATCAAAAACTAAACCTTTTGTAAACCCTTTATATACCTTTTATATATCTTCTTTAGAATGACAAGGCATTTGCTTTAAATATGTCAGCATATACCATGCCGGTAGACGAGCAGGCTGGTTTTGTTCTGCTGGTTTTTGGCTTTCATAAACTTGATTTCAGGAAAATTGACATCAGGATGAACAATTAGCCGTTTGAGAATGAAAAACGTTAAAAACGGCCCAAAAAGGGCCTCAGATTGCGTTTTGTGATGGTTTTTATCTATGTTCAGTCCTTGTCGAACAGCGAAGAGGACTTCTGAGCAGCGATTCGTTTATGATCCTTGCTCATGGAGGCGTAGTGTTTTCTCGTTGTTTCTACCGAAGAATGGTGAAGGGCATCGGCTACCAGATAGATGTCGGATGTCTGTTCATACAAATTGGTTCCGAACGTCCGTCTTAAGGCGTGCGGTGTCACTTTCATGTTCAATCCGGCTTTTTCCGCATACCCCTTGATCATGAGCTGCACAGATCTGACAGTCATCCGCCTGTGCTGCATGGAGATGAAAAGGGCGGGGTCCTCTTTGCCGGCAAGAAGTATCTCGCGTTCGGCCGATACATAGTCCTCCAGAGCCTGCTGTACTTCGGACCCGAAGTATACCTCGTCTTCATCTCCTCCTTTTCTGGTGATGAGAAGGGAGGCATTATAAAAGTCGATATCCGAAAGATCGATGCCGACAAGCTCCGATACTCTTATGCCGGTTCCGAAGAAGAGCATCATGATGGCGTAGTCTCTTTTGACGATCTTGCCGTGTCTTAGGATCTCTCCCTCAGACATGCCGGCAGTGTCACTTACGGCAGCCAGGATCCGCTGTACCTGCGACCTGTCCATGGTAACGATGTTCTTATCCGGGATCTTGGGCAGATCCATCAGATCCGACAGATTGTTCTTTATTTCGCCGGTACGGAAGTAGAATCTGTAGAAGCTGCGAAGGGAAGAGATCTTTCTTGCCCTTGAGGAGGGGGAGCTCAGCACTTCTTTCTGATTGCCATATCTGTCGATCACCGTATGGGTATTCAGAGTGTCCAGATACTCCTGAATATCGTCATAGGTCAGGACATCCAAAACGTCAGCCGCTTTTAAGCCGTTTAGAGAAACGTTTTTGAATCCCGACTGATTGCTTATGAAATCAAAGAAACGCTTCATATCGTAGGCGTATTCAAGCCTGGTGCGCTCTGACATGCCTTTGCTCTTAAGATCCCTGAAAAACTTCCCGGCAAAATCCGGAAGCTGCTTCACCAATTCATTAACCTTTTTATCGATCGATAACTGGAGATCGTTCTGATATTGTTCCGCCATACATTAATTGTAACATATGTTTTCGTAAAAATATTATTTTGCGAAATTACATATACTTATTCAGTTATCTTTTCTCAATGTAATGTCTCGAGTATCCCCTCTGGTTGAGTAGCCATAAAAACAAGATAATTGATACGGAGGCAAAGATTCT
>JAFRJA010000025.1 GCA_017432545.1 Erysipelotrichaceae bacterium
CTGTATCTCTACAGGTGACAACGATTCCAGAAAGTCTTTACTGATCATAGATAACACCTCTCTGGCATCATGATATTTCATTTCAAAAAACTATATTGTCCGCTTATTTGGACAAAATCAACTTATTTCATGAACATAGCGAAAATTAAAAAAAGAAGGTATTAGTATAGAAAGGTAAAAAAGGTTTGACGACACTCATGACGACAATATAAATCAAAATATAGCGAAATTTAAATTCTATTCTATTTCAGATATTGCAATATATTTCTGTTATCTGTTTTATGTTAATATGTCAGAAAGTGCCTGAAATAAAGGGTTCCTGGCGCATAAGAAACAAAAAAGCCCTTACGGGCTAAATGCTATCCAATGGTGATTCCCTGGGGGCTCGAACCCCAGACCCTCTGATTAAGAGTCAGTCGTGGTTATGTCAAACAATGCAGTATTTATCGGTTGTTTTGAAAGCTGGTGATTTTTTATACGACCGTTTTACGACAGATATTTAAACGTCCTTACCATTAAATCAAATACAAAATAAGATGGACGCGCATAAACTCAGATGATGAATAATTTACAAAAAACGTGAAAATACACAAAAACAGAAGATATCAAATGTTAGCAATCATCGTCCATAGATGGATGGTGTTTTTCTTAGAATTCGGCTATAATGGAGTTGTATTCCAATTTGGCCGAAAGGAGAATGCTTATGTATCTTCATAGATCTATAGAAAATATATTAGAAAAAGCGATCGCTCAGACGAAGGTTGTTCTTGTGACCGGTGCCAGGCAGACAGGTAAGACAACAGTTATTCAGAATACTTTCCCTGATTATAATTACATTACTCTTGATGACGAAAACATGCTGGTTCTGGCAAAAACAGATCCATCACTTTTCTTCAAGGATCAGGAATATCCTTTGATCATCGATGAAGTTCAATATGCGGAAGAACTGTTCAGGACGATCAAGCTTATTGCTGATCGCAATCAGGAAAAAGGGCAGATGATCCTCACCGGTTCTCAGACGCATAAGCTGATGGAAGCCGCTTCATCAATGCTTGTTGGTAGAATGAGCATTCTGGAAATGAGTTCTTTGTCCCTTCGTGAGATCTTTAAAGTTAACTATGATAAACCATTCATTCCGACAGATGTATACATTAAAGATCGGAAGAAGTATCTAACAAAATATGACGATCTATGGAAGAGAATCCACAGAGGTTCAATGCCGGAACTTCTGGATGAAGAAAGAGACTGGGAATGGTTCTATCGGGATTATATCCGTACATATCTGGAAAGAGATATTCACAAGATCATCAATCTGAAGGATGAACTAAAGTTCAGATCTTTTTTGATATCACTTGCCGCCAGATCTGGGCAGATCATTGTCTATGAAGACATTGCCAGCGATGTTGGCGTCGATATAAAGACGGTACAGAACTGGCTGTCAATCGTTGAAACCAGCGGTATAGTCAAACTGATCCATACCTATAAAAACAACGTCATAAAGCGGATGATCAAATCACCGAAACTGTATTTCATGGACACAGGCCTGATGTGCTACCTGGCAGGCTGGAAGACTTATGAACAGGCAAAAAACGGTGCGATGTCCGGAAACATCTTTGAAACGTTTGTGGTGAGCGAGATCATCAAAAGCTATTACAACGCCGGAAAAGAAATCAAAGACACACTTTTCTATTATCGAGACAAAGATAAGAAAGAGATCGATTTGCTGATTCTTGAAGATGGCATCATCCATCCGATCGAAATCAAATCTTCTGCATCTGTCAGAAAGGATATGGTCAAGAATTTCCCTGTATTAGAAAATAATAAAGAAATATCTGTAGGAAGAGGAGCAGTGATCTGCCTGAACGAGAATATCGTTCCGATTACAGAAAATGTTGATGCACTTCCGATCGAATATATATAAAAATATCGAATATGATATAGGGAAAGAAAACCATATTGTAGTAGTCCATATATAAGCGAGCTAAAAGAAAAAATATTCTATACGACCATTGAGTGGAAATAGAATGTTTTTTTATGTTTCTCATAAAGGATTTGATTTCTTTCTTTTCTGATGTTTCAATAAAATCCAAACATATAGGAAAGCCTTATTTTAAAAACTTTTTGACACAAAAGAAACAAAAAAGACCCTTACGGATCTTATGAAATCAATGGTGATTCCCTAGGGATTCGAACCCTAGACCCTCTGATTAAGAGTCAGCAGGGAATAATTCAAATAATGTAGTATCCATGGGCACTTTTGAAGATAAGTGCCTTTTTCATACGACAGATTTACGACAGACAGAATAAGAATTCAGTATCAGATGTTTTTCCGGAAATCACCAGGAGTCAATCCTGTTCTTTCTTTGAATTTTTTGTAAAAGAAATTCATATTCTGATATCCTACGGATTCACCGATCTCTTCTATGGTCAGATTGGTATGCAGTAGAAGTTTTTTTGCCATCCCGATCCTCTGAAACTGAAGCAGCTGATTGAATGTGTAGCCCGTCTGTTCCTTGATCAGGTTGGAAGCATAGTTGGGATTGAGTTCCAGTTCATCCGCAAGATCGGTCAATGTGCAAGATGGATAATTCTTCTCGATATACTTCAATGCATTGAAGATCTTTGGACTCATTTCTTTTCCGGAAGAACCGATGTGCTGCGAATGGATATTGATCAGTTCAGATACGATCGCCTGAAACAGGCTGTCGATCATGTCGATATATGAAAACCCCGGTTCAAGCCATTCCGAAAGAAAAACGGACATGATGTCATCAAGCTTTCTGCTGCCTTGCGGATAGATGACGAAATGATTCGTGTTAACCTTTTTGTTGAGAAACTGCGTAAAAAAGCTGAGCAGAAGGCTGTTTTCAGAGAGTCTATGAAAGAAAGTGCTGGACAGATAATCCTTGCTGATACAGATATTGATCAGAAGGTCATTTTTCTCAAGCTTGCGAATATTATGCGGTGTCATTTCGTCGATCAGGGCAAAACCGCCTTCTTCGATCAGGTATTCCGTGTCGTTGATGACTTGTGTGCATCCGCCTTTCAGCATGTAGTTGATCTCGATCCAGTTGTGGCAATGAAGCGGCCAATCCTGATATCGGGATTGCGTTCTGATCTGAATGAAAGGATGTGCTGCATTCGGTGCAGACTGATAAGTCATATATGCCACCTCTTTCCCGTCAATCAGGATGTATGGAAGCATAGAAAGAAATTTTGATTTTTCTCCCGCTTTGTATCTTTTTTCTTTTTCGGTCAAAGGGAGCAGCTGTTCGATTATCTTTTCATTCATTTTGATATAAAATCTGTAAAATAGACATATTTATTCTGTGGATATTTACATTGTAGCAAATAGTCCGGTCAAATAAAATGAGTGTGTAAAAAGAGATTTGTACAAAAAAGGGTGATGAAAGCGCTTAAAAAGGATCTGAACCACACAAATACTTGACCTGTACAAATGTCAAATCTGCAATCTGAACAAGGAGGAAAAGATGATGAAGGATTATGGGCAGCTTGCAAAAGATGTAATTGAAGCGGTCGGCGGTAAAGAAAATATCGCTCATTTTACACATTGCGTAACAAGACTTCGTTTCAACCTTAAGAACGATGCGCTGGTCAATGTGGAAGAAGTAAAAAAGATCAAAGGTGTGATCGGTGCGCAGTTTTCAACCAACCAGTTCCAGGTCATTATCGGCCAGGATGTTGAGATGGCGTATGAGGAAGCCTGCAAATTGCTGGATATGTCCCCGGAGAAAGGGGTCGATGAAAACCTGGATAAGGATCTGACTTCGAAAGAGCCGTTCTCAGTCAAAAGGGTAGTGAATGGTGTCATTGATGCGTTAAGCGGGAGCCTCGTTGCCATACTTCCGGCTATGATCGCCGGCGGTATGATCAAGATGATCTATACGCTTCTCGGTCCGACGATGCTGAATGTATTATCTGATACAAGCAGCACCTACAGGATCTTAAGTATCGTAGGCGATGCAGCTTTCTATTTCCTGCCTGTTTACTGTGCTTATACTGCAGCGAAGAAGTTCAATGCAGATGTCGTTATTGCTCTGCTGCTGTGCTCGGTGCTGATCCATCCGCAGCTGATCGAACTGATCAATTCCGGAGAACCGTTAAATGTATACGGCATTCCGATGAAGGGAGTCGGCTACGCCAATACCGTTCTGGCTTCTGTCATGATCGTCTATGTACAGTCGCTGATTGAAAAAGTTCTGAAGAAATATTCTCCGGCGATGCTGAGAACGATCATCGTTCCGTTATGCACGACTCTGATCATGCTGCCTGTAGCACTGTGCGTTCTCGGGCCTCTCGGTTCCTGGATTGGCGAACTCTTATCTAAAGCCGTATTACTGATCCATGATATCTTCGGTCCGCTGGCAGTCGCCTTGATCGCTGCAACGTTCCTGCTGCTGGTCACGACCGGCGCTCATCAGACGTTAGGCACTTTCTGTATCACGCAGCTGTTTACGATCGGTTATGATGACATCCTTCTTCCTGCTTCGATCGCTTCCGGCTTTGCAGTCGTTGCTGCAGCTCTGGCTTTCGGAATCAGGTCTAAAGATAAAGACGACAAATCGCTGGGTTTCAGCTGTGCTGTCTCTCAGATCTTCGGCGGTGCCTCTGAACCTACTCTGTTCGGTATCCTGTTTCCGCACAAGAGAATCTGGGGCTGCCTGATGGTCGGTGCGTTTGCAGGCGGTCTGTACATGGGCATAACAAAAGTTGCATGTTATCTTCTTGCTCCGTCAGTTTACCTTGTATTCATGAGCTTCGGCGGACCTGCAAGCAATACGGTCAACGGACTGATCGGCGTTGCGATCGCCTTCGCTGTAACATTCGTATTAACATTCTTCTTCGGTGTAACAAATAAAAAAGGAGAATAAAAATGGGGCTTCCGGCTGATTTCCTGTGGGGCGGTGCGCTTGCCGCAAATCAATGTGAAGGAGCTTATCTGGAAGATGGCAAAGGTCTGAGCATTTCTGATGTGATGACAAAAGGAAGCAAAACTGAGCCACGTCAGTTGACGTGGCTCATTCCGGAAACAGGTAAGACCGGATTTACCGGTACCGGGTTTCCGTTTCCTTTGTCCCTCCCAAATAATGCAAAACTTGCGGTCATAGATGATGTTTACTATCCAAGCCACAATGCAATCGATTTTTACCATCACTATAAGAGCGATATTGCTTTAGCAAAAGAACTGGGTCTGAAATGCATGCGTATTTCTATGAACTGGGCAAGGATCTATCCCAACGGTGATGATGAGAAACCGAATGAAAAGGGACTGCAGTTTTATGACGGTGTGATCGATGCGTTGCTTGAAGCCGGGATCGAACCGCTTGTTACACTATCTCATTACAAAATGCCGCTGAATCTCGTCAATCGATACGGGGGCTGGCTGGATTACAGACTGACCGATTATTTTGAACGGTATGTCACAACTCTTTTTGAGAGATACAAGGGGAAAGTCAGATACTGGCTGACATTCAATGAGATCAACGCAATTTATATTTCTCCGTATATGACGGCAGGTCTTCTGAAACAGGATGAACAGTCCCGCGCTCAGGCACTGCATCATCAGTTTGTCGCAAGTGCCAGAACGGTCAGGGCAGCCAGAAGGATCGATCCGGATATGAAGATCGGTCAGATGATCACCCGAGGTCCTCTTTACACGCTTACAGCAAATCCGAAAGACAAGCTGGCGCTGATGGAAAGAAGGCACGAAGAAGGCACTCCTGAAGTCCAGGTATTGGGCTATTATCCAAACTATAAACTGAAGGAATACGAAAGAAAAGGGATCAGGATCGAGATGCTTCCGGAAGATATGGAAGTCATTAAAAACAACACGGTCGACTTTATCGGTTTTTCCTGCTATGGGTCGACAGTGGTAACAGCGGACAAAGAAGTTCTTTCCAATACCGGAAACATGCTGATGGGTGTCAGAAACGAATACCTGCAGCAGTCGGAATGGGGATGGACGATCGATCCGGATTGCCTCAGACTGACACTGAATGAATTGTATGACCATTATCATAAACCGCTGTGGGTCGTTGAAAATGGCCTGGGTGCCTTCGACAAACTGGAAGATGACAAAACGGTTCACGATCCATACAGAGTCGAATTTCTGCAAGCTCAGATCCGATCGATGCAAGAGGCTGTAGAGATCGATGGTGTCGATCTCATCGGATATACTCCATGGGGATGGATCGATCTGGTCAGTGCGGGATCGGGAGAAATGAAGAAAAGATACGGATTCGTCTATGTAGACTGTGATGACGACGGAAACGGTTCATTGAACAGATACAGGAAGGATTCGTTCTACTGGTATAAAAAAGTGATTGAAAACAATGGGATCAAGGAGGAAAAATGAAACGCTCAGAGATCATAAAAAAAGACGGTCAGTGGATGTGGCTCGTTGACGGAGAACCTTTTGTTGCCTATGCCGGTGAGCTGCATAATTCAAACGCCTCCAATCTGAAACATATGGATGAACATGTCTGGCCATACATGAAAGATCTGAAGATCAATACGATCCTGTTTCCAGTCTACTGGGAGATGGTCGAAAAAGAAGAAGGAGTTTATGATTTCAGCCTTCTGGACGGGATCATTGAAAAATGCCGCGAATTAAATAAGAAAGCAATCGTGCTCTGGTTTGGAATCTGGAAAAACGGAACATCGACATATGTGCCGAAATGGGTAAAAACAGACACCGAAAACTATTTCCGGGCAGAAGAAAGACATGGCAAAAAGACTGCAACGATCTCTCCGCTGTGCAATAAAGCGGTCGATGCGGACAGAAGAGCGTTCGGCAAGCTGATGGAACATATCAAGGCCATCAACACAAGTGAAACGACGATCGCCGCCGTTCAGGTAGAAAATGAGATCGGTCTGCTGAACAGCGACAGAGATTATTCCGAAGCTGCCGAGAAGAAGTTCAGGGAAGAAGTTCCGGAAGATCTGAGAAAGATCTTTGATATCGATGAAAGAGGAAACTATGAACAGCTGTTTGGCGAAGATGCACCGGAAGTGTTCATGACTTACGCCTATGCCTCAGCCATCGAAAGGATCGCTTCTCATGGCAAAGAAATCTGTGACCTCCCATTCCTGATGAATGCATGGATCGAAAAGTATCCGTGGAGACCCGGAACGTATCCAAGCGGAGGTCCGATTGCAAGATATATGAACGTATGGAAGAAGATCGCCGGAAGCATTGATGTCATGGAACCGGATGTCTATGTTGCTGAATTCGATGAAGTGGCTTCACAATTCACGACAGAAAACAATCCGCTGATGATCCCGGAATACCGCAGAGATGTCTATCACATCTCCAACGCCTTCCATGCGTATGGAAAGTACAATGCTTTATGCATGTCTGTCTTCGGGATCGAAGATCTGATGACACCGCCGGAATTAAGACTCGGCATATTCAATCCGGCCGTCCTTGCGACACTGAATATCAATCTGGAAGCCTGGCAGATCAATGGCACTCCGGATGTTCTGAATGAGACCTTTGACCTGCTTGCAAACTCTCAGAAGACCCGTGAGAAGGCACGTAAAGAAGGTAAAGTCTACAGCTTCGCAAGAAACAACGAAACGGAAAAAGGAACGGTCATCGAAACAGAAAAGTATTCGTTCCAGATCGTTTATAATCCTGTAAACAAAGACAAACCGAAAGCAGCCGGTATGATCATTGAAACAGATGAAGATAACTTCTATATCATGGGAACTTCCTTTAAGCTGATGTTTCTTCCGAAAAAAGGAAAAGACTGCAATATCGGTATCCTGGATTACGAAGAAGGTCATTTTGAAAAAGACAGCTGGATCTGTGAAAGACCGTTAAACGGTGATGAAGGAGTGTTTGTACAATTCTTTGATCATCCGGAAACAAAGAGGCTGGAACTGTACACATATTGATAAGAGGTACAGCAAGTATGAGCCAAATATCTGAACAGGAGGTTTATGATGAGAACGAAATATCACATTCCTGAGCCTTTTGCACAGCGCTTTCTGGAGATCGCGAAACAAGCCCCTTGTCAGAGCGATCAGAAACCGGACAGGTTTATCAGCAAAATGAAACAGAACCGCGGCGGCATCGCGATCCTGACAGGAACGGGTCTGGATGAAGACGGACTGGAACGGAAAAATCCTCTCATAGTCGCACTCGGCGACAGCGTTACGGCAGGACACTTTGAGTCTTTGACTTCCGGAGATCATTCGGAATGGTTCGCTGAGGTCCTGCGAAGGGCAAATGTATCTCCCAATGAGATCGATCTTAATCCTGCCAAGCTGGGTGAGACTCTGATCTCTCTTGGAAACAGGATACCGGATCATCAGGGTTTTCCGCCTGCAGAGATCACCGATGCAAGGGAAAGCTATGTGGAGAAATTCCGCATGAAGCTGATCGATAAGTATGAAGAGACCTCTGTCAGTGTGATCAACGCCGGGATCGCCGGTGACGATCTGACCATGATGAACAAGCGGCTTTTCCGGGATGTGATCCGTTATCAGCCGGATCTTGTACTGATCAACGGTTCATTGAACTGGAGTGACGAAATGGGCAGTACCGCATTTTATAAGTCACTGCTTTCTGAAACGGTGAAGCGCATTCAGAACGAAACGGAGGCAGATATCATTCTTCTGACACCGAACGGAATGGTCGGCGATCTGCATTCCTGTGAAATGCTGGAAAAGCGGGTAAAAGCGATCCGGGAAGTGGCACAGGAACAAAACGTGTGCCTCGCAGATACTTTTGCCATATGGGAAGAAGCACGTGCCATGAACTGTCCTTGGGAAGAGATGCTTTCCAATCATAAAAATCATCCAAGCGTTGAAGGACATGAAGTATATGCACTGACGCTGATGAAACTGTTTGAATAAGAATAGATCATTTGATCGGTCTGATTCAGAGATATAAAAAATATTTATACCCATCTGAAAGGATGGGCATTCACATTGTTGAGATATGAAAAAAGTGCTTTCGCACTTATTGATCTCAATGGTGATTCCCTGGGGGCTCGAACCCCAGACCCTCTGATTAAGAGTCAGATGCTCTACCAACTGAGCTAGGGAACCAAGTGGTGACAAGTACGGGATTCGAACCCGTGAA
>JAFRJA010000197.1 GCA_017432545.1 Erysipelotrichaceae bacterium
GGATATACCATGCCGGATATCAGTATACTGATTGAGCTGGCTGACTATTATGATGTCGACCTTCGCGAAATACTGAATGGCGAAAGGAAGGCAAATAATATGAATGAAGACTTAAAAGAAACGCTGGTCATGGTAGCTGACTATACGAACGAAGAAAAAAAGAAACTTGTCAACTCACTGTATTCTATGATCTGGACATGCATTGTGGCATTTGGAGTCCTGATGCTGATCAATGTGTTCCATTTGACCAGAGAAAGTATTAACTGGGATACAACAGCAATTTTCTGTTCTGCGATCGGTCTCATATATGCTGTATCATGCTTTGTCAGAGTGCTTCAGCTGACCGGAAAGATAGACAAGAAGTCCCATAGTAAAGTGATCATTGCATCGCTGATTATGTCTGGAGCGTTGTTTGTATTGACGATTGTTGCAGTTCTGTATGGGTGCGGGATTATTGGCTGAATCAGAATACGATAGCACAAATTCAAGTTTGTGGAGGGGACATGAGCAATATTATAAGGCCGAACAAAGCAGCGTCAAATGATGAATGGATCGTTATGTCCAACCAAGGAACAGATTGTTTTCTTGATCTTGTGATCATTGCGACAGAGCTTTTTGAAAAGACTGAGACACAGGAAAAACTGATATCCTTTTTGAAGGAACAGAAAAATATCAATGAAATCTCCCCGGGATCAGCGGGTTTTGATTTGGATGAAATGCCCTGGAGTAAGGATACACTTTCTGAAGATGCCGCATTTATGATGAAGATCATCAAGAAGGCAAAGTCCCCGGAAGCTGCAGTAAAGCTTGGCTATCGTCCGGATCTCAGAATCGTCTCTCCGTGGCTTGATCAGTTTTCACTGATGATCTGGAAACTGGATAAGGATTACCTATACGGGACAGAGGAAAAAGCACTTGTCAAACGGGGAATCGAAGCGATTCAGACGGTTTTGCGAGGAAAAGACAGCAGTGCCAAACGTCGGTTACTTTTTTACCTTGACCAGTATCTTGATCCATTTTATCAGAACGAGCTGTCTGAACTGAATGAACCATTAAAGGCATTGCTTCAGGAGGTAATGAATTCCGACAACGAAGTTGATGTCATTGAGGAAGCGCATCATCTTTTGGAAGCATATATGGAGATAGAGTAGACTGATAAATCGGGACTTGCTAAATTCATTACAGGGGGAAGAAATGAAAAAAGAAACAAATATTGAACTTGTCAACGAAAAGTAGACAGTACTAAAAAGACAGATGGAAGCCCTGATCGAGAGTAAACTCGGCAGGGCTTTTATAGTTGAGTTTATACATAGGTCTCTCAAAATTGTAGTAACGAATATACTTATTGATGAAGTCTTCGATGCTGTTCCAGTCATCGAGCTGGTAGTCCGCTTTGATCTGCGCCTTGATCCAGCCGTTCATGGCTTCGATGACCGGATTATCCGTGGGAGTTCCTGCTCGAGACATTGAGCGAATAATGTTATGATTAAATAGAGCTTGGTTAAAGCTTATGGAAGAGAATACTGCGCCTTGGTCTGTGTGGAAATAGAGCGGCTCAGATATTCCTTCCTTTTTTAGAAGATCCAGCAGTTTATCCCGGCAGTTGAAGTAAGGTTTTGGGTCTCCAGGCTTATCGGATATATCGCAGGCGATGATCGCGTTATTGAATACATCCAGGAAGAATGTCCATTCATATTGTTTCCCTTTGTGTCGAATCACTGTCATGTCTGATACGATCTTCTGTAAAGGCCCTGTAGTTCGCCAGTTATTCCGGATCTTATTCTCATAGATGATATGTTCTCCTCCGGGTTTTCTGTACTGATAGTGCCGGCATTTTGACTTTATCCCCTCGTATTTACACACTTTATGACAGAGATTATCCGAGAAGAGCCACCCTGTGTGATCCCGGATGACTTTAGCCAGTGCGTGATAGCCGTAAGAAGGGTGTTTTTTGTGTTCTTCTCTGATCAGAACTGTCAGATCTTTCCGGTTCCGTTCATACTGATTGATGTCTCTGTTCAGCCACTTATAATATCCTGATCGGTTTACGGACATCAGTTCACACAATTGCTTTACCGGATACTCCTTACATAGTTCCTGTATTATTTCGTATTCTTTCCGAAGATAGAAACGTACTCCTTTCCGGCACCACCTCCTTTCACCAGATATCCTTTTTTTAATCGTTCGTTCTCTATCTTGAGTTTCAGATTTTCCAGTTCCAGCCGCTCTTCCTTAGTCATAGATTTTGAGGTGTGAAGTGCTGCGAAGGGATTTCCTTTCCTTTTTGGTTTCAATCCTTCAGTTCCTTCCTGTCGGTATGCCTTACACCAATTGGCGATCATACCATCGGAGAGGTCCTCTTTCCGTGCAATCGATCGCAGCGATTCATGATCCTCAATAAATCTCTTTATGATCTTCAACTTATACTCTGATGTGAACCTGCGGTTTTTTCCTCCTTTTGGTCTTCCCATTTGTGGTTCCTCCTTCATTTTGATGATAAGAAAAAGTAGACTTAGTTTTCAGTCCTTTTTGACTTTTTTCTATGTCTACTTTTATCTTACTAGTTCAA
>JAFRJA010000198.1 GCA_017432545.1 Erysipelotrichaceae bacterium
ACCGGCCCGCGACCACCACGGAACCATCCGTCCGGCAATCGCCGTCCTCACCTTGGCCACCAGTTCGATTGGTATAGTTGAGACCTTTGGTCACGAAATCAGGATCATATTCATCAAAGAGTCTGACATAAGGTTCGATCATCTTGCCATGGCCACCACAACCGATGACATACAGCTTTTCCCCGATCTCATTTCTCATTCCGTTTATTAATGATGTCAGCATTCCGATATAACCGCGATAGATACCGACATTCATCGCATCGATCGTATTATCAGGCAGATAGGTATCGACATACTTCAATTCAAATTCAGGCAGCTGTGCGGCATTCTTCCATAATGTTTCCGCGATCTTGGAGAAACCAGGAGCGATAATGCAGTGTTTGAATTCACCTTGCTTGCTGACATGACAGAGAACTGTTGCCGTGCCCATGGAAACGATCAAAAGTTCGCGGTGATAAAGATTGTAGGCATAAGAGCACATGACGATCAGATCATCACCGGTCTCCTGTGGATTAGGCATGGCCAGTCTGATGCCGTAATTGGTATTCGGATTGATATCGATGATATTCTCTTCACCGACTATTGAAGCCAGAGCATCAAATATATCATTGTAGACACGCGGAACTACGCAGGAAAGAATGGCCTTGTCGATCGCGTCTTCCCTGAGGTTTGACTTATAGATAAAAGAAAGGATCACTGATCTGAAATTCTCGCTTACCCCGTGAACGCAGATAAAAGCGACCTGCAGATCACCATCAAACAGCCCTAATTTCGTACATGTGTTTCCTATATCAACTGTCAGTTGCATACCTCAATATTATAAACATTCTTAATTGCATTTTCTAGTTTTTTATAATAAGATATATAAGCAATTCCGGGATTGGCGGAACTGGCAGACGCGCTAGACTTAGAATCTAGTGGGCGACCGTGTGGGTTCAAGTCCCTCATCCCGGACCAGTGTATATAAAAAAGTGCGTCTTAACAGATGTGCTTTTTTCTTTTATATCTATAATAATCAATCCTCAGCGGGTCTTCCCGCTTAAGATACTGGTTGGAATAATGATCCTTTTGTGTGGATCTGTTTACCAGTTATCTGGCGGTTAAGCAGTTCAAAAACTCCTTTGGCAATACTTCTGGTGTCCTGTTGAATACAGGTTATATTCAATATCGTCTGGATCGCTGCTGAGATATTGTCAAAACCGATAATGCGTACCTCTTCAGGGACTTTGATATCCAATTCACTTAAAGCCAGATATGCACCGAGTGCCCGCCAGTCACTGATCGCAAACAAACCATCGAATTCAAAGCCGGTGCTGATTAGGCAACGGATGGCCTGCTATTTTTTTTCTTCTGATAAACTGTAAAAAGTGATTTTTATTTTACTGATATATAATGAGTTTAGTTATTGATCACTGAAAGAACAAAAAATGGAAAAGAAAAAGCTTGCGCTCATATTTCCGGGAATGGGTTATCACAAAGATAAACCCCTGCTCTATTATTCAAGCAGAATAGTACAGAACCTGGGCTATGAAATTATCCATATCGAATATTTGGACATGCCACCGAAAGTTTTTGATTCCCCTGCCTTAGAAAAAGCCGGCAATGTTGCCTATGAGTGTACAGTAAAACAGCTGAAAGAGATCGATTTCAGTCAATATGACGATATCCTTTTCATAAGCAAGAGTATCGGAACGGCTGTCATGGCCAGGTACATTGATGATAAGGAAATACCTTCAAAACAGATCTGGTATACACCTATTGAACAGACATTTTCTTTTAACACAAAAGATGCGATCGCCTTTATCGGTGAAAGTGATCCGGCCTCAGATTTAAACAATATACGCAAGCTTGCGCAAGAAAATGATATTGTTTTATATACATATCCGGATTGTAATCATTCTCTGGAATGTAACGATGTTGATACAAATATCACCAATATCCGTGATGTCATGAGAAAGACAAAGGACTATATTACATATGATGAGTGAAACAGAAGAAATAAAAAAATATCAGATCCTTGATGGAACCATGCTGAAGATCATTGCCATGATCAGTATGGTCTTTGATCATGCCGGTGATATCTTCTTCCCCGGTGTGATGTGGGCACGGATGATCGGCAGACTTGCGATGCCGTTATTTTCCTTCTGCATAGCTGAAGGATATTCTCACACAAGCGATAAAACCAAATATCTTATGCAGTTAGGTCTGTTTGCCCTGATCAGTGAAATACCTTTTGATCTGGCTTTCGAAAAGAAAATCAATCTTACTCATCAGAACATAATGCTGACCTTCTTTATCTCTGTACTGGCCTTGATGATCTACGATCATATCACTGATGAAAAATACAGACAGGAAAAGACTTATACTATCAGGATAATCCTCGGTGTCCTTGTTATACTGGCTGCCGCTGTTTTGGCTCTTCTGTTAAAGGCGGATTACACCATCTTTGCGGTTATCGCCGTCTTCCTGTTCTATGTCTTCCGCCATAAGAAACATATCATCAGGTGTGCCATCGGAACGGCCTTTCTTGCCCTTACCAGAACCATGAGCTTCTATAGTGCGACAGGTTTATCTTTTATTCCTTTGCTGATGTATAACGGCAAAAGAGGAAAAGGACTTAAATGGCTGTTCTATCTTTTCTATCCGGGACATCTGCTGATCCTTTATGTTTTAAGACTGTTGCTGAAAAAATAATTGTAAATATCCTTTAATAACTGGAATACTATAATAAAGATGTAAAAATCAGGAGGACACATCATGAATGAAGTATGGGAATTCTTAAAGGAATGCGGCGTTTATTATCTGGCAACCAATGATAATGGCCAGCCGAGAGTCAGACCTTTCGGTACAGCCGAGATCTTTGAAGGAAAGCTTTATATCCAGACCGGCAAGAAAAAGGACTGCTACAAACAGCTGCTGGCTGATCCAAGAGCTGAGATCTGCTGCTTCAAAGATGGCAAGTGGCTCAGATTAAGTGGCAAGCTGATTCCAGATGATAGAGTTGAAGCCAAGAAAGACATGTTAGACAAAAACCCGAATCTGAGAGGCATGTATGATGAGAACGACGGCAACACCATCGTCTTATACTTTGAAGATGCCAGGGCAGTCTTCTCTTCCTTTACAGAAGCACCGAAAGTAATAGAATTCTGATCAAAGGGCTTAGGCCCTTTTATAATAAGTTGTATGAAAGAATATACTATTACAGAACTTGAAAAGGAAAAATGGAAAGGAACACTGTTACCTGTTTCCTATACTTCGCATTATTACTACGATATATCAGTCAATAAGACTGAAAACGGTTTTTATATTCCGATCGAGAAAAAGAAATTCGCCGAACCGTTTACGCACTTGCCTGAAGATGGTGATTATCCTGATAAGCTCTATGAAGACTGGTGGGAAGATGCCAGGGCTTACGGCATCGTCGATAACGGCGAACTGCTTGGAGCGATCGAACTTTGTCCAGAAGAATGGTCCAACAGGATGCTGATAACGGAGCTGTTTGTTTCCGAAAAGGTCAGAAAGAAAGGCTATGGCCGAAAACTGATCGAACTGGCCAAAAAGATCACCGTCGATAATAACTATCGGGTACTGATGCTGGAGACACAATCATCCAATGTCAACGCGGTGGATTTCTACCTCCATGAAGGATTCACTCTGATCGGTTTTGATTCCTGCTGTTATACAAATAATGATCTCGAACGCAAAGAAGTGCGCTTCAATATGGGCTGGTTCCCAAAGGAAAAGGCGAAGTAAATCGCCTTATGTTATTTCTTAGGATATTTGGAACCGAATCTCTCCAATAATCTCTTCATTGCTTCTTCTTCGGAAACTTCCTTTTCTTTCTCTTCCTTGTGATAAGGCCTGTTCTTAGCCTTCTTTAAGGAACGGAATTCTTTCTTCTTCGCATCACGCTTCTCTAAAACATCTAATGGCAGAAGTGAAAGCTGAACACGATGTTTTTCTTCATCGACTTCATAGACATAAACCTTGACGATATCCGCAACCGATACCACTTCGCTTGGATGATTGATCCTCTTTTCCGACATTCTGGAAATATGGACCAGACCATCATCGTGTAATCCGATGTCGACGAAAGCACCAAAGTCGACAACATTTCTGACGGTGCCGGATAATTCATCACCTTTATTCAGATCCTTGAGTTCCAGAACATTGGATTTCAGGATCGCTCCGTCAAACTGATCACGGTAATCTCTCAAAGGAGCCTTGATGCATTCTTTGATGTCGTTCATAGTATATTCATCGATACCCAGTTCTTTGATCTTTTCATCATTGAAAGTGATATCAGGATCACCGAGTTTATTGATGCCTGATACTTCCATGACCTTTTTAGCCACCTCATATGATTCCGGATGGATATTAGTCGCATCAAGCGGTTCTTCCCCATCGATTATTCTCAAGAATCCGGCACACTGTTCAAAAGCCTTGGCACCCAGTTTCTTAACTTTAAGCAACTGCTGGCGATTGGTGAACTTGCCATTCTCGTTGCGGTAATTGATGATCTCTTGAGCGATACCTTTATTCAGACCGGAGATGTGCTCCAACAGCTGCGGTGAGGCTGTGTTGACATCGGCACCGACTCTGTTGACGACCTTCATGATCGCTTCATCAAGTCTTTCATTTAAGGCCTTTTCTGGCAAGTCATGCTGGTATTGGCCGACACCGATCGATTTAGGATCGATCTTGATCAATTCCGCAAGAGGATCGAGAAGTCTTCGGCCGATCGATACAGCCGATCTTTCTTCGACCGCCAGATCAGGGAATTCCTTACGGGCTTCTTCCTGGGCTGACCAGACAGAAGCACCGGCTTCAGAAACAATCGCATAGGAAACATCAAGTTTATTCTCATTAATAAGTTCGGCTACCAGTTTCTCTGATTCACGGGATGCTGTACCATTACCGATCGCAATGATCTTGACATCATAGTCCTTGATCAGTTTCAGGAGTTTTTCCTTACTCTTTTCGATCTCACCTTCTTTTCTGAATGGGAAGACCTTGTCGACTTTCAACAGTTTTCCTGTTTCATCCAGAACTGCCAATTTACAGCCGTTATAGTAACCAGGGTCAAAGCCCAAAACAACTCTGCCCTTTAAAGGAGCCTGTGATAATAGTTTCTCCAGATTGAGTGAGAATACTTCGATCGAGGTATTATGAGCTTTTTCTGACAGATCGCTTCTGATCTCATTTTCAATCGAAGGCATCAGCAGACGATCGATACCATCGTCGATCGCTTCAATAAGCTCTTTTTCGATATAGGTCTTCTTACCCTTAAGATAAGCCTCATGCGCAAGATCTTTTATATGATCAAGATCATAGTTGAAAGTTACACTGATGACCTTTTCCTTTTCGGCACGATCGATCGCCATGACTCTGTGATCAGCCATATTGGAGATCTTTTCGGTATAGTCATAGTACATCTCATAGACTTTCTTTTCGTCTTTGGCGTCTTTCTTTAATTC
>JAFRJA010000199.1 GCA_017432545.1 Erysipelotrichaceae bacterium
ATCAATAACATTCAGACATATCTAAACTGGTTCATCAATCTTCAAAGATGCATAAGAGATGAAGAGAAGTGGCCAAAAACTGAAAGAATACTTCGCCATTTAGTGCTTACAAATACAAGATTTACCCGTAAATACTGATGTTTCTAACCACACGATTGTAGATTAACCGATATTTTTTTTGTGAAAAAGTGTTGACATCAGGTGTGGGGTTTGCTATCATAATAATTACCCAAGTGAAAACAAGGGTAAACATGCGGGTGTTAAGCTCCGCACCTATATGCCCAACCGCAAGGAAGGGCGCCTAGATCATGGGGTGCAAGCCCCATGACCAAATGCTCCAGAAATGGAGCGCCCAAATGCGGGGGTTAAGCTCCGCACCTAAATGCGCCACTTAGGTGACGCGCCCATATGCCGGGGATTAAAGCTCGGCTCCTACATGCTGGTTGCAAGACCAGCTCCTTTTTTTATACAATCCTTGCGGGAAAACCAGGAAGTCTTAAGCTTCTTGGGTGAACCGCTATCAGATGTTAAAATATAAACAGTTCTTTGAAATGTTAATGTATGTGGTTCCAGGTGCAGATCATCACTTAGGTAAAACATTAAGTGCAGGTCAGACTTCCTTAAAAAGATTAAGTTCAAACTGAACACATAAGAACATACTGATATCAAGTAGCGTTGTGGACTTTACAGTCCTATACGGTAGCGGCTAAGTGGATAAGCCTGTAAGAATAAGGCTTCACTATAAGGGTTGACAATAATAGCAGACTTCTTACGAAGCCCATTGATCTTCAGTCAATGGGAGATTCACTTCTACGATAAATTCCGAATAATCTTTGGCATACCAAGACCCTGTATTATTGTTGCATTTTTTACATAAATAATAGCCACCTAATCCTTTCTGCAAAGGTGTATATCTTATTCCATTGAAATTCCAAGGCAATTTTCCGGATTGCATATTTTGATCATCTGCAATCCGCTATAAGTTTTTGCTGGTTTGGAATTCAAAGCTGCTCTTGGTGGAACGTGTTCATATTCCGGTTTTTGATACTATCCACACAACCTGCAAATTCCATAATTACTTTTTTCTGCCATTTTTACTTTATTTTTTAATCATCTAGAGTTTTTCTATCTAGAAGAAAATCAAACATATAAAGATTCAGAATTCCTTCTTCGTCTGTATAAGTAATTGGATTATCTTTTCTGATAATGATTTTTCTAAATCCTTTTCTCACATTTAACAACGAGGCTTTTTCCTGTTTTTCTTTTTCTTTCTTTGACATGCCTTGTACAACCTGGATGTAATATTGTTTACTTCCCTTATTAGCGATAAAATCTATCTCAAGCTGTTTACGAATGAATTTATCATCTTCTTTTCGGTTGGCTTCTACAACGCCGACATCAATGTTATAGCCTCTTATTCTTAGCTTATTAAAAACGATATTTTCCATAATGTGCGGTTCTTCAAGTTGTCTGAAATTAAGCCTTGCATTTCGAAGACCAAGATCTTCAAAATAATATTTTAAAGGCGTATTGATGTATTTTCGTCTTTTAACATCATACCTTTTTGTTTCCGTTAACAGAAAAGCGTTTTCTAAATAGGAAATATAATCTTTAATAGTATCTTGACTTAACTTGATTTTTTTCTCTGATCTGAAAGTGTTTGAGATCCTATTTGGATTTGCCAAAGACCCAATCGAAGATGCCAGCACATCAATTAATTCTTCTAATTCAGAAACATTTCTGATTTTGTTTCTTTCTACAATATCTTTGATGTAGGTTTCTTCAAACAAATCTTTTAAATATTTTGCTTTCTGCTCGTCCGTTTTTTTAGAAACGATCATAGGCATTCCTCCATAGATCATATATTCATTCCAGGCGGCAATCTCATCTTTTTTATTTACTGAATAAAATCCTTTAAAAGAAAGAGGATTGACATGAATCTCTTCTTCTCTTCCTCTTAATTCTGTTTTGATGTCTGAAGATAAAAATTTTGAATTACTTCCTGTAACATAAAGATCAACGTTTTCAATTCGCAAAAAACTATTTAAAACTGATTCAAAACCATCCACTTCCTGAATTTCATCAAGAAATATATAGTATTGATTATTATCTTTGATTCGTTCATGTAGATATTCGAATAGTATATGTCGGTCAAGGAGATTCTCATTTTCTACAACGTCAAGTTGAACCGTAATAATATGTTCATCATCCACTTCTGTCGATTTCAGATAATCGTGAAAGATTCTGTTTATCAGAAATGATTTACCAGATCTTCGTAGTCCGGTGACAACTTTGATCATTCCGTTATTCATTCTATCTATGAGTTGGTTAAGGTAAATATCTCTGTTAATAATCATAAATTCTCCTAATCGAAATTTTTGCAATTATTGCACTTTTTCGAATAAATTATTTAACAAATTCTCTTTTTTTGTAATGCACGGCAATAGAAAATTTAGCTCAAGGAAGTATGTGATTTCAATAAATAGAAATAAATGAAAGCGCTTGTATTGTATAATTAAACTGTTGATTTAAGGAGAAATTGTATCACATGGATAAAAAAGAAAGAGAAAAGCGAGAGCTGGAAAGACTGGAGAAAGCATCCATCTTTCATGGACATGAACACTACTTTGCGATCCTTATCGTTGTATTAAGTATCGTTTATATCGTTGATGAGCTGGCTTCAGGTGTTCGAAGCATCGTCGAAGTTCAGACCGTCAGAGATCTGTTCAATGTAACTTTCCCTTCGCAGGAATACAACAATGCGGCAGCTTCACTGGGCTTTATTACGATGGCTGGTTATCTGTCCTATCTGATCTCGCCATTCTATAAATCGTTGGCTGATAAATACGGCCGTAAGCCGTTTCTGATCGTCAATACACTTGGTATGGGTGTTGGCATGCTTATATGCGTACTGTCAAAATCGATCGCCGTTTATGTTGTAGGTTGTGTCATTCTTACTTTCTTTACCCCTAATGATGTGCAAGTCATCTATATCATGGAATGTGCGCCAAAACAGCACAGGGCTAAACTGTGTTCTATCACCAAGGGTATAGCTCTGATCTCTGTTTCTTTACTGGGCTTATTTGTCAAACTGTTTGTTAATGACGCGGTACCCAGCACCTGGAGAAATGTCTTCATCATTCCGATCATCATGGCTTTTGTCGTAGGTCTGGCAGCGATCTATTTTGTCAGAGAGACCCCGGTCTATACGCAAAGAAGACTTGAATACTTGAGAGCGAGCGAGGAAGAAAGAGCGGCTAAAGCTGAAGAAGAAAAAAGAAAAGCTGAGGAAGAAAAGAAGAATTCAGTATCTGTCTGGTCATCTTTCAAATTCATCTTTACGAATAAACAGACCAGAGCTATCGCGATCGTCGCTTTACTGATGGCTTTCTCAACCGGTTATACATCCAAATATCAGACGATGCTGGAACTGGGCCGAGCGGATAATATCCTGACGGCTGATGCGGTCAATATCGTGCTGATGTTTTTCCCGATCATCAACGGTGTCTTTACGATGATCGGTGGTTTCCTTACGGACTCTTTAGGTCGTAAGAAATCAGCACTCATTTTAGGCTTGTGGGCGGCTATCGGTCTAGCCATATTTGCCTATGGTTGCATCGCTCCCGTCAATCCCTACATCATGGGCTTGGCTTATGGTATTTCGATCGCCGGTTTATGGTCAATCTCCGATATGATCTATTTTGTCATCACTTCTGAATCAACACCTACCGAAATGCGTGCTTCCGTTGTCGGTTCCATGCAATTGATCGGTATGTTCGGCATGGGTTTCAATATGATCTACAATAACGTCGTACAGGCGGTAGCCGGTGATAAACTGCCGGTAGTATTGACGATCGCTTATTTGCCTTTGATGGCTATAGCGTTACTGATCATGATGCTTAAGGTCAAGGAGACCAAGGGCGTCGATCTGGATAATATTCAGGTGGATGAATAATGTTTTGGATAATACTGATAATCATCCTGTTTATAGTTTTATCATTAGCCGGTGGCTATTATGTCTTCAACTCCGTCTTTCTTTATAAAGACAAGAGTAAAACCGATCCCGATCCGGATTTCATTGATTCCGAAAAGGATCTGATGCGTCCGACTTCCAAGCGCTACATAGAAGAAAGAAAACCATATATGAAAGAAATGGAGAAACTGCAGTTCAAGGAGCTCAGTATCATTTCTTTTGATAATCTGACTTTATACGGTTATCTGTTAAGAGGCAATCCGAAAGAAGTTGTGATCTGTGTACATGGCTATAAATCTTCCATGGAAGAGGATTTCTGTGACCGTCTCGAGATCTACAGAAAGCGTGGTTCAACTGTTCTTTTATTGAATGATCGTGCGCATGGCAAATCAGAAGGTGATTATCTTGGTTTCTCAGAACACGACAAGCGTGATGTCGCCAGATGGGTACAGCTGATAAACAATATGTATGATGATCCAAAAATCTATTTACATGGTGTATCCATGGGTGGAGCGACGGTCATTCATTGCGCTGATATGGGCTTGAAGAATGTCGCAGGCATCATTGACGACTGCGGTTTCAATTCGATCGTCGGTATCTCCAAACATCTGATCAAGGATATCTATCATCTGCCATACTTCCCGTTTGGCGATCTGGCCTGGTTCTGGTCAGTCATCATTACCGGTATCAGTTTCAATACTTCACTTGGTGAAGATTGTGTCAGGAATACAGATATACCTATCCTTTTCATTCATGGCAAGGAAGACCATTATGTGCCTTGTTCAATGTCGGAAAATATGTATGAAGCCTGTGCTTCACCTAAAGAATTATTACTTGTCGATGGCTGTGGCCATGCGGCAGCTTATCTTATGGCTAAAGATGAATATACAGCAGCGGTCAACAGACTGATGGATGGAGAATTCAAGAAATGAAATATCGTGGTGTAGATTATTACCCTGAACAGTGGGGTATGGAATTAGTTGATGAGGATCTCGACAATA
The DNA here is from genome assembly GCA_017432545.1 of Erysipelotrichaceae bacterium. GTDB lineage: Bacteria > Bacillota_I > Bacilli_A > Erysipelotrichales > Erysipelotrichaceae > Colivicinus. The sequence goes on from JAFRJA010000199.1 coordinate 4,975, forward strand.
TCGTTGAGCTTGGCGTCAATCTGATCAGGATCGGTGATTTTGCCTGGGATCGTTTTGAACCGGAAGAGGGAAAGTATGATTTTTCCTTTTTTGATGAGTTCATTGAAAGAGCCAAGAAAAGAGATCTGAACATCCTGATGTGTGTACCGGGCGCCAGTATTCCTTCCTGGCTGTATCATAAACATCCTCAGATCATGAATGTCTCTGAGACCGGCTACAGGCAACCATTCGGTGCCCGAAGAGGCCATTGTATAAACAATGATTTTTATCGGGAAAGAGTATTCGCTTTGGCAGAAAAGATGGCTGAACACTATAAGGATGAAGAAGCCATCGTAGCCTGGCAGGTCGAAAACGAGATCGGACATGAAGAATCAGATGTCTGTTACTGTGAGAGCTGTCATAAGAAATTCGTTGAATATCTGAAAGAAAAATACAAGAGTCTTGATGAACTAAATGAGAGATGGGGCACGCAGTTCTGGAATCAGACTTATTTTGATTTCAATGATATTCCTTTACCATTACCGGCCTTTGTGCCACAGAATCCATCCTTAAGGCTTGAGTATCTGCGCTTCAGAAACAAGTCAACAGTCGATTTCATCAAAGGTATGGTCGACTCCGTCAAGAAATACGATAAGGACACTCCTGTAACTCACGACTTTGCGGGTGGAACGATCCACAAAGCTTATTCGCCGTTTGATATCGCCAAGAATCTGGATTTTGTCTCCTACAACAACTATCCGGTCTGGGGTGGTCAGAAGAGGCCTTTATCAAACTCGGATCTGGCTTTCAGTGTTGATTTTGCGCGCGGTTTCAAGGGTGAAAAGATCTGGGTCACGGAAGCCATCATGGGTCAGCAGGGTCATAACGATATCGGTTATGCGCCTAAACCTAATGAGGCCAAGAGGTGGTCTCTGGATTCACTTAAACACGGTGTAGAGAATGTTATCTTTTTCAGATATCGTGGTTTCATCAAAGGTGCGGAACAGTTCTGTTTCGGGATTTTAGATGCGGATAATGTGAAAAGAAGAAAATATTATGAGACGAAGTCTTTCTTTGAAGAAGTTAAAGATATTGAAACAATTTATCCGGAATCGGATGTCTGTATCATCTATGATTATGATTCAAAGTCTTCGATGGCAATTCAGAGACAATCCAATGTCTTTGACTATGACAAGGAATGTAAGAAGTTCTATCGGCAGTTCTTTATACGCGGCATAAACTGCGATATTATTCCTTCTGACAGGGATTTTTCCAAGTACAGACTCATAGTCCTGCCTTATATGATCATCATGTCTGATGACTTTAAAAAGCGTCTTAAAGATTATGTAGCAAAAGGAGGCGCGGCTATCATGACCGCCAGGACAGCCTGGAAGGATACCGACAACAATCTGGTCTTCAATAAGCGTCTGCCGGTCGATCTGACTGATCTGTGCGGCTGTATGATCGAGGAACATGAATCCCTTCTTGATGGTCAATCAGCTTCTTTGGTCTATAAAAACAACGAAGGAGAAGGCTATGTTTTTGAGGAACTGTTGAGCCTTTGCGGTGGCCGACAGATAATATCCTGGAAGGATAATCCTTATGGCAAGTTTGCGGCTGTCGTGGAAAATGACTATGGACAAGGCAAGGCATATTACTTCGGTACGTCATTATCTGATGATGTCCTGAATGATCTGTTTGGCGAAATACTTAGAAAATAAAACAGCTGGCTTTTAAACCAGCTGTGATCAGCTAATAATAAATATATGCACAATTTAAAGATTCTTTAGTAAATCATCAGGCTTTAGAACTTTTACTGATCCTGTTTTAAAATCTCTAATATTATTGGTTGCTATATAGTCAATATTATTGTTTTTTGCGATATATATTAAAATATCATCTTCAAAATCTTTTCCGTTAATTTGCGTTGCCTGTTCTATATCTTGTTTGGTGAAAGGCAATATAATAAAAGCTTTGCAAAGAAATAAACTGAATGATTTGATTTTATCTCTATCTACATATTTTCTGAGCACATAGGCAATATCTGTGATCTGTTTGGAAACAAGATATCCATTTATTTCTTTTCCTACAGCTTTCAGATATAGATCCTTTGCTCCGGAATTTGATTCATCTCGTTGAGTAATAGCATCTATTATCACGTTGCTATCAAATAATATATCCATTTTTTAGTCTCTTTCGTTTGGATCAATTCCAATTGTTGCATCAGCAGGTAACATGTTAAAGTAGGATTTAGCTTCTTCGAGAAGTGATTCTTTTTCAGGTACGATAGTAAAAATAACCTGTCCTCTTTTTATAACTTTGATTATTTCTTTCTGCCCTAATTTTATGTATTTCCCAAAATTGTTTTTGAACTCAGTAGTAGTTATTATGTTCATTAATAATTCCTCCTTTGCATATTAATTATATAATTTATGTACATTTCAATCAACAAAATAGATATAATTTATGTATTATTTGTTCAAATGTATATAAATTACCTAACGTCCTAGAGATAAATCAAATTTTAAAATTTGTGAATTTTGTTTCTTAGAAAGTCGTTTATGAAATAATAAAGTAAAATGATTTGTATTAAATTAAAAAGGAATTATTTCAAATGAGTAAAAAAGAGAAGTTTAAACCAGATTGTTTCTTAATATTCTGTATTGTTCTTTCTATTGTTATAGCCATTGTGGCAACAGTATATGAGAACGATCGAAAACAGACAGAACCAGAAACGATACCTGAGACTGAAACCGTTTCTGTTCCCGCTTCTGATCCCGAACCGGAATCGGAAACTGAACCGGTCTTAGAACCTGAACCTGATCCTGAATCAGAATCCGGACAGGTAACTGTCGTTTATGACACAGGAACTAAATATCCGCATCCAATGTATATTTATTCCGGTTGGGACAGATGTCTTGAACAGCTGCATGTTGACTGTGATGTTGCTTTTTTGGGAGACAGCATTACCTATAAAAGTTCTTTTGACCAGGAGTTTCCTGCTTATACGATCTGCAATCTGGGCGTATCAGGCGACACCATCAGAGGTATAAAAGACAGAGTAGGGACTTTGGAGACAGTTAAGCCGGAAAAAGTATTCTTTCTGATCGGTATCAATTCTTTAAATAATGACAATATAGATGAATGCATAGAAAAATATTCGGCTTTAGTCGAAAATGTCAGATCTAGAGGGAATTTCGATCTGTATCTGATCAGTGTTCTTCCGATCTCTGCAGATATTTCGGCGGGAATGAATCTGTCTCCGGATACCATCGTTTCTTTTAACGAAACGATCGCTGAACTGGCAAACAAAAATAACGCAACATATCTGGATCTGTATTCGCAGCTAAAAGATGATTCCGGTTATATCAGACCGGAATATACTGAGGACGGACTTCACTTATCTGAACAGGCATATAAGATCTGGGCCGATAATATAAGACCTTATATTGAAGAAAATTGACCGCTTGTGTTCAGGCGGTTTTTTTCTGGTATTACTGGCTGATATAATAATGTCATCATTAAGGAACAACAATAATTTATGAAAGACTACAGCTTTAAAGACAAATTCAAATACTGGTTGGATAAACAGATGGCTAAAGGAACCGCAAGTATCATGATCTTACTTGCATTGTCGGTTCTGTTTGTGCTCATCTTTGTTTCGATTCTGGCTTTATTATTCAAACTCAGAGATTCCATATTCCCGGCTTTCTGGGATTCTTTAGCCAATACCATCAATACGGATATGCCATCAAGCGAAGACGGCAGTGTCGGCTATATCGTTTTAAATACCCTTACAGCTTTAGTGGGCTTACTGTTTACCAGTATTCTGATCGGTGTTGTAAGCAGTGCCATTGAAGAAAAACTGAGCAGTTTAAGAAAAGGTGATTCAGTAGTCTTGGAGAAGAATCATACCGTTATTCTTGGCTACAACATCGGTGAACACGGTCTGCTCAATCAGCTCATCCTGGCTACTGACAAAAACAGGAAAAGAGTGATCGTCATCTGTACGGATATTGAAAAGCCGGATCTTGAAGAAGATCTGAACAATAATGTTGAGATCCCAAAAAATATCGAAGTAATATGTAGAAATGGCGATATCACCAATACCAATGATCTGCGCTGCTGTTCAATTGAAAGATCGGAATTAGTTATCGTCAATGCCTTGAATGATAATCGCCGTATAAAGGCTATTTTAGCCGTCTTGTGTCTTAAAAAAGAATATCCTGAATGTAAAGCCAGGATCGTGGCCTGTGTTACTGATGACAAGCATCTTCTTCCGCAAAACAAGATGGGCAAGCAGAATATCATCATGCTGAAGACTGATGATGTCATGGCCAAGATCATTGCCCATACTTCCACGGAACCGGGTCTTTCGATCGCATTTAAAGAGTTATTGAACTTTGAACACAATGAGTTCTACTTCGAGAAAGAATATCAGCTGATGGGCAAGACTTTCTTTGAGGCAACCAGGTGTCTGAACAAGGCTTCGATCGTCGGTATACAAAGAGATGGGAAGACGATTCTTAATCCTGATAGGAATATGGTCATTGAGATCAATGATGATGTGATCCTGTTTGAAGAGCATAAAGGTGCTTATGAAGTAGTTGAAGAAGACAACAAGAAGATCGATGAGCGTGAACTGAAAGAGATAAAGCAGGAAATGAAAGGTGATGTCTTCATCTTCGGTTCCAACGTGCTTCTGGATACGATCCTGGAAGAGCTGCCTGATGATGTCAAGAATATTACGGTCGCTCCTTATGAGGATATCGATATTCAGAAGCTAAACAGAAAACATAAAAAGAGAAAGATCTCCCTGTTTAAAGGCGATGTTGAAAAGAAACTGAATAAGATCGCGAAAGATTCGGAACACATCATCATCCTGGCTGATCGGAACATGGATAAGGAAGATGCGGATATAAACAATATCCTGCTGCTTCTGAAACTGATGAATCTTAAAGAGATCAACAATTATGTCTATAATCTGACGGTCGAATTGAACTTGGAGAATACCTATAATGTGGCGATGAGACACAACAAGATAGACTATATCGTCTCTTCGCATATTGCGTCATTACTGCTGGCTCAGATCTCGGAAAATCCGGATATGGTTTATATCCTTGATGAACTTCTTTCCACTAAAGGCAATGAACTGTTCTCTAAGTCTGTAGAGATGTTTAATCTTAAGACGGATCGCGATTATGCCTACAGCACTTTGAAACAGATCACGCTGTCTTATGGTTATGTCCTGCTTGGTTTCAGCAACAATAATGAGATCTCTTTAAATCCCGATTCTTCGACCAGAGTTCAGTTCAATGAGAATGACAGACTGTTTGTCCTGGGCAAGAAATAACAATATGTAATTTCAAAGCGAAGAAGGTTCATTTCCTTCTTCTTTTTAAATGTGTGAAATGTACCATAATTATCCTTTTGAACCATTATTTACGTAATAATAATAGATGGAGGTTCTGACCATGGATGAGAATAACGAAGTAAAAGAAGAAAAGAAAGAATTCAATGAAGAAGAATTCCTCAAGAAAGTAGAGAAGGCTGCCAGTAAAGGCGTAGGTAAAGCCGGAATAAAAAACGGTCTGCTTTCTACGCTTCCTACGATCGCTTTAGTTGCGTTATTGGCTTTTCTTATCGTTCCTAAGATCAATTCCTTAAGTGATGGTTTGCATCATCTGTTCAAGGTCGATGCGCCGGTAGAGGATCATGATCTGACCTTGGAGAACTATGGTTTCTTAGGACATACTGTCGCTGATTTTGAAGAGGCGATATTAGGTGATTCTGAAAAGTTGAAGAAACTTGAAGTCTATAAACAGGAATTATCTGATGTCGGTACGATCACGGATACGGGTTTATTCAATCTTGGCATGTTTACCAAGAATCAGGTCATAACCTATTATGGAACGGCCGTCTATACCGTTGATCTTTCCAAACTAACAAAGTCAGACATCGTTTTCAATGAAGAAGAAAAAATGATAACTTTGAAGATCCCACATGCGAAGCAGGAAGAGATCAACATCCCGGAAGATAAGATCCAGTTTTCTGATCCGGAAAGAGGATTACTGGCTTTTGGTGATATAAAGGCTACCCCGGAACAGATCATGGAAGTACAGGCGGGAGCCAGACAGAAGATGCAGGATAAACTTGATGCGGATAATGTCTTGGAAACAGCTGATCGTTTTGCGAAACTGGCGGTCTGGGAGATGTATTCACCGATCGTAAAGGGTGTCGCAAAAGATTTCTCTTTAGAAGTCGAATTCAAATAATTCTTATTTCATTTTCCCGTTGAAACGGTAAAGGATATCGTTATCGATGAGTTCATCCATGTCAGAAATATCGATATGGTGTTCACGGGCGATATTCCTGATAATTTTCAGGGAAATAATTGAAGCATAAAAATCATTGATCAGATCATCTTTGTACTTTCTGCTGATCGTCAGGATGGTTCGATAATGGTTTTTTAAATTTTCATACAACATGTGATCAAGCTCATTGTCCATCTTGAAGAAGATCAGATCAGATGGGTTGTTTTTGGTGATGTTGATACGGCCATGGCAGTAATTGTATTTGTCATGAACGATACAGGTGGCCATACCGGATTCGATAATTGATGATTCTAATAACGTTGCAGCGGTAAGTGTTTCATAGCCACTCATGACTTCAAAAGCATTATTATCTGATGATAACTCTGTTTCCGAACTTATTATCTGTTTAAGCAGCTCGATATCATTGTGATAATAAAGAAAAATAAGGCTTAAAGGGACGATCGTGGCGGATATTGAGACATACGATACTTCATCCATCATCCTGTAGAGGATATTCTGAGCCTTTTCGCGGCCGTTTCCGGTCAGAAGGTATTTATTCAGGCCATTGTCAAAAATAGCGTCTACACCGATATTATGGCCCGAATATGAGACGGAAAGGATACTCTTATAACCAGCAAGGTCCATATACAGCAGATCTCTGGGGTAGACAAAGCGGGTGATCATCTTTTTCTTGTGGCTTAAGACCTTTGCCAGATAGGTTCCGACGATAGCGGAACCGCCGCTGCCGGTGATAATTAAAGGTCCTTCGATTTCATCGAGTTTATTGGAGAATTCCTTCAGATCGGTATTGTTTACGGCGTAAACGACCTTGTTTTCCAGACTGTTAAAACAGTCTTCCATCTTGTCATAGATCATAATGATGTTCCTTTGCGAATTGATCCAGTTTTTCAAATGAAGCTCCGATGGATGATGCTCCGAAGACACTGCAGGCATAGGCACCGTTTAAAGTAGCGTAGTATAAAGCTTTTTCATATTCATAGCCGGCAAGTAACGATCCTAAGAAAGCGCCCGCAAAAGCATCCCCGGCTCCGGTAGAATCTTTTACTTCGATATTGTTTAATGAGCTTCTTTGAATTTCCCTGTCTTTAAGATATAAAGTCGAACCTTCAGATCCGTGAGTAACGATCACAAACTCACCGCCTTTTTCAAAGATCAGTTTTTTAGGATCATCCGGTGAATGAACTTTAAGTCTTTCATAGTCTGTTTCATTGATAAATAGTCCGTCACATAAAGAATAAAGGATCTTCATCCGTGATGGATCATCGTATTTGGAAGAACCATCCAGGATTATACGTGCTCCATTCCTTTTGGCTTCCAATAACGGTTCCATATCGGAAAAAGATCTGTTGAGTATATGCATCAGTGAATAGATATAAGTGGCATTATTCAGTAATTCCTGTTTCTTTTCATTCATGACATAGGGTGGTCTTTTCGGATCCACCACAAACATCGTTCTTTTATCACCACTTAAGATGATGATCACTTTACCGTTGGTTACATCTTTGTGAATTTCGATATCTGAAGTATCAATGTTGAAGTGCTTGAGTTCGGACAGAAGGAAAGATGTCGTATCGTCATCTGTTCCCAACATGTCCATCGCTTTGACTTGAACACCTTTGGAAGCACAGACGACGCCTACATTCAAAGGACAGCCTCCGGCCATCATGCCTTTGAATTGAGCATGAGAAAAATCACCTTCCTCAGGATAGGAATCGGCTTCATAGAAATAGTCACATGATGAACCTAAGATTGTAAGCAGACCATTTTTCATATCAGTTTTATTATAATCTGTACAGCGATTGTTATTATTGTTTGTTAATTGACTATGATTATTATTCAATAATTATAACTAAAAATTATCATTGGAAAAGCGTATTAATTGTATAAATTCCAACGATTGCGTATAACGGGAATTTTTGACCGCCGTGTCAGGGAATTTTTGACCGGCTATACGGGGTTTTTTGACCGACAGTATTGGAAATTTTGACCGCCTCTTTCTACAGACTCTGCACAACGCCTTCACTGGCGGTTTTTTATTATCATAGGTCTGTAGAAAGGAGGTGAAATCAAGATGGAAAAGAAAACTGTATCGGTAAAACAGAGATTCGCGATGATTGCCAGAAGCCATCTTATATATCATCAGTCACAGAATGATATCGTAGCTCTTTACTCCGGCACATATAAAGGCTTCTCCAAAGGAAGCGTCAATACGATCGTCAATCTGATCGATGACAACGGTTACAAAAAACCGGAAGAGATCGAGAAGCTGGATGAAGGTTTTCTGGAAGATCTGTTAAGGCCAAAGCTTAATAACGGCAGGAACACAAAAGACCTTCCGGACTTTCAGACAGTTCATG
>JAFRJA010000200.1 GCA_017432545.1 Erysipelotrichaceae bacterium
ACGGAGCCTCTGATCAGAGTCATGGTCGAAGCGGAGAGTGATGAACTTTGTCACAAATATGTCTATGAAGTTATAGATCTGATCAAACAGAGGGGTTATGCACAATAACCCTTTTTAATTTATAATTTAATTAATATGAAAAAAATAATAAATATCGTCGAAGATGAAAAAGATCTAAATGAACTTGTGAAGTCATATCTGGAAAAAGAAGGCTATATCGTCAATTCCTATCTGACTTTTGATTCTGCCTATGCCCATATCGATGATTATTGTGATCTGTGGATCCTGGATATCATGCTGGATGACAAATCCGGTTTTGATCTGATCGAGATGATCAAGTCCCGCAACAATAATATCCCAGTCATTTTCATGTCGGCCCGCGATAAGGAATTCGACCGTATCATCGGTCTGGAAAAAGGTTCTGATGACTATATAACCAAGCCATTCTCACCTAAGGAACTGGTCTTGAGAGTCAACAACATCATGCGCAGGGTCTATAAGGAAGATGACCGTATCGAGGTCAATGGCTATGAAATAGATGAGGCCAAGCGTATCGTTTCCAAGGGCGATGAACAGGTAGAACTGACGACGAAGGAATTTGATTTGCTGATGCTGTTTGTCAGAAACAGAGGTACGGCTTTCTTAAGAGAACAGATCTTGGAGAAGGTCTGGGATGAGAATTATTACGGTTCCGATCGTGTCGTTGATGATACCTTGAGAAGATTGAGGAAAAAGATGCCTGATATGAATATTCAGACGATCTATGGTTTTGGATATAGATTAGGATGAAAAGGATAAAGATCTGGTTAAGTAATTTTACCCTGGTTCAGCAGTTTCTGTCGATCGTTATATTTACGGCGGCGTTTCTGCTTTTTTTCAGTTTTACCTATCTGAGCAGGAATATCGATACCTTTGTAAATTCACAAATGTATGCGTTCATGCATCGTGCACAGAATGAGTATCTCGAGACCAGATCGCTGGATAATGAATCCAATATCCTGTTATTTGTCTACAGCGTGGAATCTGATCGCTATCTCAATGCGATCCCAAGTGAATATGTGCAGATCCTTTCCAATATCGATCCCGATCCCGAAGGCGGCTACATCGATTCAAATTTTGCCTATGGCAACAGTTCGATCGTCTATTCGATCATTTCTTTTGATGAAGATTACAGACTTATCGCCATTGTTAAAAACAACTTCCGTGAAGAGTTCAAGAACGCTCTTACCAGCGGAGTCATCAATGTCACTTTCTATGTGACGGTCGGTTTATTCGCTCTGATCCTGTTATGGGTCATGTCTTTGATAAGACCACTTGATGCGATCATCGGCTATATAAACAAGATCAAAAACGGAGAAAAGGCGACTCTGACTTTAAACCGTTATGATGAAATAGGTAAAGTGGGTGAAGCCTTGGTCAGCATGAATCAGGAACTTTCTGAGCAGCAGCACATCCGTGATGAGATGATCCAGAATATCTCTCATGATCTCAAAACGCCTATCGCCACGATAAAGTCCTATTCCGAATCGATCAAAGACGGCATCTATCCTTACGATACTTTAGAGAAAAGTGTCGATGTCATCATTGAAAATGCGACGCGTTTAGAGAAGAAGGTCTATTCGCTTATCACCTACAACAAGATGGGTTATCTAGTTGATTCCAATGAAAATATCCTCAATCTCGAGATGGCTCCGGTCATTCAGAAGGCCATCCTTTCGGCTTCCATGATCAGAAATGACGTGGTAATCGAAACCGATCTTGATGAATCTGTCTACTTCCATGGGGATGAGGAACCGTGGCGGGTCGTAATTGAAAATCTTCTGGATAATGCTTTGCGCTATGCCAAAACAAAGATCGTGATAAATCTTAAAGAAAATCTTCTGGAGATCTTTAATGATGGTGAGACGATGGATAAGGATCGTCTGGATAAGCTGTTCAAACCTTACGAGAAGGGTAATAACGGGAAGTTCGGTCTTGGCCTTTCGATCGTCAAGAAGGTCACGGAGACTTATGGCTATACGGTTACCGGTGAGAATATGAATGATGGTGTCGTTTTCAGGATCTATACGACCAAGAAGATGAAGAAGATGCCGAAGAAAAGAAAAAAGAAAAAGGATATAATTGAAACATGAGTTTTATCAATATTCAGGGCATCGATCTTCATTATGAAGTCTATGGCGATTCAGGAAGACCGGTCGTGCTGTTACATGGCTGGGGTCAGAATACTGAAATGATGGCTTTTATCGGCGAATACCTTAAAAGTCATTTTATTGTTTATAATCTGGATTTTCCTGGTTTCGGTCAATCCAAAGAACCACCTGAACCATGGGGAAGTGAAGACTACTGTGAGTTTTTGCGTGCTTTCTTAACCGAAATGAAGGCTGAAGATCCGATCTTTATCGCTCATTCTTTCGGCTGCCGTGTCGCTTTACAATACGCTTACCGTTATAAAGTTCATCGCATGGTTTTGACGGGAGCCGCAGGCATCAGGGATAAAAGAGGGATCGAATACTACGCTAAAGTATATTCCTATAAGTTAGGTAAGAAGATCTTGAGCCTCAAGCCTTTTGAAAAATACCGGGATTCCTTAAGCAAGAATGCGGGATCGGAAGATTATAAGAATGCTTCGGGAGTGATGCGGGGTACTTTGGTCAAGGTCGTCAATGAAGATCTGACTGATATCTTGCCTTATATCAATGTCGAGACCTTACTGGTCTTTGGTGAATACGATGAAATGACGCCGGTGGAAAAGGGAAAACAGATGGAAAAGCTGATGCCTGATGCGGCTTTGGTCATTTTTGAAAAGGATGATCACTTTGCCTATATCAACGAAGCTGCCCGTTTCAATCTGGTGCTGGATGCCTTTTTGAGGAGAGATTATCAATGAACATAAATCCTTTTTTCATATTGTTGTTTTTACAGGTATTGATCTTTCTGGCGGAGAGTTTTGTTTTCTGCAAACACGCCTTACTGATGTTTCAGCAGAACCGCTATGAGCTCTACCGCTATTCCAAATGGCTTTTCAATAAGAAAAACATCCGTTTCAATGCTTCATATGTCTATGCGCTTATCGTCATAGTCATTTCTATAATCTTTAAGAATAATCTTCTGATTGTTCTGGCTCTGACGATCATTTTTGCGATCTATTCCTTATACAAAGAGATAAATAAAGTCTATATTAAAGATCTGGTACTTACCGCCAGAGTAAAAAGACAGATCGTCGTCTTAAGTATCCTGATGTTTCTGTTCACCCTTGCCGCCGTCATCGTCTTTCCGCCTTTTGTGACGGGAATTCTGATGATCATCGTTCCTTATCTGATGATCTATCTGATGGCGGTCATAACTCTTCCGATGGAGAATCTGATCAAGAAACACTATGAAAATGAGGCACGGGATATTTTGGATAATAATTCCCGACTGATCAAGATCGGTATCACCGGTTCCTATGGCAAGACTTCGACTAAAAACATCATTTCCGATATCATCTCCGATGATTTCTTTACGCTGATCACCCCGGCTTCCTATAATACGCCGATGGGTATCACGAGAACTGTGAGAGAGATGCTGAAACCGGTCCATGAAGTATTCGTCTGTGAGATGGGTGCTGATAAGGTCGGGGATATCGAATACCTGATGGATTTTGTCAAACCGCGCTATGGTATCGTCACTTCGATCGGCCCGCAACATCTGAATACTTTCCATTCGTTAGGAAACATCATTAACGAAAAGATGAAAGAAGTCGAGATGTTGCCTTCAGACGGCACGGCTTTCATCAATCTCGATAATGAATATATTGCCGGTTACCACATTAAAAATACTTGTAAGGTCGTTAGTGTCGGTATCGATAATAAAGACGCTGATCTTGTTGCGGAAAACATCTCCTATGATAAAGATGGTTCATCATTTACGGCAGTTATTAACGGTGAAGAATATGAGTTCAAGACATCCTTGCTTGGAAAACACAATATCACCAACATCCTGATCGGTATCGCTCTGGCTCTGGAGTTAGGCATGGATATGGCCACGATTGCCAAGAAAGTAAAAAGGATCAGACAGGTCGAACATCGTCTGGAAGTCAAGAAGATCAATGGTTTCACTTTCATCGATGACGCGTTCAATTCCAATCCGGTCGGCTCCAAAATGGCTCTGGATGTGCTTTCCATGATGCCGGGACAAAGAGTTATTATTACTCCGGGCATGATCGATCTTGGTGTTAAGGAAGATGAGATCAATAAGTCCTTTGGCGAATATATGCTTAATAAAGCTGATAAAGTTATCCTGGTCGGCGAAAAACAGACCCGCAAGATCAAAGAAGGACTTGTTGAATCGGGTTTCAATGAAGATGACATAATCGTCTTTGCGACCGTTAAGGAAGCTTTCAACTATATCTATCGCAATTTCACTCCGGAGGATACGATTCTGTTGGAAAACGATCTGCCGGATGCATTCAATATCTGAAAGGTGTAGAATAGTAATGTTATGAAAATCAATGTTGGAGTTTTTTTCGGTGGCAAGTCCACCGAACATGAGATCAGCTGTATCAGCGCCAATCAGGCTATTCACGCCTTGGACAGCGAAAAATATGAAGTTATCCCGGTCTATATCTCAAAGGATAACGAATTTTATGTTGGCGATGAACTGTTTGATCTGAAGAATTATTCTTCTTTTATCAAGAATCCTGCTTCCGTATTGACTAAAGTCATGATCTACAAGGATGGCAATGCTGTCAAGATCAGACCTGTCAAAGGTCTGCTTAAAAAGGAGATGCAGATCGATATCGCTTTCCCGGTCGTTCATGGTACCAATGTGGAAGACGGATCACTGGCTGGTTATCTGGAAATGCTGGATCTGCCTTATACTTCCTGCAATGTCTTAGGCGGAGCGGTTGGCCAGGATAAGGCCGTCATGAAAGATATCTTCAAGGCGGAAGGGATCCCGATGACTGACTACTTTGTTGTCTATGGCAGTGAGTTTGAAGACAAGTATGAGGATTATCTTGCGAAAGCCGAAAAGATCGGTTTTCCATTGATCGCCAAACCGGCTAATCTGGGTTCTTCGATTGGTATTGAGATAATCAAAGACAAAGATGAGTTTAAAAAAAAGGTCGAAAACTGTCTGGAATATGACTTCAAGGTCGTGGTGGAACAGATGGTTCAAGATCTCAAGGAAGTAAATATCTCAGTCATCGGCACTACTGAAAAAGCCAGATGTTCTGTTATTGAAGAAGTAAGTAACGGTTTCCTTGATTTTGATAAAAAGTATCAACCAGGTGGTGGAAAGAAATCAGGAGTAAAAGCTCCTGCCAAATCATCTGGTTCCAAAGGCATGGCCTCAACTGTACGAAAAGTACCGGCTGAACTTGAAGAAGTCCAGAAAGAGCAGATCGAAGAGATCGCTCTTAAGGTGTTCCGCATCCTGAATGCCCATGGTTGCGTCCGAATCGATTTCATGATCGATCGCAGTAATAACGCTATCTACTGCAATGAGATCAACACGATCCCGGGTTCGCTTTCTTTCTATCTCTGGAAAGAAGTAGGCCTTGAATTTGATAAGGAATGTGATGAACTCATCAATAATGCCCTGAACCGCTATGCGCGTAAGGCAAAGAAAACCTATTCGTTTGATACAAATATATTGGACAGTTACGCAAAGAAATAAAGAAATGAAACAGTCAACCAGAAAAATTGTTATATTGTTTATCATCATCATGATGCTGGTGATCTCCGTATTATCACTTGCCGTAAGATGAAGAAACTGCTTGTCGTTTTGTTCATCGTTTTAATGTTGTGTGCTTGTCAGAAAACGGTTGAGAAACAGCTTGAGGAACTGACATATACAGAAGAAGAAATCGCGAAGATCATGCAACTGGATGAAATCGATCAGAAACGCTTCCTTGAACAGCGTGATTTAAAAATGACAGGGTATCTTATGATGAATGACTTTAAAGAAGAAAAACTAGATGACTATCTGAAATATGATGGTCTTTCTGAGAAACTTTCTAAAGAGAAGATCGTTGAGCTGGTCAATAGGGGGCTTATCAATGATTCCAATAAGAAACTGATCAAAGATATTTATGAAAGTGAATACTTCATTCCTGCCAAGGAGGAACTGTATCTGGGATATATGCCGGATTATGATGATGCGAAAAAACTTCTGGAAGTAGTCAACACCAAGCGTTATCTGAGTCTATATACTGATGTCAGATACACTGATTTGACCAAGGATGTGAAGATGCTGGTAAACAAGTATTACCGTTTACCAAAAGATTATGAGCCGGATGATCTGGTGCAGGTAGATGCGACAGTTGGCCGCGGTTATCTGCGGCAATGCCCGAGGTGGACTGATATGCCTTGCAGAAGCCGCCGTCAATGACCAGCAGCTTCCCGCCGCCTTTGATGGGGCTTTCGCCTTTTTTGACCTTTAC
>JAFRJA010000201.1 GCA_017432545.1 Erysipelotrichaceae bacterium
ATCATTTCTGCATATCCGTCTTTCCATGATATGTTAGGAAAAACCGATCTGAAATCATTCCTGTCATCAGATGAACACGAACATAGAAATAATAAGAATAAGATACATGCGGTATAGATGTTACGCTGTTTCATACAAATGTTCATTTTTATACTAAAAATATATCACTTGTTTTACATTTTTGAAATTAAAAAGGATCTATTTCCTTGAAATAGGTCCTTTGTTTTTCCTTGGTGGAATCGGAGGGACTCGAACCCTCGTCCTGGAATCATGCACTCGTTAAATCTTCAAACTAATTTATTAGCTCCGATTTTTTAGTAGTCTGTCGTAAAAATAGTTGTAGTAAACAGGTACCTCCTTATGATTTTTATCATAGCGTCATATCATATCCCTTATCCTTGTCCATATCTAAGAACGTCTCGATCTCTCGCTCGATCTCTTTCTGTCTCTGCGCCAGAAGTCCGTTGATCAGCCTATTAACATGAGGTTCCGGGTTTCGTGATGACAGCCTGTCTCTGACGATGTCCGGATCCTTGTAAGTCTTCCCTTTCTCGCCATCAATGGGCCTATGATTCTCGTTGGAGAGGAGTTTTTCGTAGCTGCTGTCTCTGGTGAAATCTTTCTTCGTCTTTAGGATTGTATTTGCGATCTGCTCTCTTGTCTTTGCAATCTCCGTTTCCTTTCTTGCCGATATCTCATAGCGATTCTGGGAATCGATCATGTCATCGTAATGTTCCAAAGCATCGACATAGCCGCGCCAGGATTCTCTGCACTTCTTTGATTCCAGGAGATCATCCACCACTCTGTATATGGTTTCCCTGTAGGGAGCCATATGGAACGAGTTGATCTGCAGCCTTCCCTCTTCCGGAAGGATGGCATAAAGATCCCTTACGGTCTTCACATTGTCAAGGTTGATATGCTTGACTCTGTCCAGTACTTTTGCCTTGTTCATGTTGATGTCGTTAAAGATCTCTCTGTATCTTCCGTAATCCTGTCGTTTGATCATTTCGTTGGCAAACATTCTCTTGAAGTCATTCAAAGCCTTTCTGGGAAGCTTTCCGTATAGATGATCGAATGTATGCGAAGGTTCATTCTCGTAAAACAGCAGATGGATATGAGGGTGTGGCGTGATGCTGGTGCGGTTCTCCGGATGGAAGTCTTCCCACCAGGTGACGTTTTTTGGATCCAGACCGATCGCCCTAATATAGGAAGGCATCATGTTGGAAACGACCGAAGAAAACTGATCCTGATTGGTCAGATGATAATCATCTGCCTTGTCATAGGATTCTATGCTGCAGATGATCTCGTAAACAACGGATCCTTCCTTGGACAGGCATTCCATACCTTTCTCTTTAAACTGTATCCTCTTTTCTCCTGTATCGAGAAAACCATATGAAGTCATCGTATGCTCATACCTTCCGGTATAGTCGATCAGGGATTCTTTTTCCTTATCTCGGTCATTGTATCTTTCGGTGTAGTTAAAGTAGCTATTGGAACCTCCGAATATGGATGCCGGGGAAACCGTTCCTTTGAAGCAGCTGTTCTTTGGAGCATTCTCTCCCATACGGAAATACCTTGCTTTACAGATGAGGGCCGGCATTATTTGTCAGGTCTCCTGGTATAGTTGATATCCGCAACAATACGCCCCCATCTTTGGCTAACATATTCCTGCAAAGCATTGTCCCATGCAGAATCTTCAGCAAAATACGATATGGCTTTGCTTTTTTCCGGACATTTCGGCAGTATATTGTTCGATCTGAAAAACATTTTGTTTCCTATATCGTGCTTGATGACCAGAAACAGGATCTCATCCACAATTCTTTTAATACTTCCAAACCTGACATCCGCTGCATCGCTGACCATCCTTGATATTCTTTCCACGATGTCCGGATCCCTGTCCCCGTCGATCTGACGAAGGTAATAATCCTGAATCGCGTCCTCGATGATCTGAGTTCTGGTCCTGGGCTTAACGCCGAGCTCTTCTGTTTTTCTGGCATCCTGCTGTATAAGATAATCGATCTTCTCTAAAATATGATCCTTGAACCTGAAGGACAGTACTTTTTTCTGTTTTTTCATATTCCTCTCTTTCCAAACGTGGAAAATTTCCACGTTTACATATCATCTGACGTTTGGCTGCAAAATGATCTGCTTGTAAACAGCTTTCGTATACACCTGCATTGCAAACGAAACAGCATAACAGTCTATAAAATAGGGCAAAACTTGGCAGAGCCAAGTTGTTCAGACCGGAAATGTTAACATTCTGTAAACATTTCCTTTATCCTGCTTATCTATCGAATCTGAGCAATTTCGTAAACATTCAGCTTTAAGGACTTGTCTGAGGCAAACGTGGAAATTTTCCACGTTGCTAGAGATCCCTGACATCGATATTGAGTCTCATCATAAGAATGTTGATCGCCGGAATGGCCGATTGTCTCAGATGCTCCAGCTCTTCATCGGTATAGATATCCGTTTCCAGATCCGTGAAATAGCGTTCAATACCAGAGATTTTCTTCAGGATCTTCCCGGAATTGTTCTGCTGCTGCACATGATCCCCTTCGGTCTGCTTCTTGTAGTTCTGGATCGTACGGTCGGTGACTCCCATCCAGGAGGCGATCGTCTCCCGTTCTCTTCCTTTCGGCTTTTCCCCGGCAGCGCACTTTCTGTCATAGATCTCCTTGAGCTTCAGATAGATCGCCTTCCTTTCGTCTGAAGAAAGCACTCTGGCAGCATTGGAAGATACGATAGCCAGAAACTCGTCGTCTTCGTTTCTGTAGATCTTACTGTCGATCACACAGGGGATCTGGTTGACGAATTCCCTATCGAAGTAATATAGAGCAGTTCCCTCTTCAAAGATCGCCTTACAGGCTTTGAATCGCCTGTGGCCGGAGATGATCGTATAGCTGCCGTCATTATTCTTTCTTACTACCAAAGGCTGGGAAAGCTGGAACTCTTTGATATTCTCCTTGAGACAATCGATGTCATTCTGGGAGTAGATCTCGTTGAGCTTGTTTTCCCTAATCAGATAGGTATCAACCGCTTTGATCTTTCCTTTGGCAGCTTCCGTTAGTGAATCCGGATTGAAGAGCCCTCTTGTGATACTCTCTTCCATCAGCTTAGGCTCCTTATCTCATCTACCAGCAGCTGATAGTTCTGCCCGATCCTGGTGTCGTCCTTTTCAATGACGAATCCGGATCTGTCCTTGTTCTTGATCGGTGCAGACTGATAGTTGATGTTTGTCTGCAACACATATTCTCCATAATCTGATCTCAGATACTCTTCAAACATCCTTGATGCTTTCGTGTTGTCCGTCATCGTCAGAAGGATCCGGAAATCCATTCCACCGATCTCCCCTTCCTCGATAGCTTCCTTGATATTGGCCAGGGTAAGATTCATCCCTTCAATGGAATCGGATAGTTCAATACTGTCCGCATCCGGGTTGACCGGGATGATCACCATGTCTGAACATAACAGCGCATTTGAGATCAGCAGGTCGATATCCGGATGATTGTCGATGATGATGTAATCGTAATCCTTCTTTATCGGATCCAGGACGTTCTTTAGTCTTAACTGCTGGATGCCATGAGATGCATACAGCATTTCCTTCTTCAGGACAAAGAGATTTCTCTTGGAAGGAATGATATCCAGATTGTCAAACTGCGTATGATGGATGCATTCCTCATTGCTTTTCTCTTTTCTTAACAGCTCGCAGATCCCGTCCAGTTCCAGATAGTTTGTAAAGAACCTCTTGGAAGAGTTTCCCTGAGGATCCAGATCGATCAGCAGGACCTTATTATTTTTGGCAAGTCCTACGGCAATATTGATGCTGGTGGTGGTTTTTGAGCAGCCTCCTTTGGCTGACATCAGACTGATTGTTTTCATGTAACTCCCTTCTACGGGTGACAGGATGACAGTTTGTTTGAGGTACCCCTTTTAAAGTGTCATTCTGTCACCTTTGGCTTATGAATAAGCCTGATCGTTCTTTCTTTTTTGGATCTTTCCGACACCAGTTCGATGTCGTTTTCATTAAGCACTTCAGTATTGGCGTTAAGATATCTTTTCAGTGAATTCGGATTCCGGCCATACCGGGAAAGCTTGAGCACAGCAGATACCTCTTGGCAGTTGCCGCTGACTTCTCCCCGCTTGATCACCTGTTCGATGATATAGGCAAGCTCGTAATCAATCTTCTCTGATTCCGATCCATCGGAAAGAGTCATGGCCCGGGAAGGAAAATCGAAATGGATATTGATATCTTTCTGTTCTACGTTCTTTCCATAGACCGACAGTTTTCTTTCTGACAACCGCCTTCCTTCGGGCATCGATAAGATCATTCTGGTATCGGATGCTCCTCCCAGACTGACACTGCCGTTGATCTCTCCCAGCTTGTTGAGATGATGGACAAGGATGATCGTCTTGTCCCTGAAAGAGGAACCTTTCCTCAGGGTGGCATACAGTTCGTTGACATCCTTGTAGACGTTTGGATCCTTGCCTTCGTTGATCAGAATCTGGATGAACAAATCGATGACGATCAGGTCGGCATCCATTACGCTGTATCCCAGTATCGTCAGCGGATCCTCATGAAGTTCCAGCACTTTCACGTTGTCCCTGTTCTTCAGGCCGATCTTTTCAAAGATCATTGAGATATCCCTGCCGGACATTTCCGAAGAGATGTACAGTATCTTCTGCCTTGAAGTCTTTATCCCCAGAAACTCCTCTTCATCGGATATTGCCTTGCACAGATTGATCATCAGTGTCGTTTTTCCGGAGCTTTCGTCTCCGGAGATGATATTGACGGTGTTTGCTCTGATGATACTTTCCCAGATCCATTCCTCATCCGTGTTTTCCTGGCTCAGTATTTCCTCTACAGTTCTTATGTCTTTCATGATCTTTATCCCCTAGAAACGTGCTTTTGATGATAGAATGAACATAGATAAAAGCTCGTTTCTTTTATCTGCAAATGATGGATCTCTTACTTCTTGGCGGAACTGGGGGATCCGTTTTTGATTTTGCTGATACGGTTAAGCTCCTTTCTGTTGATATGTTCCACATTGATGGTTTGGTAGTTCTTCATCGTCGTCGAGATGTCCTCATGGCCCATCAGATACATCTGTTCCCGATCCGTCAGACTCATGATGCTGATGGAGTATTCATGTCTGCAAATTCGGGAAGTCAGATCGTCCGGGATCTCGAGTTTCATTTCCTTTGCCGTCTTTCTCATCCTTCGGCGGACGCTTTCCCAAAGCTGCCGGTAACTGTTCTGAGTGAGAGGCCTTCCGTTTTGCATCCGCAGCAGATAATCGTCATCCTTCAGGTTGTTGATCAGATCAGAGAAATATCCGACGTCCTGGTCCAGCATCGGCAGCACTCTCTTGCCGGCATCAGACTTGGGCTTCTTTAGCCTGGGAATGTTTTCCGTATAATCGAGTGCCTGGTCGATACTGATGGTCTTTTCTATCGTGTCGATCTTCTTTTTCTGAAGTGCAGTGGCTTCTTCCTTTCTCAATCCGTATTCAAGGACAAGCTTAAGAAGCAGCTCCTGCCGCTTGTTCCAGACTGTTTTTTCAATCACTGTTTTCTCGTTCTGTGTGAGTCCGCGTCTGGCTTTGCTGCTGGTCTTGTTCTTGGGTCTATCCACCAGATCCATCGGATTGTAGCGAATGATCTTTTTTACCAACGCATACTGGAAGATCTGATTCAGACACATGTACACCTTCTCAGCGATGTTGGTCTTATCTGAGAACGGATCCATGACTTCATTGATGTCATTTTCATCGATATCTGCGATCAGCTTGTTATCAAGCGCTTCGATCTTGCGGAAGATGTCGATCTCATACATTTTTCTGGTTGCGGCCTGTCTGGGAGACTTGCTCTTGTACCATCTTTTGCGGATCTCTCCGAAGGTATCACAAGTATCAGGATATTCGCCGATACTGTCTTTGTATCGAATGATCTCTCTCCACATCTTCTCCTCTGCAATGCTTGCTGTCGCTCCATAGAAGTGTTTCTTTGTATTTCCAATTCTGGCTGTTATTTCAAAGACGCCGTCCTTCCTCTGCTTAGCCGGCATTTTTTCTTGCACCTTTTTCCAGCTGGAAGTATTCGTTGAATGCCCACTCAGGACAGCTGCCTTCAATCGGCATCCTTTTAGGATCGATGCCGTAATGCTCATTCACCTGCTTCACAAGCCTGCAGGCTGTTGATTTGCTGACGTTGAGCTCTGTTGCAATCTGTTTGACTCGTAATATTTTCTGCATTTGTTTTATTTGTCTCCTTTCACTTAAATTCTTAACATTATATGTTAAGTTATTAATAATTTACCATTTTTCTTTTCTTGTTTCAAGAGACATAATTAACTTTATTTGTTATGATTATTACAGGATATTTCAATATGGGAAAAAAAGGTAGTTCTTCAGCTGTTAGAATTGATAGCAAAGATATTAGATCATTAATTAAGCAAAGTGGCATCAAACAAAAGGACCTGGCTTACCTCATCGGTTACACTCCCGAAGGTTTTAGCAGGTCTCTTAGACTTGGAAAAATGGAACGTTTTGAAGATGTTGAAAAAATGGCTGAAATTCTTAATGTAAATCCTTTCCCTCTCATCGCTAGCAATGATGATTCTGATGATTCATATAAGATTCATTACGATTATGCCAGCTACTTTAACAACATAGAAGGCAAAAATGCTCTCTATACAGATTATTATATTAATGGAAAATTGTTGAAAAAAATAATCTCGTTAAAGAATAAATCCGTTGATGATATTTCAGATTATTTAGAAGTCAAACCTCAATACATTGTTGATATTATTGATAATAAAAAGTCCATTGACCTTACAAATTTAGTTTTCTTGTCATACTATCTCAATGTAGATCCAACAATACTGTTCGAGCAAAAAGCTACTTATCATCAAAAAAAGCCAGAATTGCTTAATGATAATGACCTTGCCGAATTCTTAAAACAAAACGAATTCAAGTTTGGTCCTAGTTACAACTCAACTGCTTTTATTAATCTTTTTTTTGGAGACGATTCAAGATTGGAATTTGTTGATCTGACTTCTAAACGAACCATAATGCGTTTGATACATGATTCTAAAGAAGAATTGATTTATCATTACTTACAGTTTATAAAAGAACATCCTGATAAGTTTACTACTGATGAATTAAAACTGTATTTACTCGATAATTTAGCAAAAGATCTTATTGCTCACAAAAATGAATTATCCGGTAAATAATAATCAAATCAATTTTCCTTTAAATCTATACTTTTTAATAAAGACAGTATTTCTTTCTGGTAAATATCAGAAAGATCATCCGGATATTCGGCAAG
>JAFRJA010000202.1 GCA_017432545.1 Erysipelotrichaceae bacterium
TAAAGTGGACCCCATGTCAAGGACAATTAATAAAAAACCACTTATGATCTAAACTGAAATAAGATATCCTCCAATTGGGTAGCTCTCGCAGCTCATCTGATTGGAGGATATTTATTTCTATGAATGATAAAAAGAATAAAAATACGATCCGCTTTCTGTCAGTGAAAGACGGAAACATTGATGTTGCGTATACAGATGATTTTATTCAGATGATGAAAAATGAGTACGATTACTTCTTTGATACCAGTGATCATCTCTTTGACAGATATCCGGATATCAGAGTATTCGTAAAAGACGAAAGCCTTTTTACAGAGAATCCGACAGTGTATTATTATCAGGATAATGAACCGATAACGACCTTCAACGGCACGGTGTTCTTCGCCAAACTGGGCATGTATTGTGTAAGATCGCTGTCCAAAAAGGAAGTTTCTTTCCTGTTAAGGAATCTGAAAAGAAACAATGATGATATCTATTCCATCGATGCGGCAGCCTGATCCTTTTCTTCTTCAAGCTTTTTCAGATTGGCCTTCACTGTTTCAAATTTCTTCAAAGTCTTCTTATCTTCGATGATCAGATCCTTTAAAGGATAGATGCCGTTATTATAGTATTCAAGATATTCATTCGGTGAAAGCTTGGATAGCTCATACTGGTATCTTTCGTTATTGTAATAGCCCATATAATCGTCGATGATCTGCTGTAATTCTTCGAAGGAAGAAGCTTCTTTGACATACTTCATGATCTCATCCTTGGCGTGTCCGTAGAAGGATTCCTGGGGAGCGTTGTCCCAGCAGTTTCCTCTTCGTGACATGGATTGTCTCATTCCTTTGTCCTTAAGCAGATCGATGAAGCGGATACAGGTATAGTGGCAGCCCTGATCGGAATGGATCAAAGCGTTGGTATGGATGTCGGCTGAATGATCCTTTAAAAGATTGTTTACGGTTTCAAGCACGAAGTCTTCTTCCAGCGACTCGCTTAATACATAGGCTAGGATCTGCTTTGTGAAAGCGTCTTTGATCGTGGAGAGATAGGCTCTGTTTCTTTCTTTTCCGTAAAAGAAATAAGTGATATCGGTCAAAAGGACATACCCTGGTCCATAGTCCTCAAAACGCCTTTCAAGAAGATTGTCGGCATAACTGGACGATTTAAGAGCCTTGGCTATCCTTCTATAGGGATTGGCCTTTCTGATCGGGCAGAAGAGGTGATATTTCTTCATCAGCCGGATGATCTTCTTACGGTTCATCTGAATGCCCATATGAAGAAGCCGCATCCGTATGCCTCTGGAGCCCTTGTCATATCCTTTATAAGAATAGGCTTGTAAGATCAGATCGAAATCTCTTTTATCCTGTTCTTCCTTTCTTTGAAGATAAGAGGAAGGATCTTTCTTTTTCTTCAGATAGCTGTAGAAGCCGCTTTTGGATACACCGGCGATCTGACACATCCTGACGACACTGAGCTTATTGTTTCTGCTGTTCAGGTTTCTTTCGATGAGTTCGTACTTTTCTCTTGTCGAGAGTTCTGTTTTGAGAGCTGCTTTCTGTTGATATATCTCACTCTTTTTAAAAAATCATTCTCCTGTTTCAGAGTTTTGATCTTCAGTTCAAGTCTTTGTATCTTTTCTTCATCGGTAAGATCCTTTGTCTTAGGCCTTCCGGAAGAATGTTTGCGCTGATCTTCAAAGCCGGTCTCTCTTTTGGACTGATCCTTTACGCGCTGACGGAAACTTCTGATCCTGTCATATCCAAGCACGTCTGTATCAAATCCGTATTTCTGAAAGATCTCGGTCGGACCCATCCCGTTATTGTAGTCGACCAGAAACAGTTCCTTAAAGTTTTCTTCATATGTGATCCCTTTTTCAGAGACTTTCTTTACATAAGGATTCTTTCTCAATTCTTCGACCTGTTCATCTGTAAAGTAATTGACGCCCATACAACGATCACCTCATTCATCATATCCATTCTACCAAGACAAAAGGAAAACCCTGTAAACAGGGCAAGACAGGCAACAATGAAGAATTATCTGTCAATTGTGCTTTTTTCTTGTGTCCGTTTTACAGGGTCCATTTTAAACAAAAAAAGCGCGTTATTATTATGGATTGTTTTATTATGTCTATTGATTATCTTATATTTCTATTCAACGAATTTTTTTGTTTTTCCGTTGAGATATAAGTTTCCGTTTTTGTTAGGAATTCTTTTTATTGGATGCTTGTCAGGAGTATTAACTATATTATCAAAGGGAAGAGGGATTGTTTCCTGTTTTTTTAATATATTTATTATATTACTCATACTTGTGATATTGTTTTTACTTCCGTTTATTGAATCAAAAATAAAAGATATCTTTTTAAAACAAAACGTTTTTTCGACGGTGATTAATGTATATGCTTTGAAAGATGATGCAAAAAACGAGATAACGGAATATCAAAATCCGGTATTCATAATTTTGAATTCAAATGATCTGGAGAATCAGAATTATGCAATTAAAGAAATAAATAATATATTTAACAAGAATGTTGTTCAACTAGTAAAAGAAGATTTGATTTCTTCTGCAAAGGCTCTGCTCGACAAAGAAGGCAATCTTCTTGTGCTGAACGAAGCTTATATCGATCTAATCGAGGAGTTTGATGGATATACTACCTTTGGCGATAAGGTTAAAATTGTATACTCAATTGAAAGAAGGATTGAAACCGAAACTGAAAGACCATTAGTAAAAACAGATATTACAAATACTCCATTTACAGTATTTGCGGCAGGCTGTGATACAAGGAGCGGAAGACTGTCGGTATATGGCCGCACCGATGTTAATTTGATGTTAACGGTCAATCCAAACACAAAACAAATACTGATTGTTGGCATTCCTAGAGACTCATATATTCCTAACCCTGCTATAAACTATGAAGATGATAAATTAACTCATTTGGGCAATGCTGGCATCTACAATACCATGAAAGGCGTTTCGGAATACTTTGATATAGATATTAATTATTATGGAGAAGTTATATTCAATACTTTCAAGGATATTATAGATGCTTTGGGTGGTATTGATGTGGATAATCCATACTATTTTACTACTGCAGGTGGTAATGGGGGGCAATACTCTGAAAAAGATTATTCATTTGAAAGGGGAACGATTCATCTGACAGGTGATAGCGCCCTTGCTTATTGCAGAGAAAGATATAATCTTTCCAATGGCGATTATGGTCGAAACGAACACCAGACAATAGTTCTTAAAGCAATAATGAAGAAAGCTTTTTCCAAAGAAATACTAGACCGTTATATTCTTGTTTGGGATGCAATTAAAGGACAAGTGCTGACCGATTTCGATGTAGATGATTTGTTCGATCTCATTAATATGCAAATTAACGACAACAGCGAGTGGGATATCATTTCATATCATTTGGGTGGTATAGGAGACATGCAAGGAACTGCCTCGATGGGGTGGAATAGAAAACTATATGTTGTTCACTTGTTTGATTCGCAAGTGAAGTTTGTAAAAGAACAAATTGAATTAATGATGAATGATGAAAGAATTGAGCAGAAAGAGCTTCCTCAAGAAGGGGAAACGACATATATACCA
>JAFRJA010000203.1 GCA_017432545.1 Erysipelotrichaceae bacterium
TGAAGCATTGGCGACTTCTGACAGAGATGAGAAAATGCCCGAACCTACTGTTGTACCGACACCGAGTGCGATAACAGCACCAAGGCCTAGTTTCCTACCGAGCTCTTGATTTTTTTTGGTTTCCATTTAACCCCTCCTAGATATTGTGTTTGGATTATGCAATTTAAGCGGAAATTAAGCGCTTCCATTGCAATCTTCCCTACTCTTTAATCTCATATTAATCCTTTCCTTCAAAATATGCAATCTATTTCTTTTTCAAACATAATTTGCGTATTTTTTATCATTCTTATATATTCTAGATAGATATTAGTTCGAACTAATAGATTATATTTGTATCATTATTTAATAACTTGTAATAGCAAACGGCTCTTATTATATTACATCTTTATTGATATTAAAACAAAATTATGTTATTTTTAATTTAACTTATATATAAATGGGAGAAAAATAATATGAATAATGGTGCCGATCTTATTCTTGTATCCGATAATATCTTTTCCGGATTAGAAAATGAGCCGTTTTTTGGCTATGTGGCTATAAAAGGCGACAGAATACTTAAAACAGGCAAAGGATCCATACCGGCAGATCTGATAAGTGAGCAGACAAAACTGATCAATTTAAAGGAAAAGACGGTTTTCCCGGGCTTTATCGATGTCCATTGCTTCTTTACGGGCTATGTGATCCGTTTCCTGGGAGTGGATATGTCTGAATGTGCAGATGTCGAACAGGTTCATGCCATTCTGGAGAAACATGAAAAGGAAATTTCTCAGAACTGTCCTATCTTCGCTCATGGCCTCAAAATGGATATCAAAAGAATAACTCTGGACGACTGGTTCGTTGACCATGCGGTCGTGCTGTTCCATGAAGGCCTTGAGACCTGCTCAATGAATACAAAAGCTGTCAGAGACTTCGATTTCACTCCTGAAAGATGCTATCCGGAAGCTTATGTGAAGATCCTTCCTTATGTTCTGGGAGATAAGGAATTCATTCGACCTGAATTTATTAAATATATGAAGATGATGAATTCCAGAGGCATCACTTCCATCAAGGAAATGGGATTTGACGATTATTGCGGATTTACCGACACTCTTTCTCAATTGGAAAAAGAGGATCTTCTGAGTTTAAGAGTAAACTTCATGTCTCAGCCGGTGGCAGAAAACATCAACTTCGAATACGGCGAAAAGATGCGCGAAACATATAACAGCGATAAACTGTGTTTCTCAGGCTATAATCAGATGACAGACGGTTCGGTAAGTGAATACAATGCCGATCTGAAGAAACCGTATAACGGTAAAGAATTCTGCTGCAATCAGGATATTGACTGGAACAAGCTGGAAAACGATACGATAGAAGCTGATAAGAGAGGATTCCGTTTCTCTCTTCATGCTCAGGGAGACGGTGCTATCGCCAAGACACTTGATATATACGAAAAGTGTCAAAGAGATGAAAGCGGCAGGATGGTGAACCGCCATGCGATCACAGATCTGGAATTCTCCGATCTGAATGATGTTGAAAGAATGGGCAAGATGGGCATTATTGCCGAGATCTATCCACAGATCCAGTCGATCGCCAACCGCAATGATAAACTCGCCATGATCAATGAAAAGATCGGCGAAGAAAGAGGAAGATATTACTGGAACAGAAGAAAGATGGCTGACAGTGATGTTGTGATCAGCTGCGGTACCGATCTGCCTTTGCTGATCGATGATATTCCGCAATCTGTATATCACGCCGTCGGGGCCTTCTTCCCGGAAGGCGGAGAACCCTTCAATAAACAGAATACTCTGACGATCAGTGAACTGCTCAAAGCCTGGACTTATGGCGGAGCATATAATCTAGGTAAAGAGAAGATCCTGGGTACACTTGAAGAAGGAAAGAAAGCCGATATTGCCGTCATTGACGGTGATATCTTCAATACACCTTTTGAAAAGATCAGAGATCTTAAAGTATGTTTAACGCTTTGCGATGGTAAGATCGTATATGAAAGAGAAGAATAATTATGGCTAACGCATATTTCATGGGTATCGATACCGGAACCAATTCCAGCAAAGGCGTGCTGATCGACGATCAGGGAAACGTCATCGCCCAGTACTCTACTTCCCATTCCATGAGTAATCCGGCTCCGGGTCACTATGAGCACGATGCCGAAAAAGACTGGTGGGGCGATTTCTGCATCATCAGCAGAAAACTGATCGAAGAAAGCGGCATCGATCCAAGCGAAGTAAAGGCTCTAGGAACCAGCGCTTTGGGTGCCGACTGTCTGCCTGTTGATGAAAACTGCAATCCGCTACGCAAAGCCATCCTTTACGGAATCGACGCAAGGGCTACAGATGAAATAAAACAGCTCACTGAGATGTATGGCGAGGAACAGATCAGAAAATGGTACGGCAGGCCTTTATGTTCAAGCGACATCATGCCTAAGATCCTCTGGATCAAAAACAAGGAACCGGAAATCTATGATAAAGCCTACAAATTCATAACTGCTTCAACATATCTTACAGCCAAACTAACCGGCAATTATGTTGTCGACAAATTCCTTGGTCTGGCAAGTTTCAATCCTTTATATGATCCTTCCACCTACAAACCGGTCGAAAAATACTGCGGGCCTATCTGCAGACCTGATCAGCTGGCCGAGATCCATGAAGCTACCGATGTAATAGGATATGTTACAGCCAAAGCAGCAGCTGAGACCGGCCTTAAAGAAGGTACACCGGTCTTAACGGGAACGGATGATTCCGGAGCAGAAGCCATCAGCGTCGGTGTTGTATCACCGGGCAAAATGATGATTCAGATCGGATCATCAGTATACATGATCCTTGGCACTTCTGAACTGATCGATGATGAGAGATTGTGGCGTGAAGAATTCATCGTTCCGGGACTATGTGATATCTCAGCCGGAACCAATACCGCCGGATCTTTGACCAAATGGTATAAAGACACCATCTTCCCTGATGCATCGATAAAAGAAAAAGAAGAAGGCATCGATGCCTATCAGCAAATGATGAAAGGCGTAACTGAAATAAGACCGGGAAGTGACGGACTGATCACTCTGCCTTACTGGGCAGGAGAAAGAACACCGATCAATGATCCGCAGGCTAAAGGCATTCTGTTCGGACTTACTTTGGGACATACCCGAGCCCATATCTACCGCAGTGCACTGGAAGGCATAGCTTTCTCGATCAACCAGCAGCTCAAACTCATGAAAGATCACGACATTCCTATCGACCAGATCTTTGTTACCGGAGGCGGAACACTCAACGAGGTGTGGATGCAGATAATAGCCGATGTGCTTGGCATCAGTGTCAGTTCTCCTTTGGTAAATATCGGAGCCAGCTTCGGCGATGCCCTCATGGCTGCATCTGCAATCTCGTATCCGGGTTTCGAGACATATGACAGTCTACTCAAATATATCAGACCGGACAAGACTTATATTCCGGATATGGCAAAACACGAAGAATATAAAAAGTATCAGGAAATCTATGATGAACTGTATGAGTCCACAAGGAACCTGATGCACAAAGTTGACGATCTGAACAGCGGTTCATAAAAACAACTGCAGACATAAATGATTTCCCTCATAAGAAATGCTCTATAATCAGAGCATTTCTTCATTTATATTATTGTCCGTAATAACCTCGCGGAGCATCTTCGGCTTCAGCCTGTTCCTTTGTAAGAACGGTTATATCTTTACCTGTAGCTAAGGCGCTCATATAGACTTCGCAGCTTTCTTCCAGATAAATCGCTGCACTCAAAGCCTGTTCTAGATCCTTTCCGAAAGCCATGATGCCATGATTCTTCAGAATTACGCATAAGGCTCTGGTTGCATATTCGACCGTCTGAATGCCCATACCTTCATCAGAGCTGATCGTAAACGGTGCGACATTCACTTCATCTTTTACTTCATCGACCATTGTGGTAGAGATCAAAGGCAGCTTATCAGTGATCAGAGATAGCGCAACAGCTTTCGGCTGATGGGTATGAATCACCGCATTTACTTCCGGCATATGGTTGAGAATATAGAGGATCGCCTTCAGATCGCTAGTCGGCTTTCTTTTTCCTTCGATAACTCTGCCTTCGCAGTCTACGACAACGATATCTTCCGGGATCATCGTATCGTAAGCCATAGCTGTCGGTGTCACCAGGATCATATCCTCAACCCTCAGCGCAACATTGCCGCCGGACATTCTTATCAGATTGTACTGTTCCATCTTTCTGGCAGTATCGATCAGATCCTGTCTAAGTTTCTCATGCAGCATCTTTTTCTCTCCTTCTATCTGTTGAATTCTTTCTCATACTTGCGGCCTGTTTCAATAAAATGATCATAGGCTTTCTTAAAATCTTCAGCCTTGAAAACAGCTCTTCCTATAACTACACCGCTGGCTCCCGCTTCAATAACATCTCTTAAATTATCGTCATTTATCCCACCGTCTACCCAGATTGGAAGATCTTTGCCAAAAAGTTTTCTGGCCTGTCTGATTTTCTTGAGAACACCTCTTCTGAAAGGCAGCCCTTCATAATCGGTCTCGACCGAAACAAACAGCAGATGATCGATCTGATCGGCATACGGCTCTATGAAATCTACCGGTGTTTTAAGATTAAGCGCCAATCCCGCTTTCTTTCCGTAACTGTGTACTTTGCTTAAAAAGATGTTCGGATAATCAAGAACTTCGATATGAGCACATATAAGTTCAACACCGGCATTAACAAGCGGATCGATATATTCCATCGGATTCAATACTTCCAGGTGGGCATCCAGCATGACATCGGTATTATCTGCGATCTGTTCGACAAGTGTCGTACCGAAACTAATGCCCTTAACGAAGTTCCCGTCGTCGATATCCAGATGAATGTGTTCAAAATCTCTGGCTTTTTCAAGCACCGTCTTAAGATTCAGCAGATCAGCCGAATAAATTGATGGACTTACCGTAAACATCTGATCACCTGCTTTCTTTTCCCAGTAAATCAACTGCCTTCAAGGCAATCTCATATCGTTCATATTTCTTTTTATAAATATCCGCATATTCTTTGCGCGGTTCATAGACTTTACATAGATGAACCATCTTCTCTACGCCTTCTTCAAGATCTCTGAATAACCCGCAGGCCACTCCGGCACCGATCGCCGCTCCTTTGGCTCCGATCTGGGAACCGGATATTGTCTGTATAGGCACCTGCAGACAATCGGCCATCATCTGCGACCACACTTTGGAATTGGTAACACCTCCGGATAGTTTGGCGATCCGATAGGAAGAAAGCGGTCTGGCCAGATTATGGACATGGTGAACACTGGAAAAGACGACACCTTCGTAGATCGCCCTGATCAAAGAAGCATCATCGTCTGCGGCGCTCATGTTGAGGAAAGCGCCTTTGGCTCTTGGATCGGTGGCGCTGGCAAAAAGATAAGGAACGAAAATAACTTCGCTTGTTTCAGGTCCTTTTTCTTCGACCATGGTGTTGCACATATCATATATCTGTTCGTTGCTCAGATCTCTGCCGTAGCCCTTGATGATCCTTTCGATATACCAGTTGAAGTTTCCGGCTGAAGTCGGAGTGGAATCCTCCATCAGATAATAGCCGTCCGCGTAAGAGATCGTTGCGGTATTGGTGCGCTTGTCATAATCGCTTGTCGCATCTTTGATCAGAAATTCATTGATCGACCAGGTTCCGGCAATAAGGCACAGTTCGTCGTCTTTCAGTATACCGCTCGCCAGCGCATTGGCATCGATGTCGAAATATCCTGCAGCAACTGGTGTACCCTGTTTGAGACCTGTTTCTTCAGAAGCTTTTTCTGTTATATATCCGCCGATTTCCGTAGAGTTAAGTATCTCCGGAAATTTATTGAAACAGTCTTCTATACCTAGTATCCTGAACAGTTCAGGATCGTAACTGCGTTTATCCTGATTGAAAAGACTTCCTGAAGAAGCTTCGGTGAGTTCTCCGTTTATCCTGCCGGTTAGTCTGTATCTCAAATAATCCTTCATCGAAAGGATCCATCTAGTCTTTTCGAGGATCTCATTGTTGTTTTCCTTAAACCAAGGCAACAGTACTGCCGGTTGAGCTGACCAGATCGTCTGCTTTGTGTATGGGAAAAGTTTTCTTTCTATACCTTCTTCCTTGAACCGCTGACACAGTTCACCTGCCCTGTCATCGGTAGAAACGATCGCCGGATAGACCGGTCTAATTTCCTCATCCACAAAAATCAGACCGTTGCCGTAAGCGGTCAGTCCGACAGATATAATATCTTCCGGATCTATCATGGATTTATTCAGGACTTCCCTGATGACTTCGACATTGGCTTTCCAGACTCTTTCGCAATCCCGTTCAGTAAATCCCGGTTCAGGTGTATCGATCGACATTTTGGTTGCTGCACAGGCAATCTCATTTCCGTATACATCAAAAAGAGCGCACTTGATGTCGCTTCCGCCGTTATCTATTCCCAAAATATATCTGTTCATTTTTTCCATTTTTGGCAAGATCCGATGATATGCTTTAATCCAGTTTCATCATTTCAAGCCAATCTTTATAAACCGTGATTAAAAGCTTATTATTCTTAACATCTCTTCCGTCTTTGGCATTTGCTTCTTTCTGAATCTTAAGTATTTGTGCATTCTTAAAAGCTGCTGCTTCTGTAGGAAACCA
>JAFRJA010000204.1 GCA_017432545.1 Erysipelotrichaceae bacterium
CATTCCTGAACTGGATGGCTGCTCACGGAGGTTTCGTAGCTTGCGCTTGGATCGGTGGTTTGTGGGAATTCCTGGTCATGACCGGTATGCATTCCGTAATCCTGATTCCTGGTATCATGAACTTACTTGCAGGCAATCCTGATTCATGTGTCATGGTCGCCGGTGGATGTGCAACCTGGGCAGCCTTCGGTATGGCTTTAGGTGCATTCCTGAGATTGCAGGACAAGAAAGAAAAAGCATTAGCCGGTGGTTACTTCATTTCCGGATTTGTCGGTGGTGTTACTGAACCTGCTCTCTATGGTATCGGTATGAAATATACTAAGACGTTTATCTGCCTGTTCATTGGCGGCGCTCTTGCCGGATTATATGCCGGTCTGACTCATGTCACAGTCTATATGCTTGGTGCAACTAATTTCTTATCGGTATTAGGCTATGTTCAGGGCGGTACAGCTAACCTGGTCAATTCTCTGATCGCTGCGGCAATTGCCATGTTCGGCACAGCTGCGTTGGTCTACTTCTTCGGTTTCGACAAGAACGAACCAGCTATTCAGAAACAGCCTAAATAAGATATTTTAAAGGTAGTGGGATGACCACTGCCTTTTCTTCGGAGGTTTACTATGAAACAAATTATCGTACGTGCTGATGATCTTGGTTTTACCGAAGGTGTAAATTACGGCATTGAAAAAGCCTGCCGTGATGGCATTATCCGCTCCGTCGGTATCATGGCCAATATGCCCGCGACCAAACATGGCTATAATCTGGTCAAAGACCTGCCTTTGTGTTTTGGCTTACATACCAATATCTGTGCCGGCAAACCTTTATCAGATCCTAAACTTATTCCTAGTATCTGTGATGAGAAGGGGAATCTGAAGAGTTCAAAAACATATCGTGCATCTTTCAAGGAAGGCATTGATTTTGTGGACTTGGATGAAGTCATCATCGAGATCGAAGCGCAGTATGAAGCCTTTGTGAAACTGACGGGAGATAAACCGCATTACTTTGAAGGCCATGCGGTTGCTTCCGAAAACTTTTTCAAAGGTCTGCAGATTGTAGCAGAAAGACATGGTTGCGATTATCTGGGTATGAACTTCAACGGTCCGACAAAGTTCCGTAATTCCTATCTTTACAACGCCATGGATTCGATGAATCCTGATTATGATCCTTTTGAGTCATTGAAGAAATACGCCTTAAAAGATTATGGAGAAAACGGTTATCTGATGTTTGTCTGTCATCCGGGATATCTCGATCAGCCGATCCTTGATATCTCATCTATGACTTTGCCAAGGCCGAAAGAAGTCGCTATGTGCATCGCCCAGGAAACCAAGAACTGGCTAGTGGAAAATGATATTCAGGTCATCACCTACGATGATCTTCCCTGATTACAATCTGAAAAAATCTTTATTGAAAAACAGAGTTCATTTGAATTCTGTTTTTAGTTATTTCACATTAGAATTTAAGAATTAATTATTGAATATAATGACTTCGATTCCTGACTGCACAGTTGCGGAATAGGCAGATTATTTATGCGTTTAGTTTAGTTGTTTTCGGAGAAAGTTATATAAAGTTAACAAATTATTACAGGAGGAATTATGCATATGAAAATAACAAATTTTTCTACATTGGTAGTAACAGAAAATGTAGATAACCTGGTTGATGTATTTAAGGAATTTGGTTTCAGTCAGACTCATAAGAAAGACGGTATTGATGATGGCAGAGTTACAAGCAATATTCTAGAAGATGAAGATGGCCATATGATCTCAATTGCATCAGCACCTGTTCCAAATGATATTACGGCATTGAGAATGAATGTTGATAACTTTGATGAAGCATATGATATTTTAAAGAACAAAGGTTTTAATCAGGCGAGTGAACCGGAAGATACCGGAACAAGTAAGACAGTTCTCATGGTTTCTAAGAAAGGTTTCTCAATTAACTTGGTTCATCACTATAACAAGTAATAATTTAAATTGCGGTACTGAATCATTGGAATAAAACGAACCCGAAGATATTTGATCTATCATAAAGGCAGCAGGATTTGTTTTTGGATCCTGTTGAAGTTTTATAAGGCAGTAATGAATTTGAAAAAACCTGTCGATTCTGACAGGTTTTGTTTTAGACATGGTGCCGACTATAGGACTTGAACCTACCACCTACGCGTTACGAGTGCGTTGCTCTACCTGATGAGCTAAGTCGGCTTATGTTTCGGCGATGAATTCACCGATAAGTTGCTTCTCATCGAGATAACCGCTACATTGTAAAGAATAGAACTTTTTATATTTTTTTGCAACGAGTTCTTTACAGATGCAATCAAAAATCACTTTCTTGCCATCGACATATGGATTGTCGAGAAGGATATCAATGAATAACAGATCGCATCTTCTTGCGTATTCAATGATACCGGCATAGCCGACTACTACTGAACCCTGTTTTTCATAAGAAACCAGATAATTGAATAATTCGGTATTTTCGTATTCGGTATTTCTTAACTGCAGCAGGGTTCCTGTTACATTGAGGGTTATTTCATAAACATGAGAATAGGCCGGGAAGCTCTTGCAGATCTCAAGATACGGATGACTCTGTTTATCGTTTTCTACAGTATCCGCTGATATTTCTCTGCATTTGTATACCAGAGGATAATCTTCAGGAGCTTTGAAATACTTAATATTAATTTCGTAACGGTTGGAAACCGCTCTTTTTTTGTAGGAGAGCTTGTTGAGGTTTTCTTCCACAAGAAAACTGTCTCTGATCTGCGGATCGATGATGATAGTCGAGACTTTTTCCTTCTTCAGGTATTCTTTTACGGCTCTGTCAAACTCGGCGAGCGTTTCATAATCGTAGTAATTGACCAGATATCCGCATGGACAGTAAGCGCTCTGTTTAACAGGCAAAAAGCCTTCCTTGCGGATGATAAACATGGCTAAGCCGACGATCAGATCGTGTTCGTCAAAAGCGGCCAGGCATAAGATCCTTTTATTCTTGTCAGCCATCCTTTCACCATACATCGTGGTCTGGAAAATGCTGGATGTCGGTTCGATTCTCGAATAGCTGTCAAATTCTTCATTAGATATCTGTCTGACGTCCATATCTAAATTATAATATTTTTTCTTTAAGCTTAACTAATAATTTTATTTATTTATTTATTATGTTATGATAGTAACGTTTAAAATTAAGAAAGAAGAGAAAAGAAAGAAAAATGAAAGAAGTATTTGATTTTGATTTCTACGGTCGTAAGTTAAGCATCGAGACCGGTGAAGTCGCCAAACAGGCCGGGGGGTCTGTACTGGTAAGGTATGGTGATACTGTTACATTGTCAACAGCATGCGCCTCTAATGTGGCGAAAGATACGGACTTTTTCCCGTTAACAGTATCTTTCGAAGAAAAGTTATATTCAGTTGGAAAGATCCCGGGAGGCTTCTTGAGAAGAGAAGGCCGTCCTTCGGAACATGCGACATTGACCGCAAGACTGATCGACAGACCGATCCGTCCGTTATTTGCGGAAGGCTTCAGAAATGAAGTTCAGGTCGTCAATACCGTCTTATCTACAGATACTGACTGCTCACCCGAAATGGCAGCGATGTTAGGTGCCTCATTGGCTTTATGTATCTCCAACATTCCGTTTGATGGTCCGATCGCCGGCGTCAAGGTAGGTTATGTCGATGGCAATTTCATCGTCAATCCATCTGTTGAGCAACTTTCCCGTTCCGCTATCGATCTGACAGTTGCCGGAACCAAGGAAGCTCTCAACATGGTCGAAGCCGGAGCGCACGAAGTCAGCGAAGATTTGATGCTGGATGCTTTGATGTTCGGCCATGAAAAGGTCAAGGAACTCTGTGAGATCCAGGATATGATCATTGCCAAGGTCGGCAAGCCTAAGATGGAAGTCGTTCTGTATGAGATCGATCCGCGTGTCAAGGATTATGTCAACGAGAATGGCAAGGCCAGACTTGAAGCCGCTGTATCCATTCATGACAAGCTGGAATCCTACGCTGCGCAGGAATCCATCACCAACGAAATGAAAGACAGATTCGCCAATGATGAGACTCTGAGCGAAAAAGAAGCTGATAAAATGGCTAAGCAGGCCGGTGAATACTGTACTGAGATCATTGCCAACGAAGTCAGAAGACTGATCTCTGATGAAAAGATCAGACCTGATGGCCGAGCACTCGATGAGATCAGACCGCTTGATTCGCAAGTTGATCTGTTACCGCGTGTTCATGGTTCCGCCATGTTTACCCGTGGTCAGACCCAGGTATTGTCTGTTACTACCTTAGGTCCTTTAGGTGACAACCAGATCGTTGACGATCTGACGGATATCGAAGAAAAACGTTTCATGCATCAGTATAACTTCCCGCCATACAGTGTCGGTGAAGTCGGCAGAATGGGCTCGCCAGGCCGTCGTGAGATTGGTCATGGTGCCTTAGGCGAAAGAGCTTTACTGCAGGTCATGCCTACAGAAGAAGAATTCCCATATGCGATCAGAACAGTCGCTGAAGTTCTTGAATCAAACGGTTCAAGCTCGCAAGCTTCGATCTGTGCTGGCACGATGTCCTTAATGGCTGCCGGTGTTCCGATCAAGGCTCCGGTTGCCGGTGTGGCAATGGGTCTTATTCAGAACGGTGATAACTATTCGATCCTTACCGATATCCAGGGTATGGAAGACCACTATGGTGATATGGACTTCAAGGTCGCCGGTACCAAAGAAGGTATCACAGCTTTACAGATGGATATCAAGTGTAAAGGTATTACCCGTGAGATCTTTAAAGAGGCTTTAGATCAGGCTCATAAGGGCAGAATGGAAATTCTTGAAAATATGGCTACCGCTATTACTGCACCTAGAGAAGAAGTAAGCGAATACGCACCTAAGATGGTCACCTTCATGATCCCGACCGACAAGATCAGAGAAGTCATCGGTACCGGTGGCAAGACGATCAACGAGATCATTGAAAATTGTGACGATGTCAAGATCGACATCAATGATGACGGTAAAGTCGTTATCTATCATACCGATAAGGAAGCCATCGCCAAGGCCAAGGCCATGATCGATGACATCACCAGAGAAGCAAAAGTCGGTGAAGTTTATGACGCGAAAGTCGTCAGACTGGAAAAATTCGGTGCTTTCGTTGAACTGTTCAAGGGTCAGGATGCTCTGTTACATGTTTCCAAGATCAAACACGAAAGAGTCGACCGTCCGGAAGATGTCCTCAAGATCGGTGACACCATCAGAGTCAAGGTCACAGAGATCGATGACAAGGGCAGAGTAAATGTTTCTGCCAAGGATCTCTTACCTAAACCTGAGAAACAGAACAACAAGAAAGAGAAACATAACGAAGAAAAAGCTGAAGAAGTAAAGGAAGAAAAAAAGGAAGAAAAGAAACATTCCGGTGAGATCCGCTTCTTCGGAAAGAAATAATTAATCAAAAGGCATGCCCAGGCATGCCTTTCTTCTGCTTAAATATGTGTTTCGGTGTAATCGGCGATAAACTGAGCGCCGTTATTTATATTGAATTTTGTAATATTGTTCAGACACTGTTCAAGCTTATCCGAGCTGATCATCTGATACAACTGCTCATATATTTGATCCGGATTCTCGCATACTATACCTAAACCATGCTGAAGGACATAGCGGTAATTGTCATCCTCTTGCCCATGGATGTGCCCGGTAATGACGATCGGCGTACCGGCGTGGATGGCTTCAACGATGACGTTTGGTCCGGCCTTGGTCAATAACATATGCGCATTATTGAGAAATTCGTTCATATTATTGACGTAGCCATGGATGTTGACATTGTCTTTTAGTTTCCCTTCTTCTTTAAGGGAAACAAGAGCTTTATACAAAGGCTTATCCAAACCGCAGATAAAGTCGATGGCCACATCATCTAGCCGACTGAC
Source organism: Erysipelotrichaceae bacterium (assembly GCA_017432545.1). Classification (GTDB taxonomy): domain Bacteria; phylum Bacillota_I; class Bacilli_A; order Erysipelotrichales; family Erysipelotrichaceae; genus Colivicinus. The sequence goes on from JAFRJA010000204.1 coordinate 5,890, forward strand.
TTCACTAAGGAACTTTTTATTCTTATCGAGATTTGTCGAAGTATTGACCATCAGGATCCGGATCGGTTTTTCAACTTTTTTGGGTATATCTCTTTCAATGATGTCATCTCTGACCGGGAAACCGGAGACCAGTACTCTTTCAGGATCAAAGCCTCTTCGCAGATAATCATCTCTTATGGTTTCAGTAGGCACAAAAGTGATGTCTGCTTTTTTATCTCGCCAGACAGAAGGGGGTTCCATCAGATCGATGACTCCGACATAAAAAGGAATGTTCAGTTTATATTTCCTGATCATATGCGATATCGATCTTGTGAACATGCATTGAACGGAAATGATAAGATCCGGTCTGAATTCTTCTATTTCCTTAAGCAGATTCTTCCTGATCCGGAAATACATCTCGGTATGGATATACCAGGGGAAGTATTCGGAAACACGCTGGCAGAAATAGTAGACTAAAGGAGCCTTGGTGGTCAAAGGAATATAAGAATTCTCCATCAGATTGCCCATTTTGCCCATCAAAGGAAAGACATCGAGCTGCTTTGTTTCAAAACCTTTGTCTCTCAATTTCTTTTCGATCGCGTTTGATGATGACCTGTGACCGGAACCGGTCTTGATCGAGGTCAGGATAAGCACTTTCTTCATTCTTATAATCCGATTACTTCAATATCTTTAGGATAATTATTCAATACTTCTACACCATCAGGTGTTACTAAAACAAGATCCTCAATGCGGCAACCCAGTATCTCAGGATAATAAATACCTGGTTCGATGGAAAAGGTATTTCCCTCTTGAGTGAGATCCTTGAACGATGATGAGACATCACCATATTCATGAACTTCCGTGCCGATGAAATGGCCCAGACGATGGGTGAAGTATGGGCCATAACCGCCTTCAGTTATGATATCTCTGGCTGTTTTATCTATATCGCAGAGTCTTACACCCGGTCTGATGATCTTTTCCGCTTCTTCGTTGGCTCTTCTGACCAGATCATAGATATTCTTCTGAGCCTCATCCGGTCCTTTCTTGTAGAAGAAGGTTCTGGTCATATCGGAACAGTATCCTTTATAGATGCAACCCACATCAAATAATACCGCATCGCCTTCTTTAACAACCGTATCATCAGGCATGTGGTGAGGATCAGCCGCATTCTTGCCGAAAGCGACGATCATATCGAAAGAAAAGTTATCGGCACCAAGCTTCTTGTATATATCGGGAATCTGAGTCGCTACTTCTTTTTCACTGATGCCGTCTTTTACTAAGGTCTTGAAGATCGCCATGGCTTCATCATTGATTTTGGAGGCTTTGCGCATCAGCTCTTTTTCTTTTTCATCTTTTACCGCTCTGGCTTTATCGACCGCTATTGAACCGACGACACAGTTTTTTACCAGATTGTTTTTGATTATCGGCAAAAGGAATCGGGCCGGTAGGATCTTATCGACACCCATGATCCATTCAGGATTAAAATACGGTCTTAAGACTTCTACCAGGTCATCGGAATCGCTGTAGTTTACAACAGTTAAGCCTTCCATCTTTTCAAAAGGGAAGAGGGAATTAAGAAACAGGATCGGTTCCTTTTCTTTCTGTAACAGTAAACCGAGAAACCTTTCTCCAGGTGAAATCATTTTTCCCAGCAGATAATTAATCGCATAGGGATCACTGAGCAGGAGGGCGTCCATACCATTGCCATTATTCAATACTTTTGAGATTCTTTCTTTGTTCATAAGCGGTACTCCTCTTACAATATTTTACCTGTTTTTATTAGTGAGTCCACTATATAATAGGTTTATGCGCATACGGAAGAAGAAATGGGTCTCACCCTTTCTGGAAAATGAAAAACAGTATCTGATTAGTGATCTCAAAGGTTTTGAAACCGATAAACCATTACATATCGAGATCGGTATGGGAATGGGCGATTTCATAACGCAATCTGCCTTTTTGAATAAAGAAAACTATTATGTAGGCTTAGAAAGAGAAGAGACCTGTGTCGCCAGAGCGATCAAGAAAGCTGAAGATTTTAAACTGGATAATTTCAAAGTGATCCTGGCTGACGCCAGTGATATCGAGGAGTTGTGTGATCCTGAGAGTATCGATGTGATCTATCTTCATTTCTCTGACCCATGGCCTAAGAAAAGAACGCATAAAAGGCGTCTGACTTATCCGCCTTTTCTGAAGAAGTATGAAAAGATCCTCAAAAAAGATGGGGTGCTTATCTTTAAAACCGATAATGAAGCTTTTTATGATGATTCTCTGCAGTATTTTGAGGAATCAGATTTCAGACTGGTCGAGAGTGATCGCAATTACTATCGGGAAAATGAACCTATGACCGCTTATCAGGCCAAGTTTGTTAAAGAAGGGAAGCCCATCTATTACGCTAAATATGTATTGTAAAAAGGTTATAATAAAGGAATGAAAGCTTTTAGGAAATTATTAACGCTCATCATCACGATGTTTCTGTTCAGTGCCTGCAGCAATGTCAAGCACTATACATCATATACGATCTATCCGATCGCCTATCTTTTAAACAGGATCGGCGGCAACAGGATAGAGACTGTTTCGATCCAGAACAGAAATCTCGTGCAGATCGCCAATCTGGCTGATAACTATAAAGAAGTATTGGAAGATTCTTCCGTTTTATTCCATATTGGCGGCTTAGAGCCTTATATGGATCTTTATGATGATCAGATCAAGGGAATGGGTATCGATCTGACGGCTGGGGATCTTTCCATATTGAACTGTCTTTATGAATACAAACGTTATACACCTATCGTCGTCGATGGCAAGGTCACTTTCGTTGAAGGACCTTACTATGATGAAAAAGCTTTTGCTGAAATGGATATGTATGATCTGGATCCGTTCATCTGGCTTTCTCCTTCCGGCATGTATTGTATGGCCAAGGATGTCTATGAATATCTTTCCAACAACTACGTCGAACAGTCGGCCTATTTCAAAGATAATTACCAGCAGGTGGCTGATGATCTGATCGCGCTTGATGCAGCTTATCAGACCCTTGCCAGCAAGCTTATAAAAGAAAACAAGACGATCAAATTCGTCTCCATGACCGGTTCCTTCGGCTGCTGGCAGAAGGACTTCGGTTTCCAGGTCTATCCGGTATGTCTGTCCAAGTATGGTGCACTTCCAAACAATGAACAGCTGGAGATCATCAAAAACAGGATCAAGGCGGATGAAGTGAAATACATCGCCTATGAACCGAATATGCCAACGGAAATGCAGGAGTTGTGCACACGATTAGAAGAAGAATTGGGATTACAAAGGATTACTTTAAGAAATATATCGTCATTGACCAATGCGGAGATCGAATCAGGAAAGGATTACCTTTCTTTGATGTATGAGAATCTGAGTGTTTTGGAATCGATCGCTTCATCGGCTCAGGAAGCGGTATATGCAGAAGCAGAGGAAGAATGAAACTATTACTGATCGACGGAAATTCCGTTCTTTTCAGAGCTTTTTATGCGACAAGTTACGGAAATATCATGAAGACTTCCAAAGGCGTATATACCAATGCGGTATACGCTTTTGCAAATATGCTGAACAAGGCGATTAAGACGATCAGACCGGATTACTGTGCGGTGGCTTTCGACAAGGGCAAGCACACTTTCCGACACGATATCGCTCCTGACTATAAGGCTGGAAGAAAAGAGACACCGGAAGAACTGATCATGCAGTTCCCGTTAGTCAGAGATATGCTCAAGGCCTACAACATCCCTTATCTTGAATACGATACGATCGAGGCCGATGACATCATCGGTTCTTTAGCCAAGAAATATGACATGGAGACCTGTATCCTTTCTTCGGACAGAGATATGTTGCAGCTGATCGATGATACGACCAGCGTCTATGTCATGCGCAAAGGCATGTCGGATATCGCCAAGATGGATGAAACTGCCTTAAAAGATGAATACGGTCTCAAGCCTTATCAGATCATTGATTATAAAGGATTAGCCGGTGACAAGTCCGACAACATCAAGGGCGTTGAAGGAGTAGGCGACAAGACGGCTGTCAAACTATTGAATGACTATGATACCTGTGAAGGCATCTATGATCATATCAATGAGATCAAAGGCAAGCTGCAGGAAAAACTGATCAGGGACAAGGATTCCTGTTTCCTTTCCAAGCAGCTTGCGACCATCAAAACTGATGTTGAAATCGACAAGAAACTTGAAGATCTTAAACTTGATATCGATGTTGAAGGAAGGAATAACTTCTTCGAGCAGTATGAGATGTATTCATTGATCCGTAAAGATGATTACCTCAGCGAAAAGAAAAAAGCAGCTGCCAGCATCGTCAAAACGATCTCCGATGAACTTCTCAATGATTCTCTGATCTATTTTGTTTCCGATGAATTTTCCTATTATGAAAGAAATATCTATGGTGCCTGTTTCGCTAAAGGTGATAAATGTGAATACATCGATCTGGCTGATCTGAAGAACGATGTAAAGGCTTTATCCTATCTGGCTGATGACAAGCGCAAGACTGTTTTTGATCTCAAGGCTTTGAAGCACGCCATGAAATATAATGGTATCAATCTGTCTGATAAAGGTATCGATGATATCTATCTGATGTGCTTTCTTTCCAATAACTATAATGCCGATCTGGCTTCGATCATCATGAATTTCGGCTTTGGTGCTATTGAAGAAGGCAAGCTGATCTTCGGAACTGTCAAGAAACCGCTTGAGCCGACGAATGAAGTTTTAAGTGCCTATGCTTCAACTATCGCCATGGCTCTATCGAAGATCAAAGATACCGTCAGAAAAGAACTGAAAGAAAAGGAAATGATCTCTCTTTATGAAGACATAGAACTGCCTTTGATCGATGTGCTTTTTGAAATGGAAGAAGAAGGTGTCTATTGTGACGAGAAGGAACTCGATGAGATCGCCGAAGCTACGAGAAAGAAGATCACCTTATACGAAGAAAAGATCTATCACTATGCGGGTCATGAGTTCAATATTTCATCACCTAAACAGCTGGCAGAAGTATTGTATGGAGAGATGGAACTGCCTGATCTCAAGAAGGGTTCCACCAATGCGGAAGTACTGATCAAGCTGGCGGAATACCATCCGATCATTTCCGATATTTTAGAGTATCGCAAATATACAAAACTTTATTCGACTTATGCGGAAGGTCTGAAGAAATATATCCGTCCTGATGGTAAGATCCACACGATCTTCTCGCAGATGATCACCCAGACCGGAAGGCTTTCAAGCTATGATCCAAACTTACAGAATATATCTGTCCGTGATGATGAAGGAAGAGAGATCCGCAAAGCCTTCAAAGCGAAGAAGGGCCATTATTTCTTGAGTTGTGACTATTCGCAAGTCGAATTAAGAGTATTATGTTCGCTGGCAAATGAACCGAAGATGATCAAAGCCTTCAATAATGGCATTGATATCCATACCAAGACAGCTATGGATATCTTCGGCCTTACACCGGAGGAAGTGACGCCGATCGCCAGAAGAAATGCGAAAGCCATCAACTTCGGAGTGGTCTATGGCATTTCGGATTTCGGTCTGTCCAATCAGACCAATCTCACGGTAAAGGAAGCCAAGAAGTTTATCGAAGATTATTTTGTGACTTATCCCAATATCAAGAGATACCTGGATACGCAGGTCGAGTTCTGCAAGGACAACGGCTATGTCAAGACTATGATGAACCGCCGCCGTTATATCAATGAGATCAATGACCGCAACTACATGGTCAGAGAATTCGGCAAACGTGCTGCGATGAATGCGACGATCCAGGGCTCAGCTGCCGATCTGATCAAGATCGCGATGGTCAAAGCTGCTGATGTATTGAAGAAAGAAAAAATGGAATCAAAACTTATTCTTCAGGTACACGATGAACTGATTTTTGATGTACCGGAAAATGAAATAGAAATAATGAAAGTCATGATACCAAAACTGATGTCTGAAGCCTATAAGTTAAAGACGAGACTTGATTCTTCTTTAGCGATAGGCAAAGACTGGTATGAGGCCAAATAATGCCTGAGTTACCGGAAGTACAGACCGTCCTTGATACCCTGGAAAGCAAGATCAAAGACCTGGAGATAATCAATATCAAGATCCTATATAAGCCGATCGTGGAATGTAATGAAAGAACCTACAAAAAGAAACTGATCGGCCAGCATTTCCGTGACTTCAAAAGAAGAGGGAAATACCTGCTTTTTGAGATGGATGATGTAACTTTAGTCTCACATTTAAGAATGGAAGGCAAGTATTTCATCCTTGATGATACCGTTCCATTAAGTAAACATGATCATGTGATCTTCTATCTTTCCGATGGCAAACAGCTTCGTTATAACGATGTGCGCAAGTTCGGCAGGATGGAACTTATCGAAAAAGATGATGACTATAAAGAATTCAAGGATCTCGGTCCGGAACCTTTTTCAGCTGATTTCAATCTTGAATACTGTAAGAAAGAGCTGAGTAAAAAGAAACTGCCGATCAAATCCGTTTTATTGGATCAGAACTTTGTGGCCGGTATTGGCAATATCTACGCCGATGAGATACTGTTTGCGATTGGCATCCATCCTTTAACACCGGGCAATAAACTTGATGATGACGACATTAAAAAACTGATCAGAGAGACCCGTAAGATCCTTAAGAAAGCGATCAAGGCCGGTGGTACGACGATCAGATCGTATACTTCATCTTTAGGTGTTACGGGACGTTTTCAGATGTCTTTGCGAGCTCATACGATGGAAAAGTGTCCTTTGTGTAAAAGTGATATAAAAAAGATCACGGTCGGTGGCAGAGGGACTTATTTCTGTGAGAACTGTCAGGTTTTGAAGCCATGAAGATCGCGATCAGCGGCAGTATCGGTTCGGGCAAGTCTGAAGCCTGCAACTATCTGAGAAGTCTTGGTTATGACGTCTTTGATTGTGATGAAGAAAACCGCAGACTGCTGGAAAAAGGGAATGAAGGCTACCTTGAAGTTCAAAAACACTTTCCACAGTGTTTTGATGAAAAGAGTTTAGATAAGAAGAAACTTTCAGCTTTAGTCTTTTCTGATGAGAAGAAAAGAAAGAAACTGGAAGCGATCATGCATCCGCTTATATTAAAGAAACTGAATGAGAGAAAGGATGATCCTTTATTTGCGGAAGTTCCTTTACTGTTTGAATGTAACTGGGATGTCTATTTTGATCACAATATATTAGTCGTTACGGATGAAGAGATCCTGTTTGAAAGGCTTATTCAAAGAGGCCTTGATGAAAAGGAGATCACTTCCAGACTAAAAGCGCAGATGAGTGTGGAAGAGAAGAAAAAAAGAGCTGATATAATCATTAATAATAATGGTACTCTGCAAGAGATGTATGATTCAATTGATGAGTGCCTGAAAGTAATACTATGTTAGGGAAAGACTATTATCGAATCGAAACGGATGTGGAATTATCCGGCGAAAAGCTTAAATCGCTGGTCTTTTTCTATGGTCCGCTGATAGGCTGCGAAGCCCTCAATCTCTATGAATATCTGGTCTTAAAAGGTTCTTCGATCGGTTACGCTAAACTTAATGATCTTTTACAGGAACTGAATCTTTCGATCGATCATTTTGAAGAGCTGATCGGACATATTAATGAATTCAGATTATTGAAGACTCTTAAGAAGGAAGATCATTATATCTTTGTCTTACAAGCACCGTTAGATATGAACGAGTTTATCAAGGATGATATCTTCGTGCGCTATTTTATCCTCAAAACTTCCGGTGCCAACTATCAGAAACTTATCTCGACCCTGGTGGAACCTGATGAACACCGCGATTTTGAAAATGTGTCAAAGACTTTAACATCTGAAGCGCTATCAGGCTGGACAAAGAGTGATGAGACCTATATAAATAAGTCCAGAAAATCTAAGAAGGAAAAATATGATTTTAATACCTTGTTTGATATAAATGTCTTCTTAAAGGATATCTCACCGACTTTATTCCCGATGCGTTTCCGCACAAGAAACAATCTCGAGAAGATCGCGATCTATGGGGATCTCTATGATGTTTCCTATGACAGGATGAGAGTCTATCTGGCTCAGGTTTCCGATTTTGATGCGGACAGTTTTGATCTGAAGAAACTCGAAAAAGCATGTATGAGTTCTAGCAGAAACTATGAAAAGATCGAAAAGGGCAGATACGATGTACCATGCGTAAGATTCCTGATGTCTTTGCAGGATGGCAAGGAAGTTACGGAGTCTGACCGTTATCTGCTTTCCAAGCTGTCGGCAAAATATCATCTGAGTGCCCCGGTCATCAATGTTCTGGTGGAATATGGCCTTAAAAACTGTGATAATAGACTAGTAGAAAAATATCTGACCAAGACGGCTGCCGATCTGCACCGCAATGATATAAATACGGCAGATGAAGCGCTTAAATGGTTATATAATTCAGGTGAAAAGAGAAGTGAAGACAAACTTCCGAGTTATGATACCAGCAATAATACTTCTTTATCTGAATCGGATGAAGAGGAACTTCTTAAATTAATGGGCAAGAAATGAAAGATCTGCAAGCAGTATTGAATGATGAATATATAAACAGTTTTCTGAAGGAAAACAATGTATCTGAGCGCTATGCGCTTGATCATTTATACACCCTTGAAAGAGTATCGGAATCAAGGAAGAAATGTGAAAGCTGTAAAGGCTTGGAAGAATGCGATCAGTCATCGCAAGGCATGAGACTTGCCTTGAGCTATGACGGAGGCTTTGTTGAAGAAGTCGAGTATTGTCCATATGCGATAAAGATCGTGGAAAGAAGAAGACTGAAAAACGCTTATGTATATTGTGATATCGCCGATGAGATGCTGGATCTGAGACTGGAATCGATCAATTATAAGGAAGATCAGAAGAAACTGTATCTGTTACTGGCAGCCATCTTATACAAGAAGAGCGATAAAGGCTTATATATATGTGGCGATCTCGGGGTAGGCAAGACTTATCTGTGTTCGGCTTTGGCCAATTCACTGGTGCTCAATAAAGAAAAAGTAGCTTTTGTGAAGGTCAGCAATTTCTTCAATGAAATGAAGGGTTTCTTCAATACTGATCCTTCAATGATCGATGTGAATATCAACAGGCTAAAGAAAGCTTCGTATCTGTTTTTTGATGATATAGGTTCGGAAGCGGTATCGGAATTCGTCAGGGATGATATCTTATTCAGGATCCTTGATTACCGGCTTGAAAACAAGCTGATCACAATCTTTACTTCCAATCTCAATAAAGAAGAACTGCTTAAACACTATCAGTATGATCGCAAAGAAAAGGCTAATCTGATGAATGCGAAAAGACTGATGGAGAGGATAGATATATTGACGGATAACTATGTATTGTCCGGAACTGATTTAAGGAGAGAAAGATAATGTTGCGAAAGATCGGTATTTTGACTTCCGGCGGTGATTCACCGGGCATGAATGCGGCGATCAGAGCCGTCACCAGAGCTGCGCTGGCTAACGGTATCGAAGTTGTCGGTATCCATGATGGCTACAGGGGATTGGTCGAAGGTTTATATGAACCTTTTACCAGACAATCCGTTTCTGAAACGATCTCCAGGGGTGGCACGATCTTGGGCAGTGCCAGACTTCCGGAGTTCAAGGATGAACCGGTACTTTTAAAAGGCGTGGAAAAGCTCAAGGAACACCATATCGATGCGGTCGTCGTCATCGGCGGTGATGGCACATACCGTGGCGCTGATGCCTTGACTAAGCATGGCGTAAACTGTATCGCCCTTCCGGGTACGATCGATAACGATATCGAAGGTACGGACTATACGATCGGTTTCGATACGGCTTTAAATACGGTCGTTGAATGTGTGGATAAACTCAGAGATACTTCCAACTCCCATCACCGCTGTTCAGTTGTTGAAGTCATGGGCAACCATTGCGGTGACCTGGCTATCTATTCCGGTATCTCCTGCGGGGCGGAAATTCTGATCACTCCGGAGACGGGTTACGATGAAGAAGCTGTGCTGGAAAAACTGCGCTATCTGGAGAATCAGGGCAAGAACCATGCGATCGTCATCGTTTCGGAAAAGACCTGCGATGTCAAATCGCTGGCTGACAAGATAAGCAGGATGACCGGTTTTGCGGGAAGAGCTACTATCTTAGGCCATATTCAAAGAGGTGGTTCACCAACGCCATCTGATCGTGTCTTAGCTTCAAGAATGGGTGCTAAAGCGGTCGAATTACTGGTACAGGGTGTCGGCGGACATTGTGTCGGCATCAAAAACAACGAGATCGTCTCGATGCCTATCGAGGAATGTGTCTCCATGCCACGTCGCTCACGCAAGGCTTTCTACAGACTGTTTGACAGACTGGTCTAGTTATCGTTGACTAACACAAAAAGAGAGTGATATCATAACTTCGCTCATGGGGGAGTAGCTATCACCTCTGGTGTAACAAGTCAACATACTGGCTAAAAGCCTGGCTTGTTTTAAACAGCGAGACTCATGTATATCTTTTTTAGCTATACATGAGATAAAACAGTGATTTCAGGTATAGTAAAAAGCTATACCTTTTTTGTTGGAGAAATATGGGTATCTTATTTTTTGTAAACAGTATTGCTTTAGGAGTAGCTTTGGCGATGGACGCCTTTTCCGTCTCTTTGGCTAACGGTTTACATGAACCGCAGATGGAAAACAAAAGGATGAACCTGATCGCGGGCGTTTTCGCTTTCTTTCAGGCAGCGATGCCTTTGATCGGCTGGTTCTGTGTTCATACGATCCTTACTATCTTTTCGGCTTTTGAAAAGATCGTTCCGTGGATCGGTTTTGGCTTACTGATGTATATCGGCGGCAAGATGATCTTAGAGGGTTTTGAACAGAAGTCGCAGAAAGAAGAAGCCCCAGTTGAAAAAACAGTTTCCAGCCGGGAACTGTTTGTGCAGGGTATCGCTACTTCGATCGATGCCTTATCCGTTGGTTTTACGATCGCGGAATATGGCTTTGTGATGGCCTTGGTCTGCGCCATCATAATCGGGTTCGTTACTTTCTTTATCTCCCATATGGGATTAAGGATCGGTAAAAAAGTCGGAACCTATCTTTCTTATCGAGCTTCCTTTCTTGGTGGAACGATTCTTATCATTATCGGTCTGGAAGTATTGATCAAAAGCTTTCTTAAATGATCAGAATTTAGCCCGGTAACGATCGGTGACGTTGACGATCATCGTATTCTTATAGGCATGTAGACGTGGCAGATTGCTGGCGTAATTGATATGTACGTGACCATAGAACCAGAACCTTGGTTCAAGATCTTTCAGCAGTTTCAGGAAGCAGTCAAAGCCCTGATGCGCATAATCAGGAAGATCGCCATAGCCCTTGATCGGGGCATGGGTCACGACGATATCGACACCGCCGGCTTTTTTTATCTTGAAAAACAGTTTCCTGATCCGCCGCTGCATTTCTAATTCAGTGTACTGATGTTTTGAATTACTGTAGCGGAAAGAACCACCCAAGCCCAAGATCCTGATGCCCTGATAGACTACCAGATCATCATCGATGCAGATACAGCCTCCCGGAGGTTTCTGTTCATAGTTGTCATCATGGTTGCCATGGACGTAGAATAAAGGCTTGTTGGTCAGAGTAACAATATATTCCAGATAATCGGCACTCAGATCACCGGCAGAAATAATAAAATCAACATCTTTTAGAACCTGGACCACGGAAGGTGAATATAATACCGGATCTTCGATATCGGCAATGGCTTCGATCGTGTAGAAACCCTTGCCATAGGCAAGTCTTGTTCTGTTGTCGGCAATGACCTTATCAAGCTGCTTATCGGTCATCTGGGTCAGGAAATCATAGGTATACATTTCAAGTAAAGCGACCAGACAATCAGCGTGATTGGCTTCGATCTTTTTACGTTTTAATTCAGCCGAGAGTCTTTCGTAGAAACCGGCTAAGACGATCATTTCGTGTCTTGTCCATTCGTGGTCTTCATCATAGCCCAGATACTTTGTCAGACGTTTATAGTAACCGAGTTTGGAGAACTGAAGAGAATATAAATGTGAATGATTATAAAAATCAAGAAATTCATAATAGAGTTTTATTTCATGACGATCACTTTTTTCCGGTAAGAGTCTTCTGACATTGAGTGTGATAAAAGCAGCGCCGTACGACTTGAGGACACTGACTCTTTTGTTGCCTTCACCGATGTAGAATTTGCCCAGATATTCAAAAGCTTCCGGAGGTTCGGTGATACCGGTTTCGGAGAGGTGGTGTTCGCAAACCTTTATCCACTTATAAGCGAACTCACTTCTTTCTTCCATCAGAGGCATGAAGTTATAGGCAAAGCTCAGCTGTCTGCTGCTGGTGCGGGTACCTACGATCAGATCGGTAGGTACATCGATGTTGCCCAGATCACTTATCGAGCACTTGAGTTCATCGACATATTCATCCAAAGCGGGCAGATAGGCTTTCAGTTTTTTGAATCGTCTTGAATGAAAAACTTTGAGAGCTTTCTTGCGCGCGTAGCGATATTGTTCGCTGGCTTCGTTTATTCTGTTTGTCGTCATAATTTTATTTTAAAGATTATTTAATTTTTTAGCTATAGTGTGAGCAGGATCTCGTTCTATAGACATTTTTAGGGGCTGTTTTAAGGTCAAAATTCTTTATTTGATCAATTATTCGTTACAGGTTTTCGTTGTTAAATAAGGCTTAAAAAGGCCTTAAAATTTGAATGAAAATTTTCATAAATTTGCAGATTATTTCCGGGAAATGATTTTGTTTAAATTTCAATTATTATTTGTTGCTTTTTAGTTGAACTTTCAACTAAAAGCATTATAATGATTTTACAAGGTGCGATATGAGCGAGAAAAATTATCTAAGTTTGGACTCCTCTATTTTGTATCGCTGCAATCAGAAACATTTCGATAAACTGTTATCAAAATACGAAATTGGCTATACTCAGCTTATCCTGCTGACTCAGATCTACGAGAACGAAGGTATCTCGATGAATGAGCTTGCAGTATTAGGTGTGTTTGATAAAGGAACGATAACCAAGTCTGTTCAACGACTGGAACAGTTATCTTATTTGCGCGTTGAAAATAGTGAGAACGACAAACGTCTGAAACTGTTATATACGACTGACAAGACTCAGAAGATCATGCCCGAACTGTACAAGATGCGTCAGGAATGGAATTCTTATCTGTGTTCCGATATCTCACCAATCGAACTTGAACAGTATAACCAAGTGCAGTCCAAGCTGATCGAAAAAGCCAAGGAATATGCTCAGGAAATCGAAAATGATGAGGTCAGATTCTATGGCTTGCAGAAACTCACACTGCTTGATTATCCGGGCATGATGGCCGCAACGGTCTTCACCGGAGGCTGCAACTTCCGCTGCCCGTTCTGTCATAACCGTTCACTGGTCTTTCTCAATGAGAATAACGGTGAGATAAGTTCAGATGATATTCTGAGTTATCTCAAGATCCGCAGCAAGATCCTGGATGGGGTCTGCATCAGCGGCGGCGAACCATTACTTCACAAAGGTATCGGGAACTTCATCAGACAGGTGAAGGACCTCGGCCTTAAAGTAAAACTTGATACCAACGGTTCCAATTTCGAAGCGATGAAAAAACTCATCGAAGATGGACTGATCGACTATGTCGCGATGGATATCAAGAATCATCCGAAGAAATATTCCGAGACGATCGGACTTGAAACATTCGATCTGAAAGCGATCGAGAAAAGCAAAAACTATTTATTAGAAGATCACGTAGACTACGAATTCCGCACGACGGTAGTCAGACAGTTTCATACGGTCAGTGATTTCGAAAAGATCGGCAGATGGATAGAAGGGGCCAAGAACTACTATCTGCAGAACTTTGAGGATCATGGCAGCTGCATCCAGCAAGGCCTTAGTGAGGTAGACCTTGAGACGCTGGAGAAGGTGAAACAGGCGGTTTCAGCTTACGTTAAACATGTTGAAATAAGAGGGATAAAGGAGAATTAAAATGTACCGCGTAGTAAAAAGAGATGGAAAAGTTGTTGATTTTGATCTGAGCAAGATCTCAGATGCAATCACCAAGGCCTTTGATGCCTGCAAGAAGGATTATCATCCTGATGTTATCAATCTGATAGCCTTAAGAGTTACTTCAGATTTCTCATCAAAAGTAAAAGATGAAAAAGTAACTGTTGAAGACATTCAGGATTCAGTAGAAAAAGTATTATCGGAAGCCGGTTACCCGGATGTTGCCAAGGCCTACATTCTTTACAGAAAACAGAGAGAAAAAGCCAGAAATATATCTACCACAATGCTGGACTACAAGAAACTGGTCGATTCCTATGTCAATGCGATCGATTGGCGTGTCAAGGAGAATTCGACGGTCACTTATTCCGTTGGCGGTCTGATCCTTTCCAATTCCGGCGCGGTCACAGCCAACTACTGGCTTTCAGAAGTATATGATGAAGAGATCGGTTCAGCTCATAAAGATGGCGATATGCACATCCATGATCTGTCCATGCTGACAGGTTATTGTGCCGGATGGTCACTCAAGCAGCTGATCCAGGAAGGTTTAGGCGGTGTCAATGGCAAGATCACTTCCACCCCGGCCAACCACTTATCTACGCTGTGCAACCAGATGGTCAACTTCTTAGGTATCATGCAGAATGAATGGGCCGGCGCTCAGGCATTCTCCTCATTCGATACTTATCTGGCTCCGTTTGTCAAAGTTGACAATCTGTCCTATAAGGAAGTCAAACAGAACATCCAGTCATTCATCTACGGTGTCAATACACCTTCACGCTGGGGAACTCAGGCTCCGTTCACCAACGTTACTTTAGACTGGACAGTTCCGGAAGATCTGGCTGATCAGTACTGCATCGTCGGCGGCAAGACCCTTGATTTCAAATACAAGGACTGCAAGAAGGAAATGGATATGGTCAACAAGGCCTTTATCGAAGTCATGATCGAAGGCGATGCCAACGGACGTGGTTTCCAGTATCCGATCCCGACTTATTCGATCACCAGAGAATTTGACTGGTCTGAGACTGAGAACAACAAACTCTTATTTGAAATGACAGCCAAGTATGGTACACCTTACTTCTCTAACTATGTCAATTCAGATATGAAACCATCCGATATCAGATCGATGTGCTGCCGTTTGCGCCTTGACTTACGTGAACTGCGAAAGAAATCAGGCGGCTTCTTCGGATCAGGTGAATCAACAGGTTCAGTAGGTGTCGTAACACTCAACCTGCCGAGGATCGCTTACCTGGCCAAGAATAAAGAAGATTTCTATAAGCGCCTTGACAATATGATGGATATCGCAGCGCGTTCTTTACATGTCAAGCGTGAAGTCATCACGAAACTGCTGGACAACGGCTTATACCCATACACCAAGAGATATCTGGGTACTTTCAATAATCACTTCTCAACGATCGGTCTGGTCGGTATGAATGAGACCTGTCTCAATGCCAACTGGATCAGAAAAGATCTGACTGATCCGGTATCACAGGAATTTGCAGTCGAAGTACTCAACTACATGAGAAAGCGTCTGGTATCTTACCAGGAGATGTATCATGATCTCTATAACCTTGAAGCAACTCCGGCTGAATCAACAGCCTACAGACTTGCGAAACACGACAAGGAAAAATATCCTGATATCATCACTGCTGGTAAGGAAGGGGAAACACCTTATTACACCAACTCTTCACACTTACCTGTCGGTTATACTGAAGATATATTCTCAGCACTCGATGTACAGGATCAGTTGCAGACGCTCTACACTTCCGGTACCGTCTTCCATGCCTTCTTAGGTGAAAAACTCCCTGACTGGCGCGCAGCAGCCAACCTGGTAAAGAAGATCTCTGATAACTACAAACTTCCTTACTATACAATGTCTCCGACCTATTCGATCTGTCCGGAACACGGCTACATCACCGGTGAAGCCTATACCTGCCCGAAGTGCGGCAAGAAGACAGAAGTCTGGTCAAGAATCACCGGTTACTACCGTCCGATCCAGAACTGGAACGACGGCAAGGTCCAGGAATTCAAGCACCGTAAGGAATACAACATTGAAACTTCTGTCATGAAGGCCAAAGATATCATTTCCGATATCTCCGAAGCCAAGAAGGAAGAAGAGACCAGAGCTATGACCGGCTTTGATATCCCGACGATCTATGTGCAGGATCATTGCCCTAAGTGCAAGGGTGCTGAACAGAGATTACAGGTCAGCGGTATCGAACACCGTATCGTCAACTGCTCGGAAAATATGGATGAAGCCAGAAAGTTCAATCTGACGGAGACTCCGACGATCATCGACCCTGATGGAACGATGTTTGTGGGAGCCAACGCCGCGGTTGACTGGATGAAATATCATAGCAGCAAATAATCATAATCAAGAGCCCGCTGTATGCGGGCTTTATTAAAGGAGTAATACATGGGAAAAATATATGATGTAGCGATAATCGGGGGTGGTCCGGCCGGACTTACAGCTGCTATCTATGCCCTGAGGAACGGCAAATCGGTAATAATCTGCGAAAAATCCGTTTTCGGCGGACAGATCGTCAATTCACCAAAGGTGGAGAATATTCCCGGTTTTGAAGCGATCTCCGGCGATGAGTTTGGTGATCTCATGCTGAATCAGGTCATGAAGCAGGGTGGCGAAGTCATGTTTGATGAGGCGATGAAAATTGATGTGAATGGTGATATCGCCACAATCACTTTCGATATGTCTGATCCTGTTGAAGCCAAAACAGTGATATTAGCAACCGGTACCAAGCACCGCAGCCTTGGTTTGGCCAATGAAGAAAACCTGATCGGCAAGTCGATTCATTTCTGTGCAGTCTGTGACGGCAATTTCTATAAAGACAGAAAGGTCGTAATGATCGGCGGTGGTAATTCTGCTTTTGTAGAGGCTAATCTGCTGGCCGATATCGTAAGTGAACTGGTTGTTTTACAGGATCTTGATCACTTTACGGCTGATCAGAAACTGCAGGAACAGCTCTTTGCCAAAAACAATGTAAAGACCCATACCGAAACAAAGATCCTGGAATATGTCACCAGAGATGGCAAACTGTGTGGAGTTAAATATCTTGAAAATGGAGAAGAAAAGATCGAAGAATGCGACGGCGTCTTTTTAGCGGTCGGTCTGATCCCTGACAATAAGCGTTTTGAAGACCTGGCCAAACTGGATGAACGCGGTTATTTCGTCTCTGATGAATATGGTCTGACCCAAAACAAAAACATCTTCGTGGCCGGAGATTGCCGCAACAAGAAACTGCACCAGGTCGCTACAGCCTGTGCCGATGGAGCTAATGCCGCAATACAGGCTTGTGAATATCTGGGATAGAAAAAGTTGCCTCCTGGCAACTTTTTAAGTACTTAATCAAACAGTTTGTCCGGATAGACGCCCTTATCCTTGAGTTCCTGGATCTTGGCAACGACTGTCGGCTTGTCTTCCTTGTAGGTAACACCGAACCAGGAATCATCAGATGTAAGAACTTTTACTCTGGCTGTTTTTTCATCGACCATGATGCCGACATGATTCGGCAGCAGCGCTTCATATTTGATCGGATTATTCTTGATGCCTTCCGGCAGTTCTCTGACAAAGATATCAGATAGCTTACCGATCACGCTTGGGGTGAAGCCCCAGAAGTTCATCGAAACAGGTGAGCCCATTTCCATCTCTTTATACTCGCCGTTATCTTCATAGACAACACCGGTGTGATCGTCATTCCACTTGATGTTCATGATCTCCTTGATGGAAGTCAGATAGCCTTCATTATCCTTCTGACAATAGCCTCTGGTAACGGTGCCGTTATCACTGAGCGTATTCTCAACTTTATAGCCGACCATGCAGTAGGTATTGTCATCGATGCCGTTGTGGAAGAAATCCATGATCTTTTCAAAGGCATTGCGGCCATAGAAGTCATCAGCGTTGCAGACGACAAACGGGTCTTCCTTTAAGATGCCACGGCAGGACAGCAAGGCATGAGTCGTACCCCAAGGTTTAACTCTTCCTTCCGGAACGCTGTTTCCTTCCGGCAGATCATCGATGTCCTGATAGGCATATTCAACTTCGATGAATGGCCTGATCTTCTTTACCAGTGATTCTTCAAATATTGCTTCGTGTTCTTTTTTAATGATGAGTACAACTTTCTTGAAGCCGGTCTTGATGGCATCAAAAATAGTAAATTCAATGATTGGTTCATTATGGTTGCCGACGCCGTCGATCTGTTTCATGCCACCATATCTGGAGCCCATTCCGGCGGCCAGAATAACCAGTGTCTCTTTCATTGTAAGTCCTCCTGTATACTGAAATCATTATATAATATATTTGTTGAGGACAGGAGAGAAAAATAATATGGAAAAATACATCTTGGCAATTGATCAGGGCACAACAAGTACCCGCGCCATTCTTTTTGATAAAGAACAGAACGTTGTAAAAGTAGCACAGAAAGAGATCACCAATTACTTCCCTGAACCAGGCTGGGTCGAACAGGATGCCAACGAGATCTGGCTTTCGACCTTGTCGGTTATCGCACAGATCTTTGACGGTGGTGAGATTGCTCCGAAACAGGTCGTTTCGATCGGAATCACTAATCAGCGTGAAACGACAGTCGTCTGGGATAAAGAAAGCGGCCTGCCGGTGTATCATGCGATCGTCTGGCAGTCTCGTCAGACTTCGGATATCGTAAATGAGTTCAAGGAAAAGGGTTATGAACCGCTGATCAAGGAAAAGACAGGACTCGTTCTGGACCCGTATTTTTCTGCTTCCAAGATCAAATGGATCTTAGATCATGTCAAAGGGGCCAGAGAAAATGAGAATCTGATCTTCGGTACGATCGATACTTTCTTGCTTTGGAAGTTTACCTGCGGCCAGATCCATGCGACGGATGTGACAAATGCTTCAAGAACGTTATTGTTCAATATCAATACTTTGAACTGGGACAAGGAACTGCTTGATCTGTTTGGGGTCCCGGAGAGGATGTTACCTGAGATCAAGGATACTTCAGGGGTCTTCGGTTATATCGACCCGCGTCACTTCTTCAATCAGACCTGTCCTATCACAAGCCTTGTCGGTGACCAGCAGGCTGCCTTATTCGGCGAATCCTGTTTTGAAAAATCAAATGTCAAGAATACCTATGGAACCGGCGGCTTTATCTTAGTCAACACCGGTGATGAGGCCATAATTTCGCGTTATGGCTTGCTTTCAACGGTAGCTTGGAAGATCGGCGATGAAGTCAAATATGCTTTAGAAGGTTCGATCTTTGTTTCCGGTTCTCTGATCCAATGGCTAAGGGACGAGATGCAGTTTTTCACTAATGCCAAAGACTCGGAAACGATTGCAGAAACGGTCGCTGATTCCGGTGGAGTCGTGGTAGTTCCGGCCTTTACGGGTCTTGGTGCGCCGTACTGGAATGATAAATGTAAAGGGGCGATCTTCGGTCTGACCAGGGGTACCAGCAGGGCTCACATCACCAGAGCCTGTATCGAGTCCATGGCTTATCAGTCTAAGGATCTTATCAAGGTCATGGAAGAAGATCTGCAGGAAAAGATCCCTTACATCAAGGTCGATGGTGGGGCCAGTGTCAATAAACTTCTGGTCCAGTTCCAGTCCGATATCCTGGAGATGCCGGTCATCCGTCCGGTCCTGGCTGAGACGACCGCTTTAGGTGCCGCCAGACTTGCGGGCTTGGCTGTCGGTTTCTACAACAGAGAAGATTTCAAGGATGAAAAAAGTGAAATCTATGAGCCTAAGATGGATAAGGAAGAAGTCGACAGATTATATAATCGCTGGCTTAAGGCCATTGAGGCGGCGCAGGCCTTTTAACAGCTATGAAAGTGTTGATCATAAACGGCAGTCCGCATCATAGCGGTGCCACCTATACAGCTCTGCATGAAGTGGAAAAGATCCTGAATCAGGAAGATATTGAGACGATCTGGATCAATGTGCCACATGATATTTCTTCCTGCTTGGATTGTGACTACTGTAATTCTTCAAAGAAAGGATGCATCAAAAACGATATCGTCAATGAGACTTATCCGCTTCTTGATGAGTGTGACGGCTTACTTGTCGGCACGCCGGTCTATTATGGCGGTGTAAACGGGTCTTTGACCTCATATCTGGATCGGCTGTTTGCCTCTTATCCGAATAAAAGAACTTTGAATATGAAAGCGGCAGCGGCTATTTCCAATTCCAGAAGAGCCGGCAATATGACCAGCAATGATGCCTTACACAGATTCTTTTCGATCTCAGGCATGGCCATAATAACTTCTACCTACTGGAACGACAGTCATGGCAATACGCCTGAAGAAGTACAGGAAGATGAAGAGGGCTTGCAGACTATGAGAAATCTCGGCCGCAATATGGCTTATTATCTGAAAATGAGAAAACTGGCCAAAGAAAAAGACCTGGCTGAACCGCAGATAGAAAAGGGAATACATACCAATTTCGTAAGATAAAAAAATAACGATCTGAGCAATCAGATCGTTAACTGTTTAAAGGTCTTAACCAGATCATCGTGGATGACGATATCGCATTCGGAATCGTAACCCGTTGCATCTCTGTTGATGATGGCCAATGTATCGCCAGGGAAGTAGCGGATGAAGCTGGCAGCAGGGTAGACGACCAAAGAAGTACCGCAAACGACTAAGAGGTCGCAAGAAGCGATCGCTCTGATCGCATCGGAGATCGTCTGTTCATCAAGCCCTTCTTCATAGAGCACGACATCAGGTTTGACGATCGCACCGCATTTATCGCAATAAGGTACGCCGTCTGATTTGATAATATAGTCAAGATCAAAGAATTTGTGACAGCGTGTGCAGTAGTTGCGAAGGATCGAACCGTGCAGTTCATAGACTTTCTTTGAACCGGCCGCCTGATGTAAGCCATCAATGTTCTGAGTGACAACACTGACGTCTTTTTTTTCCTGGAGTTTGGCAATGAACTCGTGAGCGTAGTTTGGCTTGGCATCCGGGTAGATCATCTTTTCCTTGTAGAATTCATAGAAAAGTTCCGGATCATTTTCAAAGAAGGTATGCGAAAGCATTTCTTCCGCTCTGTAGACGTTTTTGTATAAGCCTGTTGCCGAGCGGAAATCAGGGATTCCGGAGGCTGTAGACATACCGGCTCCGGAAAAGAAAACGATACTGTGGGCCTTATCGATGGCATTTTGTAATTGTTTTATCATATAACTTTATTTTACACCTATGTGATGTTATTATTCAGCTATAGAAACATCAGGGCAAAGTGAAATTCTTTGACCGGCGGTAGACCCCGCGAGCTTAAGCAGAACCTGTGTGATTCAGGTGGCGACTGTACAGTCAGGATGAGAGAGGTTTTTTATTTTGAAAGAATATCTTACTTTAAAAAATATCAGCGTTGTAGCTATTTTAGGAGCTCTTGGTGCAGCACTTATGCTGTTTGATTTTCCGATTTTTGTCGCTCCGAGCTTCTATAAGTTTGATTTAGGCGATCTGCCTTGCCTGCTCGGTGCTTTTGCTTTAGGCCCGGTTGGCGCGTTCTTCATTCAGGTCATAAAAATTCTGGTCAAGCTGCTGCTCAAGCCGACCAGTACGGCTTTTGTCGGTGAGTTTGCGGCCTTTATCTGTTCAACTGCATATTGCGTTTCTGCAGCCAACATCTATCAGTTCAATAAGACCCGTAAGACAGCAATAATTGCCATGATCGTCGGTTCTTTGTTCATGACTATCATTTCATGTCTTGCAAATTACTTTATCATCATTCCGGCCTATGTAAAAATGTATAATATTCCATTGGAGACGATAATCTCCATGGGCCAGGCGATCTTCCCGATCATCAAGGATAAACTGGGCTTTGTTTTATGTTGCGTATTGCCGTTCAATCTGATCAAAGCACTTATCATCGATGTTCTGACCTTTGTTTTATACAAGCACATTTCACCGCTGCTTAAAGCAAAATAACAGTTAAAAACGCCGTAATTAACGGTGTTTCTTTTAATAAAAATATTTGTTTATCTTTATTTTTATATATGTTATAATTGTTTGGTAAAAATTTGGAGGTTTTTATATGCCTAGATTGACAAGAACACAGAAGTTTGCAGACCTCAGAGATTCTCTTGCAAACGACAGAGAACCTTCTTTATCAACAAAAGACCTTTCTGATTATGAAAATAAATTATCAAATATTTCTGATCAGTTATCAAATAACGAAACGGTTAAAGAATCGGTAAACAAGGCTCCGCAGACGATAAAAGAAGAAACAGATCCAAAATATATCTGGACCAGTTTTCAGGAACCAAAGACAAATCCGGTAGATGAGCTGGTAGATACGATCAGAGACAGAGAATTTGAAAAGACACTGACTCAGACCAGCACTTTCAACAGCATTCAGGAATTCCCTACGGAAAAGACAGTTGATTCGCTTGTTGAAGAATTCAAGGTCGAAGATCTCGGCAAAGACTCCAACGTCGCAGAAAAAACAGCCAATGATGAACCAATGATCAAGACTAAACCGGTACCGAATATCGATTTTATGATCGATGACATCCTGGCCAGCAATTCATCAACTTATAATACGGATAGTAATGTTAAAGAACCTCGGCAGGTTCAAGCTGAACCTGTTCAGGAAGTTAATCCATTCCTGGAAGATGTTATGGGTACTCAGCAGAACAGTGAACCTGCAGTTCAGGAAACTGAAGAATTCGAAGAAGAAGAAAGACAGGTCGTAGAAGATACACCTGCTGAAGAAATTAGCGATAATCGTGCGGCTGATCACGTTGATGTTTTCAACGATTACATCGATCAGACGATCAACGAAGTCAGTGCCTATAACAAGCGCAATGGTGAAACCACGATCAGTGATCTTACCAGTAATATGGTCAATGAGATCAGGCATCATGTCGAACCGCAATACACAAGACCGGTGGTTGAAGAAGCCGTGATCGAAGAACCGGTGATTGAGGAAGCGATCGTTGAACAAGAGAATACAGTAAGCGATGCAGAATTCTCCAATACCGTTTCGATGGAGATCAGTAAGATCATGGATGAGATCTCAACGATCGAGCCAAGCAGAGAGAACGAAGTAGAATATACATACAATGAACCGGAAGATCCTCAGCAGTATATAGATGCACCGGATGAGATCGAAGAAGTTGATGAAACCGATGTCGTCGAAGAAGAATATATTGAGGAACATCCTGTTCTGGCCAAGGCCATTGAAGAAGAAAAAGAAGAAGAAGTTGTCGAAATAAAGAATCTTAAGGAACTGGAGGCTGAACCGGTTAAACAGACCGGAACTATTTCCAACACCATTCCTTTTGTTGTAGCTACGGAAGAAGAAGATGTCGTTGACGAAGATGATGAAGATGAAGGTTCCAATACGATCCTCAATATCATCTTGGTCGTACTGATCATCGTCTTGGTTGCTGTACTGGGTCTGATCATCTTCTATATCCTGAAGACTAAAGGAATTATCTGATGAAGTTCAATATCGCAATAGACGGACCAAGTGCCGCCGGCAAATCCACGATCGCGGATATTCTGGCGGAAAGACTGGGTTATAATCACCTGGATACCGGAGCGATGTATCGGGCCGTGGCTTATCAGTCGCTCAAGAAAGATATTTCGACTGATGATGAAGAAGCTATCGTCAGGATGATCGAAGATATGGATCTTGAGATGACGATCGACGGAAGAGTGATTCTGGAAAAGGAAGATATTTCCGATAAGATCAGAACCGATGAGATCTCGATGCGAGCTTCCGATGTCTCGAAACTGGCCGGTTGCCGCAAGGCCTTGGTGGCTATGCAGCAGAGGATCTGTGCTGAAGGCGGTTATATCCTTGATGGCCGTGATATCGGGACCGTTGTGCTCAAAGATGCACCGGTCAAGATCTATATGGTCGCTTCGGCTGAAGCCAGAGCACAAAGAAGAGTATTACAGAATAAGGAAAAAGGCCTTGATGCCGATTATGATAAGATCCTGGCTGATATTCAGGCCAGAGACTATCAGGATATGCATCGCGAAGTATCGCCGTTAACTAAAGCGGAAGATGCCGTAGAAGTCGACACATCTGATATGAGTATCGTAGAAGTGGTCGACTGGGCCTTGAACCTGATCAAAGAAAAAACTGGAGAATAAAATGATAGATGGAACTGTCGCAATCGTTGGTAGACCCAATGTCGGTAAGTCGACAGTTTTTAATCGCATTCTGGAACAGCGTCTTTCGATCGTGGAAGACACACCTGGTGTGACCAGAGATCGTATCTATGGCGAATGTGAGTGGTTGTCTAAGACTTATCGCCTGATCGATACCGGCGGTATTCAGATCGAAGATGTGCCGTTTCAGAAAGAGATAAATGCCCAAGTCGATATCGCCATTGAAGAAGCGGATGTCATCGTTTTTCTGGTGGATGGCAGAAGTGGCTTGAGCAGTGATGATGAATATATCGCCAGACTCCTGCAGAAGAGTAAGAAGCCGGTCGTTTTAGCCGTAAACAAGATCGATGATATCTCGATGATCAATAATATCTATGAGTATTATGCCTTAGGTGTCGGGGATCCGATCGCTGTCTCAGGCGTTCATGGCATAGGTATCGGTGATCTGCTTGATAAGGTCGTTGAACTGATGCCGGAAAAGAATATCGAAGAATATGAAGACATGATCAGATTTGCGATCATCGGCCGTCCTAATGTCGGAAAATCATCTTTGACCAACGCTTTTCTCAAACAGGATAGAGTAATTGTTTCCGATATCGAAGGAACGACCAGAGATGCGATCGATACTGTTTTTACCTATAACGATAAGAATTATGTCGTCGTCGATACGGCCGGGATCCGCAAAAGAGGAAAGATCTACGAATCGGTAGAAAAATATGCAGTATTAAGAGCTAAGAGCGCCATTGAAAGAAGTGATCTGGCTTTGGTAGTCCTTGATGGTTCGACCGGTATTATCGAACAGGATAAACATGTTGCGGGATTGGCTCATGAGGCCAAAAAAGGTGTGATCATTGTCTACAATAAATGGGATCTTGTCGATAAAGATGAAAAGACGATGGCCAATATCACCAAGGAGATCCGCAAACAGTTTGTCTATCTGGATTACGCACCGATCGCTTTTACTTCCGCCAAGGAAGGAAAAAGGGTAGAAACATTATTACCACTGATCGATCTGGTCTATGAGAATCTCAACAAAAGGATCAAGACCAATGTGCTCAACGAAGTCATACTGGATGCGCAGATGGCTAATCCTGCCAAACCGCATAATGGCAAGAAATTAAAAATATACTACGCATCTCAGGTATCAAGTGCACCATGTACGATCGTATTATTTGTCAATGATCCGGAACTGATGCATTTCTCTTATGAAAGATATATTGAAAATAAACTTCGGGAAGCTTTCGGTTTTGAGGGCGTACCGATCCAGATAGTCTGCAGGAAAAGATCTGAATGAAAAGGCGAGTGATCGCCTTTTAAAATTATTTGTTATTCAAAAGAAAAGGACATTTTGACATGTCCTTTTGAAGTAATTGTTTATCCGGCCGATAAGGCAATGCAGGATTGCGATGAAGAGGAGGATGTGGAAACACATACCGTAACTCTTGAACCGCCGATCTCTTCTGAAAAACTTGTTTCTTCCGTAGCGTTGACAATGGATTCACCGGTATCGGAAGTGATCGTGTAGAAGTATGGTGGTAAAGCACCACCGGAATAGATCGCTGTCCAGTGTGGGAACCAGATCGGTCCGGCTGCATAAGTAGTTTCGCCATAGACATTACTGCTTGACAGGTCACAGGCATCACCCGTACAGAAGCCGCTTTCGCCGGCTCCGGTTCCAAATGTTACCCATACCGTTCCGCCATCATAGGCACCATTGAGGTTGGCAATACCACCATCAATGTATTTCTTGTGTTCTTTAGCATAATCCATAGCTTCATTGACTGTTCCAAGAGGATGATCAGCTAAAGCTTTCTTTGCGATATAACCTTTAACTGTCGGGTAGCCACCGCTTGGTTCAGCGTATGGATAAGCACCCTTGACATGCGTGATTTCCGTAACGCTGTCAGGCATCGCCAATGGAGTATATGGATCATAGGTTCCGGAATGATGAGTTTCCAGTTCCTGTAAAAGCTTGGTTACGATCTTGGACTTGGTGTTGTCCTGATATTCAGCAGTTGTGAAGTAGGCACCTTTTTCCAGCTTATCATATCCGGTCCAGCAGGAGATCGTGTATTTGTTTGTCTGCATGACCAGCCAGCTGTCCTTGGTCGCACCTTCCGGAATACCATATTCCAGTCCGGAATCGCCCCAGTCGGTCGTACCGGTCTTGCCATAGAGCGGATAATCGATATATCTCTTGCAATACCACATCAATGACGAGAAATTACCGGTCATGTTGTATTCTTCAAGATAAGCAACCATCCAGGCTGTAGCATCAGAGATGATCTGCTTGCCGACTGTATCGGCAACAAAGTTTTCTCTGTTTTTGCCATTATAGACAATGTAGTTGACACAATGCGGTCTGATATATTTACCGCCGTTCATGAACATCGCATGAGCACCGGCCAGTTGCAGTGGCGTGACCAGACAGCGGTTGCCGCCGATCGCAAACTGCAGGTCAAAGTCTGAATAATCAAACTTGAAGCCGATGGAATTCATATAATCAACAACGAAGTCTTCACTCTTTTCTTCGACAACGGCAGCCAGAGCCTGTACGGCCGGAGTGTTCTGCGAACGCCCCAGAGCTTCCGTCATCAGCATATCTCCGTGGTAGGCATGGTCATAATTGGAGATTAATACGTTACCATCATAGAGATAATATGGCTGATCGGTGAAGGTGTGCGAAGTCGCATAACCTAAGACATCGATACATAAGGCATAGTCGATGACCGGTTTGATCGATGAACCGGGGTTGAGATAAGCAGAAGTGGCACGGTTGAACTGACGGGCTTCTTCATTTTCACCACGTCCGCCGCCCAGAGCTTCGATAGCGCCATTCTGGTTATCCATGACCACGATCGCACTCTGACAGAGTTCATTCGGGAATTCAATACCGACATACTCTTCTTCATTCTGCATGTCGTATACGTATTCCTGCATGTATGGATTCATATTGGTATAGATCTCCATACCGACGCGATATGGGCTTTCACCCGTTGTTTCTTCCACTTCATCGATTACCGCATCGATATAAGACTGATATTTCTCATTCAGTTCCGTAAAGCTGACATCGATTCCAACCAGCAGATCCTCAAGTCTTACTGATTTGGCCAGTTTCGCCTCAGCTTCACTGATATAACCGTGATCGACCATCAGATTGAGAACTTCGTTTCTTCTTTCCGTTCCGTTTTCCAGATATTCGATCTCCGGGTCGAGATAGCCGTTATCGTATTTGAATTTATCGTTATACGGGTTGTAGGAGTTTGGAGAGTTGATCAGACCGGCCAGGAAGGCTGATTCAGTCAGGGTCAGATTTTTCGCATCCTTGCCGAAATAATACTGAGCCGCTTTCTGAACGCCACGGATATTATTGCCATAGTTGACCTTGTTGATATACATGGCAATGATCTCCTGCTTGGTGATCTCCGTCCTGTTTTCCAGTTCCAGGGCTAAGACGATCTCTTGCATTTTACGCTTGATACCGGACATACCTTCTCGAGCTGCGATAGTTGAATCCGCATCCGCATCGATAGAGAAGTAGGTGTTCTTGATCAGCTGCATCGTTATGGTTGAACCGCCCTGAGAGAAATCACGGGTCCTGACATTTTCCAGCGCTGCTTTAGTGAAACGCGGGATATCGAAACCGAAGTGTTCGAAGAAACGGGAGTCTTCGATCGCCAGGAAGGCATCGATCAGCGTATTAGGCATTTCTTCATAGCTGATGTTTTCACGCAGATACATACCCAATTCCATGATCTTGTTTCCTTCGGAATCATAGATCGTAGAGGAATCCGGGGCTACCAGATCTTCAACGACCAGGGTCGGTTTATCTTCACAAAGCTTAGCTGCAAATAAGAAGGCACCGATCACTGCTCCAAGGCAAGCCAGAAGGAACAGGCACATAAGTATCGCCATGATGAAGGTAAAGGTCTTGGCTTTCGGTCTTTCGGATCTGACCTTTTCGGATTTTACTTTATCCTTCTTGATCGTCAGTTTTTTGATCTTTTCCTTGAAGACCTTATCGATTTTTGCTTTATCTTCATGAACTGTTTCGGAAACTGCCTGATGTTTTTTATCAAGCTGGACCTTAGCTTCAGCAAAGCCGATCGCTGCTTCAGCCTTTTCCGCTTCGATATTGTCTTTGATTTCCTCTGCTTTTTCGTTGAGTTCTTCTTTCTTTTCGCTAAGAAGTGCAGTGGCATCAGCTTTATCTTCTTCAAACTTGTCAGCGATCTCCTGATGCTTTTCATCAAGCTGCACCTTAGCTTCCGACAAGCCAATGGCTGCTTCAGCCTTTTCCGCTTCGATATTGTCTTTTATCTCTTGCACATTTTCCGCAAGTTCTTCTTTCTTTTCGTTTATAATTGCCGCAACTTCCGCTTTTTCAGCCTCAAGTTTGTCACTTATTTCCTGGTGTTTTTCCGCCAGTTCATCCTTGGCCCCGGCTATGATGGCTGCTGCCTCGGTTTTTTCCATTTCAAAACCATCAGCTATTATTGTTTCATTATCTTCCGGTATGTCTTTAAAGGCTGCCTTTTCTTTGCGTGCCTTTTCAGACTTTTCTTTTCTTGCCTTAGACTGTTGTGCTATGGTCGTTTCAAGTTCTTCCTTTTTGACGCTGACAAATTCCTTCAGGTTATCAAAAAAGTTACCGCTCTTTTGGACTTCTTCGTTACTTAAGCCACTGAAACCGGCTGCTTCATCAAAGACATTGCTTTCTTTCTTGTTTTTAAGGTTTTCCGGAGTCGTTCCGTTTTCTTTTTTATTTTCCATACAACTCATAATTATACTATATTAAGGAAATAAATGATAATATAGGGAGTGAAATTGATTATTCTCTATGAAGGAAAAACAGATATTAAGATCTGTTTCTAACAGAAAGTTGAAGAAAATAGTATGAAATTGATAAGTTGGAACGTAAATGGCCTCAGGGCCCTCATGTCTAAAGGAAATCTCATTCCTTTTATGAATGCCGAAAATCCCGATATCATGGCTTTTCAGGAAACAAAGATGCAGGAAGATCAGTTTAATTTCAATTTTGACGGTTATTTCCGTTATATGAATTCAGCTGAGAAAAAAGGCTATTCAGGAACGATGGTATTGAGCAAGATCAGACCCTTAAGTGTCAGCTATGATATCAAAGGCAAAGATCATCCTAAAGAAGGAAGAGTAATAACGCTGGAATTTGAAGACTTCTATTTTGTCTGTGCCTATGTGCCTAATTCCAAGGACGGTCTGTTGCGTCTTGATTACCGTATGCTTTGGGAAGATGATCTGAGGAAACATCTTGTCAGACTGGATAAGAAAAAGCCGGTCATCTATACCGGTGATCTTAATGTCGCTCACAACGAGATCGATCTGAAGAATCCTGAGACCAATCATTTTTCGGCCGGTTTCTCGGATGAAGAAAGAGGCAAGTTTACGGTTTTGCTTAAGAGTGGTTTCAAAGATACGTTCAGGGAACTATATCCGGAAACCGTCAAATATTCCTGGTGGTCTTATCGCTCGAAAGCCAGGGAAAGGAATGCGGGTTGGAGAATTGACTATTTCGTAGTTTCAAACAGATTCATGGACAAAGTCAAGGATTCAATCATCTACGATGATGTAGAAGGCAGCGATCACTGTCCGATCGGACTGATTATCTAGAAAGAAGGGGAATTATGGAAGTCAGAGAGTTTATTGAAAAAAATATCGAAAACATGAAAAAGGATCTGGGCAGATTGGTTGAATGTCCTTCGGTTTATTCTGATGATATGGAACCTTTTGGCAAGGCCAATCATGAAGTGCTGGACAGGGCTTTAGCCATGATGGAAGAAAAAGACTTAAAGACGACAAATCTTGATTATTACTGCGGTTTCGGTGAGACCGGTGAAGGTGATAAGCTGATCGGTATTTTAGCTCATCTTGATGTCGTTCCGGCAGGTGATGGTTGGGATAGTGATCCTTTCGTGATGGTGGAAAAAGACGGCAAGCTTTACGGCCGCGGTGTTTCCGATGATAAGGGAGCAGCTGTTGCGTCCATGTATGCGCTCAAATATCTGATCCAAGAGAATTATCCTTTTAAGAAAAGAGTCAGACTGATATTGGGATGTAACGAAGAGACCGGTTCAAAATGTATCAGACATTATGTCGAAAAACAAGGAGATATCGATTGCGGCTTTACCCCTGACGGCGACTTCCCGGGCATCTATGCGGAGAAGGGCATGGTCGGCGCTTTGATCACCGGTAAGAATTCCAAGATCATCAGTATTTCCGGTGGCGATGTTTCCAATGCAGTCTGCAAGCGTTGTGAAGCAACAGTTCCGAAAGGCTCATTTGATGTTGAAAAATTCAAGAAATTCCTGATGACTCACAACATCACTTTTGAGATAAGCGAAAATGAAGATAGCACGACTTTGGTCGTTTATGGCAAGGCAGCTCACGCCTCTATGCCTGATGAAGGTATCAATGCCTTGCATTTCCTGTTGGAAGGACTATATGCAGCTGATTTCAACGATACTTTCACTGACTGGTTCCACAAACATTTCGCATTGAACCTTCATGGCGAATTATTGGGCTACGAAAAGCTGAAAGATGATATTACCGATACTTCGATCAATCTCGGTGTCGTCTTCATGAAAGACGGAGTTATCAATATCACTCTGGATATGCGTTTCCCGGTCAAGACAAACTCGGATGAAGTGGTAAAACTGCTCAATGTCAATGATGAAAACAACGAGATCATCATCAAGCACCGGACTGAACCGCTGTTCTTTGATCAGAGCACGCCATTCATCAAAGCGCTCAAGAAAGCCTATGTTGATCTGACGGGTGATGAAACACCGATGCAGGCGATCGGCGGGGGCACTTATGCCAAGGCGATCCACAACTGCATTGCCTGGGGCAGCGAGTTTGTCGGTGAAAACAACAATATCCATGGGGCCAATGAATCACTGGTCATCGATAACTGGAAAAAACAGGTCGAGCTTTATATCGAAGCGATCAGAAACCTTAACGAAATAGCTTTATAACACGATGAAGAACCGTTTAAATGACGGTTTTTCTTATGGAATTAATTACAATGATTATGTAATAATTTAAGTATATGAAAAATGCAAAATTAGCACTAATCTATGACTTTGATAAAACGCTTTCGCCTAAGGATATGCAGGAATTTCATTATATCCGTTCCCTGGGATATGAAAATCCTTCTGATTTCTGGAATGAATGCGGAGAGTTTTCTACCAAGCATAACTGTGACGGGATCCTGTCATATATGTATCTGATGGCTAATAAAAACAAGGATCTGACCCAGAAGCAACTGGTCGAAGAAGGTAAATATGTGAAGCTGTATAATGGCGTCAAGACCTGGTTCAGGCGCATTAATGCCTATGGCAAGGCACATCACGTCAATGTTGAACATTACATCATTTCTTCTGGTCTGACCGATATCATCAAAGGTACACCGATCGCCAAGGAGTTCAAGAAGATCTATGCCTGTACCTATGCCTATGATGATGATGGCAAGATCCTTTGGCCTTCAAGAGTCGTCAACTATACGATGAAGACCCAATACCTTTTCAGAATCAATAAAGGTGTTTTCCAGGAGACCAATGACGAAGATCTCAACTCCTCAACGCCGGAGAAATATGTGCCATTAGAGAACATGGTCTATTTCGGGGACGGAAGTACGGATGTGCCTTCGATGAAAGTTGTTCAGCAGAATGGCGGTATTACGATCGCTGTGTTCGGTGATGATTCAAAGAGGGAAAAGGCCGAAAAACTCTATATTGACAAGAGAGCGACTTTTGCGGTCAAAGCAGATTATTCAAAGGG
Source organism: Erysipelotrichaceae bacterium (assembly GCA_017432545.1). Classification (GTDB taxonomy): domain Bacteria; phylum Bacillota_I; class Bacilli_A; order Erysipelotrichales; family Erysipelotrichaceae; genus Colivicinus. The sequence goes on from JAFRJA010000204.1 coordinate 37,775, forward strand.
TTCCAAGATCGAGAAGATCGTAGAAGGGATCATCGATTCTCTGGAAGCCAGAAGCAGATTGGAAGAATACCGATAGATGGTAAATTATACAGAAGATGATTTTATAATCGATTCTTTAGGCAGCATTTATTATCCTGACCGTACCGTATTCAGGGTCTTTGCGCCGGATTATGAAAAACTCGATCTTTTATTGAACAACAACCGTTATCCTTTGCAAAAAAAGGGTTTTTGTTTTGAAAATACCGTCTATGGCAATTGTGAATATGCCCGTTATCATTTTGAAGGTGAAGGCTATTCCTTCAAAGATCCTTTTGCCTATGCTTCCGATGAATACGGTTCGGTCGTTTTAAATCCTATAAAATTCAATAAACAGAAAATCATTCCTAAAACCGTTTCCAAGGCCAAGATAATATATGAATGTTCAGTCAGAGATTTTTCGGCTGATCCTTCCTATCCCGGAAAGTATAAGAAGACTTTTAAAGCCTTGACGGAAAGCGGATTAAAGAAAAACGATCAGGCTTTAGGACTTGATTATCTGGAATATCTGGGTATCACCCATCTGCAGCTGATGCCGATCATGGATTATGACAATGATAAGACCGACTACAACTGGGGTTATAATCCGATCGCCTATAATCATGTCAAAAAGGATTATCTCTATGATCAGGATGATCCTTATGCCTTTGTGAATGAACTTCGCGAAACCATCAATGTCTTACATACTCACAACATCAGAGTGACTTTTGATGTGGTCTTCAATCATGTCTATGATTTCAAGAAGAATGATCTCGGGAAGATGCTGAAGGGCAGACTCTATCGCCATAAGGAAGACGGCAGTTTCGCCAATGGTACTCTGGTTGGAAATGAAATAAGAAGTGAAGATCCTTTTGTCAGAGCTTATTTTGTGGAAATGGTCAGACGCTATTTGCTTCTTTTTGATGTCGATGGCATCCGCATGGATCTGATGGGTATAAGTGATATCGATACTGTCAATCTGATCATGAAGACTTTAAGAAAAGAAAAACCGGGTTTTCTGGTCTATGGTGAAGGCTGGAATATGGGCGATGTTTTACCGCAGGAAGACAGGGCTTCGATATTGAATTGTCAGAAGATGCCTGAGGTCATGATGTTCAATGACTTTTTCCGCGAAACGATCATCCACTATGTTTCCGGCAACAATTCGATCGTCAACAACGTCCAGAAAGCCTTAAGTGCCGATCCTTCCTATCTCGATAAGGAACACAGTCTTAATTATGTCGAATGTCATGACAACTACACGATGTATGACCGGATGATGTTATATAAATCCGACGAAGATAAATGGCTTTCCATAAGAAGATGCAAGCTGGCTTTATCACTGGTACTCTTAGCCAGAGGTACCGGCTTTATACATGCCGGAGAAGAATTCCTGCGCACCAAGTACGGCTTACGAGATTCCTATAATTCTTCCGATGAAATCAACGCTTTAGACTGGAGTCTGAGGGTCAAACACAAAGATATCTGTGCTTATCTGAAAGATCTCATCAAACTGCGAAAAGAATACCCATGTTTTGACGATGATGACACCGTTATCGATTTCTTTGAGTACTATGAATGTCTTGTCTACAGACTCGGCACATTAATGGTGTTCATCAATCCAAGCTGCAATGATTATGTCTATGAAGATGACAAGGAATATGAGGTCTTATTCACGGACAGGGGAAGAGAAGATTATCGCAGCAAGATCATTACTGTGGGTGCACTTTCCGCTGTGATATGCAGTCTTTAATGTTGTATAATTAACTTAACAAAGTATTTTAAAGGGGTACTGATAATCATGAAAAAGAACAATATGGTAGCAATGATACTTGCTGGAGGTAGAGGTTCTCGTCTTTTTGATTTGACCAAAAAGGTCGCAAAACCGGCAGTTCACTTCGGCGGCAAGTACCGCATCATCGATTTTGCCTTGTCGAACTGTGCGAATTCGCATATTTCCACAGTTGGTGTTCTTGTTCAGTATGAATCGATCCTTCTGAGTTCATACTCCGCAAGAAGCTCGACCTGGGGACTTGATTCCAAAGGCGGCGGTGTCTACGTGCTTTCTCCGCGTGAAAAGGATGAGACCGGTTTAGGTCTGTACAACGGTACAGCCGATGCGATCTATCAGAACCTGGACTTCCTCGACCAGGAAGAAGCCGACTATGTGCTGATCCTTTCCGGTGACCACATCTACAAGATGGATTACGAAAAGATGCTGCAGGCTCATATCGATTCACAAGCTGAAGCAACGATCGCCGTAATCGAAGTTCCGAAGAAGGAAGCTTCCCGTTTCGGCATCATGAATACGGACAAGAATGACCGTATCGTCGAATTTGAAGAGAAACCGAAAGAGCCTAAATCAAATCTGGCTTCTATGGGTGTTTACATCTTCTCTTACAAGAATTTCCGTAAATATCTCAAGGAAGATGCCAAAGATCCTAATTCTGCTCATGACTTCGGTAAGAGCATCATCCCGGCCTATCTGCGTGATGGTCTGAAACTTCAGGCATATCGCTTCAAGGGTTACTGGAAAGATGTAGGAACGATCGATTCTCTCTGGGAAGCCAATATGGATCTGCTTAAAGACAACAGTGGTCTTGATCTGTTTGATCCGGATTGGAAGATCTATACGGACGATGCTTCCGCAACTCCACAGGTTGTAGGCAATAAGGCTGTTATCAATACCGCCTTCATTACCCAGGGCGCGATCGTCAATGGTGAAGTTGATCACTCCGTCATTTTCTCCGGCGCCGATATTGAGGAAGGTGCCAAAGTCGTCGAATCAGTCATCATGAATAACGCGACCGTAGGTAAAGGTGCGAAGCTGTACAGGTGTCTGGTAACTGATGATGTAAAGATTCCGGAAAATATGAAGCTTGGTGATCCTAAGGCAAAGGAGATCTTACTGGTATCCAAAGCATTAATAAATAAAAAGGTAGGTGACGATCATGAGTAAAGTGTTAGGTATTCTTAATTTTGAACCGTCATATGTCCATGTCAGAGGACTGGAAGATTTCCGTCCGATCTCGGCAACTTCGATCTTAGGCAGATATCGTGTCATCGATTTCATGCTTTCAAATTTCACTAACTCCGGTATCGAAGCGATCAAGGTCTTTATCAAGAACCGTCCGCGTTCGACAGTGGAGCATATTTCCCGTACCAGCTACAATCTGAACTCCAAAAGAGGCAAGATCCAGCTGTTACATGGTGATGTAGATTTTGCGAACAATGATCTGTTCAATGTCGACGTTCAGGCTTTCAAGACCTATATGGAATTTGTCGATGTTGAGAATCCGGGCTATGTCGTAATTGCCCCATCGCACTTTATCTATAAACAGGACTTCAATGAAATTCTGGATTATCATATCAAATCCAAGAATGACATTACGATCCTGTATCAGAAAGTTATTAACGCTGATAAGCAATACCTGATGGGTGATCTTTTGACGATCGATTCTCATCGTCGTGTTATTGATATGTACAAGAACCGCGGCAAGGTCAAGAAAGCTGAAGTTTCTCTGGAAACTTATGTAATGTCAACTCTGACTTTCAAACAGCTGGTTGAAGAAGCTACGATGACTTCAAGTCTCTATTCACTGTCCGATATCATTGCGGATTGTGTCAGAGCGATGAAGATCGGCGTCTATCAGCATCATGGTTTCTGTGCTTGCGTTTCTTCACTTAATGCTTATTACGAAGCAAATATGCAGATCAAGGAAGAAAAAGAACTGCTTAAGCTTATCAATGATGACTGGCCGATCTATACCATGACCAATGACTCCTGCCCGACATTATATAAACCGGGAGCCAAAGTTTCCGGTTCACTCGTCGCCAATGGCTGCCAGATCGAAGGCTCAGTAATCAACTCGGTCATCGGTCGTAATGTTGTCATCAAGGAAGGTGCAGTCGTTAAAGATTCCATCGTTCTTCCTGATACCTTCATTGACAAGAATGTCAAACTTGAATGTGCGGTAGTCGACAGACTTTCAATTATCACCCACATCAAGGATCTCAAGGGTAGCAAAGAAGAACCTATCTATATCAAGCGAGGAGATAGAATCTGATGAAAGTCCTGTTTGTTTCTTTTGAATCACTGCCTTTTGTGAAAACAGGAGGTCTGGCTGATGTCGTTTATGCCTTGCCTAAAGCTCTGGATAATAAGGAGTTTGAAGTAAGAGTTGTTATGCCGATGTTCAAGAGCATCAAGGAACAGTACTACGACGGTATGAAGTTTCTGGATCATATCTATGTTCGCAGTGGTTTTATTAATGAAGAAGCAGACATTTACTCCTATATCAATGAGGGGATAGAATATCTCTTTATTGACAACGACACTTATTTCAACCGTGACGGTGTCTATGGCTATGCCGATGATGCCGCCCGGTTCTCATTCTTTAATGTCGCCGTACTGGAGATGATGATCAAACTTGATTATTATCCCGATATCTGTCATGAACACGACTATCATACGGCGGTCTTACCGGCTCTGTGCAAGATCCGCTACAATCAGATCGAAAAGATCAGAAGGATCAAACATATCCTGACCATTCATAATCTTGCCTATCAGGGCGAATATGACAAACAGGTGCTGTTTGATTATCTGGGCTTTGATTACCACTATTATGAAAACGGTGATCTGCGTTTCAACGATTACTGCAACTTCATGAAGATCGGTATCGTCTATGCGGATTTTGTGACGACGGTTTCCAAGACCTACGCTGAAGAGATCCAGACGCCGGAACTTGGCTGCAAGCTGGATGTGATCCTGAAATACCGCCATGATGATCTCTATGGCATCGTCAACGGTATCGATTGTGATTCCTTCAATCCGGCAACCGATCCTTCTATCTTCAAGAACTACAGTTTGCGTAACTATATCGCCGGCAAGCGGGAAAACAAGCGTTCCCTGCAATACCGTCTGGGTCTTGAAGAAAGACCGGATGTCTTACTTATCGGTATGGTCTCAAGGCTGACTTTCCAGAAAGGTGCCGATATCTTCTTAGGCGCGATCCAGGATATCCTGCATCAGGATGTTCAGGTAGCTGTTTTAGGTACCGGCGAATCCAAGCATGAGTATTCCTTCAAGATGCTGGAAAACGAAAACAAGTCACGTTTCGTCTACTATTGCGGCTATAATGAAGCTTTAGCTCATGCGATGTATGCCGGACTGGATCTTCTGGTAATGCCATCACTGTTTGAACCATGTGGTATCTCGCAGCTGATCGCAATGCGCTATGGTACGCTGCCTTTAGTCAGGGAGACAGGTGGTCTTAAGGATACGGTCGAACCATTAAATGAATACACGAATACCGGAAACGGTTTCTCATTCAGAGAGTACTCTTCCCATGATTTCCTGAATATCTTCAATTATGCCTATACGCAATATTATGAATATCCGGAAAGATGGAAGATGCTGATAAAGAACGCTATGCGCTATGATGTTTCTTTTGCCAAATCCGCAAGAGAATATGAGGAATTATACAGAAAGGTAATGGACAAATGAATCTGGATTATTTCTTCGCCGGCATAGATACACAGGCTTATAAGTATATGGGTTGTCATAAACTCGGCAATGATGTCGAGTTTTATGTGTGGGCTCCCCATGCCAAGAAGGTCGAGGTCTTTACTTCCCGTGAAGATTTCCGTCATTTCTACAGTATGGAAAAGACGGATAACCGCGGCATCTGGCATCTGATCATTAAAGACTGTGAATGTATCTATTCCTATCGTTATCGTATTACTACCCCTAATGGACACGTCATTGAAAAGTCTGATCCTTACGCCTTCTATTCTGAACGGCGTCCGGCAAACGCTTCGGTCATGTATGATCTGTCACAATACAAGTTCACGGATAACGAATACATGGAGAAACGTAATTTCTCCTACAATAATCCATTGAATATCTATGAGATCCATGTCAATGGTTTCAAACACGAAGGGGAACTGACTACTTATCGTGAACTCAAAGAGACACTGATCCCTTATGTCAAACAGATGGGCTATACCCATATTGAGATGATGCCGATCGTTGAATATCCATTTGACGGTTCCTGGGGTTATCAGGCTACCGGCTTTTTGTCAGTAACCAGCCGTTATGGTACGCCATGGGATCTGATGGATTTTGTCAATGAATGTCATCTGAACAATATAGGTGTCATTCTTGATGTAGCTTATGTCCATTTTGCGACTGATTCCTATGGTTTATGCAAATTTGACGGCAAGGCCTGTTACGAATACGAAGATCCGAAACTCTCGAGATCACAATGGGGATCATACCAGTTCAATCTCGGTTCGGGTCCGGTCATTTCCTATCTGATGTCTTCAGCCAACATCTTCCTCAACGAATATCATTTTGACGGTCTGAGGATGGATGCGGTCTCTAATATCATCTTCTATGATGGCAACAAGAATATCGGTGAGAATACTTCCGGGTTATCCTTTGTGAAGAGATTCAACTATTCAATCAAGAAGGAACATCCTGATGTAATGCTTATCGCAGAAGATTCAACTGATTTCCCACATGTTACCGTCCCAACAGAATATGACGGTCTGGGATTTGACTACAAGTGGGATCTGGGCTGGATGAACGATACCCTCAAATACTACATGATGGATCCGGAATTCAGGCAATACCATCACAACATGCTGACGTTCTCGATGGCCTATTTCTATTCCGAGAAATTCATTCTGCCTTTATCTCATGATGAGGTCGTCCATTCCAAAAAGACCATCGTCGACAAGATGTGGGGCAGCCAGGAAGATCAATTCAAGATGTGCCGAAACCTCTTCCTGTATATGTTTACTCATCCTGGCAAGAAGCTGAACTTCTTGGGCAACGATATTGCGATGTATCGTGAATTCGATGAAACTAGGGGTCTCGACTGGGACATCTTGCAGTATCCGATCCATGACTCCTTCAACCGTTATTTCCGCGATCTGTGTCAGATCTATAACTCATACAAGGCCTTCAGTTCCTATGATTATGATCCGACTTCATTCCGCTGGATCGATGCCGACAACTATAAACAGTCGATCTACATCTACACGCGTTATGAAGAAGACTATTGTTTCCTTATCGTTCTGAATATGAAACCGATCTCTTATACAAATTACAGGATCGGTGTACCATATTCCGGAACCTACACAGAACTGATCAATTCGGAAAAGGATATCTATTCCGGCTGCAATATGTGCAACTTCAAACCGATCAGATCCAAGAAGATCAAGGCCCATGGCCTGCCTAACTCGATCGCGATCGATCTGGCTCCTTATGCTGGTGTCATGTTCTCGGTCAAGACCAGAAAGAAAGCTCCGGTTTTGGAAGATCCGGATCTGGTCAAGACAGCCAAACCGCGCAGCACTTCCACTAGGAGAGCTAAATCCACAGCAACCAAGGAAAAGGAAGCCAAGCCGAAAAAGACGACCAAAAAGGCCGAAGCAAAGACAACCAAACGTACAACAAGAAAAAGTGCTTAAAGGGAATCGCAAGATTCCTTTTATTAAGGTCATTACCCTTACCAGTGAATGATATAAATGTTAAAATATCTTTATGCGGGAACTTGCCTGTCGCTTAAAAAGAGGTTCCGATTTAAAGGAATCGATCGAGAAGATCTGTAAAGAAAATGACATAGATACGGCAATTGTATTGAGTGGTGTCGGCTGTCTTTATGAGGTCAGGATCAGACTTGCGAAAGCTGAAGGCTTTCTGGAAGACAAGAACGATTATGAGATCGTTTCTTTGAATGGCACGATTTCGAAAGGTTCGGCCCATATCCACATCGCTTTGAGCGATGAGACGGGAAAGACTATCGGCGGACACTTAAGTGAAGGTTGTCTCGTGAATACGACCTGTGAACTGGTTCTTGGTGTTCTGGAAGAATATACATCGTCCAGACCTTTTGATCCAAATACCGGTTATGATGAAATTAATTTTGTTAAGAAGTGAGGAGTGGATACTATGATAAATGTTTATATTGTTTCTGGCTTTTTAGGAGCAGGTAAAACGACTTTTATTCAGAAACTTTTAAATGAGAAAAAGTTTGAAAAAGTCATGCTTTTGGAAAACGAATTCGGTGAAGTAGGGGTAGACAGTGCGTTTTTTGATAAGTCATTGAAGGTAAAAGAGATCAATAACGGCTGTATCTGCTGCTCTTTACAGGGTGATTTTGAGGAAGCTCTCGAAGAGATCGAAGAGATGGGCGTAACTGATCTGATCATCGAACCATCGGGTGTCGGTAAGCTCTCTGAAATCATCAATGTCGTAAAAGCTGATCCTGATTACAGGATCGTTTCTCATATCTGCATCGTCGATGTCAAGACCTGCAAGAAGTATCATCTCAATTTCAAGGAATACTTCAATGATCAGGTAGCTTCGGCCAATGCAGTCATTTTGTCACATGTTGATGTCGCTGATGAAGAACAGATTCAAGCAGCTAAGGAGATCGTCAGAGAACTCAATCCTGACTGTGTTCTTTTAGACAGACAGGTCGCTGAGATGCCGATCGAAGAACTGATGGATGTCATCGTTTCCGGTGGGGATATCTTACCGGAAGTTGATGAGGAGCTTGAACACCACCACCATCATCATGAACATTGTGAAGGTGAAGAATGCGAATGTCATCACCACCACCATCATGATGACGACGATGACGATGATGAACATGAACATCATCACGATCATGAACACCACCACCACCA
>JAFRJA010000205.1 GCA_017432545.1 Erysipelotrichaceae bacterium
CAAAAGGTGAACGTGGCACTTTGTCGTCATAGAGTATGCCGTTTGAGAAGCCCCATTGTTTTACTCTGGTCTTGGAGATTATTTCTTCATAAAGTCCGCTTTTCTCTTCATCCCAGGAAGCCTTTGGATTGGCAAAGACGACGCTTCCGCCGTTTTCCTGCGCGATCTTATCAAGTTTGGTTGCTTTGGCATAGGCGATCGCTTCATCAGTCGTCAGTTTCTTATCGGCAAATACCAGCAATAGAGGTGCCGAATAGGCATAATTGATGATATCTGCCATCATGATATCTTCAGGACGATAAACATAAATATCATGATCTTCGATCTTAAGTGTCGTAATTACTTCGTTGTTTTCAGTTTTAAGTGTATCTACTGTTCTTATTGCACTCATATATCTATACCCCCACATTTTTTCTATTCTTATTCTTGCGCAAGGGGAGCAGGGGATGCTTTTAAAGGAAAACGATGTGAATTTGAAAATGTAAGAAGCATAAGAAAACTGCATATCTGCAGTTAGTCTTGGATTATATTAACTTCCTTTTTCTTATCTGGTTGTTATGGCCATTGTGGTTTTTATGCAGATAGTGTTTGGTTTTCATTTTTGACGTCTTCTCAAAAGGAATATAATAAATTTAATTTAAATCATATTTTGGTTTAAAAAAATAAACTATGTTGGTAAAAAATTTAAAGAAGTCTATAATAAGGCATTTATATGAAAGAAAATCTATTTAGTAGACTTGTGGTCAGGATGATGATTCAGGTACGGAAATACTTGACTGGGTCGTATATAATGATCTGAATGTGCATCCATATCACTATGTATTGCTTATTGAAAACAAAGACAATAAAGATATGAGTGAATATACAGATATCGCCGATCAGGCTTTACGAAACAGTAATCCGCGTTACCAGTATTTTGTGGATATGAACAAGATCGGAAAGGTCGAAGTCGGGAATCTGCAATACGGAACTAATAAAGACTGGATGAAAAAGAAGATCGCCAATGGAGCACCAACCATTCAGGTTAAGCCAATAAGGATCCTGGATACTGAGGAAAAGGAAGAATTCTTCCTTGATAAAGTTATCAAATAATAATTATTTTTACCTTAATGGTTCTGATGTTTCTGAGAAAGCCTTTCGAAGAAGTCAATATGATTGAATCTTTGAAGAACGTTGAATAATCTTGTAGAAATAGGCTATTGAAAACAAAGACACATATATTTTGAAAAAAAATCGCTTAGACAAGTCATGATCGGTCTAAGCGATTTTTACGTTGTTTTAGTAGTCACCTGAATGTTTTGCCGATTTGTAGCTTTTTAATAAGCTAGCGATGATATGACACATAATTGGCTACTTTGTGGTAACGGGCATTTAATCAAGGATCTTTTCTTCAAGCAGGGCATCGCCTATATTCTGCATGAGCGTAACGAAATCTTCCGCGTGTTCTTCTGTAAGGTATTTCATATCATACTGGAAAACAAAAATCATCTTATCGTTTTCATGTCGAACTGTCAGAGATAAAAGTGGTCTTGACCCGCTCGCTCCTATATGCTGATTTTCAAGCTTAAGTTCTTTCCCAAAAGTAAATTTTCTGGAACTCGAATCGAACCAGTCAGCGATGTAGGAAATACCAAAACTCGAATAATCATCTGTATTCGGGTTATATAAACGATAGTTGCAATAGGAATAACGGATCAGATAATACTGCTGTTCATTCATATCGGCGAAAAGATCCGCTACTGTTCTGCTTTCAGTGGTGATTCCTATTGCCCCGAGAGACATTCTCATGCCGGCAGGATTCTCGTTTGGTGAACGGTTTTCCAAACACGTATAGACATACGAAGCTTTTCCGTTATATTTTTCCTGTGTCAGACATGTGACAAGATGAACGAATGACGCATCAGTGCAGTTGTATTTAGAGACAAGAGCTTTGACTTTATTGAGCGGGAAAGAAATTGGCCTAGCTATTCCCTGCCCGAACTGTCCTGTTTCATCTTTGATCAGGTTTTGTATTCTGTTCTCAGGATCAAGTTTATTGGTATAGTATTGTAAAGCCTCATCGATCATTTCTTTAGGGATCGGTACGCTGCTGTCCATCAAATAGGCAAAGTAGTATGAAGGTTGAATTGCTTTGCCCATAAACAAGGCAGCGATGTCTTTAATAAGCAGAGACATACCTGCACCGTCCGACACCATATGTGACATCTGGAAGAAGAGATACTTGGACAAAGCAGTCTTGATCAGACGGATCCTGACCAGAGGTTTCCCGTATTCAAAAGGACTGATGAAAGTTTTCTGAAGTTCTTTGACTTCATCTTCGCTCATCTTTTCGATCTCAACTACCGGTGTGTTTTCACTGTATACCTGAACCGGCTCGCCGTTATCGTCTTCTATGATCATATTGAAGGTCGAGTTGTTTCGGATATATTCGTTGATGACGTCTCTCAGTTTCTCGATCTTTATAATCGGCGAAAGCTGATAGGCAATTTTTAAGTCCTGAGTGCCGTTGTTCAATCCGAACCAGATACGTTTATTCACTCTGTTTAAAGGGAATCGCTTAGTCCTGCCGATGGCTTCTTTTTCTTCATCAGAAAGATTGTTAGCTTTTTCAATCTCGTAGAGTTCAGAGATCTTTTCCACAGTACAGCCTCTGTAGATGTGACTGACGTTCAAGCCGTCAATATTCAGCTTTTCAAGCAGTTCCATGGCTTTAAGAGAGTTTCCTCCGAGTGCGAAGAAATCATCTTTGATGCCAAGCTTTTCGATCTCAAGAACTTCGGCCATCGTTTTTGTGAGTTTCTCTTCAAATTCGTTTCTAGGAGCCACGTATTCAGCCAATTTGACTTCTTCCGGAAGTTTAAGCGCCTTGCGATTAAGCTTTCCTGTAGCTGATACAGGCGCTTTATCTATATGAACATAATATGAAGGGATCATATAGTACGGAAGGATGCTTTCAAGTTTCTGACGGACTTCCTTTACATCAAAACTGATATCGTCAGTGTAGAAAAGAGCCACGGCATCTTTGTCTTCAAAGCCTCTGGCAGCGCACCATGAAAGGCCAAGCACTTTGCGGCAGGCCGATTCTATTTCACTAGGTTCGATACGGTTGCCATTGATCTTAAACATGTCATCAAGACGGCCGACAATGGTATACAGACCGTTTTTATCTCTTCTGGCAATATCGCCAGTATGAACGATTCCATCACGGAATACTCTTGCGGTTTCTTCAGGAAGATTGATATAACCTCTCACAAAGAAGTTTTTGAAACAGATTTCTCCTTCTCCTTGTCCTTCTATTCGGTTTCCTTCTTCATCTTCAAGATGAAGATCTATCTGCTGAATAACAGGTCTGCCTACAGGAGTTCGCTCATACTTTCTGTCAACAGGCATTACCAATAAAGGGAAACCGGCTTCAGACATTGAATAGTAGTTGAGCAGTGATGGTTTCCCGGATTCATAATAGATATTGTCTGCATGTTCGCCACCCATCAGAACTTCTTTCAGATATGGGCTAGGTTCACGATAAAGGCGGACAAATGATGGTGGAAGAAAAGTGTCAACGATCTGATGATCCATCAGGAACTTGTGCATTCCTCTGATATCACGTAATAACAGTTCGGAAACGATGTGCGTAGTTCTGGCTACACACATGCAGTTCATGGCCAGAAGTATAGATGCCACGGCATAGAAAGGAGCCGTATAGCAGGTATGAAGTTCCTCATACTCACCCTGGTCAGGATAAAGAGAAAGACAGAAGTCGATGTTTCCCATTTCATGGAGAACACCTTTGGGTCTTCCTGTTGATCCTGAAGTATATACCGCAAAAGCGGCATCATGAGGATCCGGTTCGATATATCCTTCATAAGGTTTTTCTTCAGCCTGGATCTTCTGATATGTTTCTTCGTTAATCTCACATTTCGGCTGAAGATCCATGCGGATAAAGGTTAATCTGTCAGCCGGATATGAACTGTCGATATTACAGAAAGCACAATCAGCTCTCAATACTCCCAACATCGAGGTCATCGATGATACACTTCTTGGCAGAACGATCAGGCAAATGTCTTCCTTGCCAAAGCCGTTGTTTTTCAGCCATGAACAGACTTTCCCTGATTCCTCCCATAATTCTCTGTAAGTAATAGAACGCTTATCATCAATAAAGGCAATCCGATCAGAGTATTTTTCACAGTTTCTGTTAATACGTTCTAAAAGTTGACTCATAAAGCTCATTCCTTTCCATGTGTACAAAAAAATTATAAATACTTATTACGATTTTTTTCACAAAATTTATTAAAGATCTAACGGTAAACAATTTTGCGGATAAGTAGATCCTTATCCCCTTGATATAATTATATTGCCAAATATTGAAATACTTAAGCAGTCCTATGGCTCAATGTTTGGCGGCATCTCCGGTCATAGGGCTGCTTAAGTAAACGGAGATGTAATTATGTCAAACAGGTTTACTGATTCTGTTTTTGCCTTGTCAAAGGAAGACTTTATCCTTCTTGAAGAAGCTGTATCTTTAAGAAGAAACAAGGACAGGTATGGCGTTTATGACTTTGATGGACTTTCGGATCTTTACAAACGGATCCCAAGCTGTCCAAGGTGTGGAAGTAAAGACTATGTGTTTAATGGCTTTACTCCTGATGGCAAGAACCGTTATCTGTGTAGGGACTGTAACCACAGATTTACGATCCTGTCCAACACGATCTTCCATTCCACCAAGAAGAGTTTTGATACCTGGTGCACATATCTCGTCCTGATGAGCTTCAATGTGCCACTGGAAATGACTCAAGAGATCTGCTATATCTCTCATCCTACCGCGATGTTGTGGCGCAAAAAGGTCTTCGCTACAGTTGACGGCTATCAGGATCGTCTTTACCTTAAGGATAGAGTATGGATCGACGAATTATGATAAGCTTATCATAACTCATCAATGCCGATGTTGACTAAACCGTCAAGCCTTCTGTTTAGATCAGGATCAAGGTCTTCTCTGGCTCTTGAGATGCATCGGCCTACTGTTTTCCAGGATATCCTCATATATTCAGAGACAAAGGACTTGGATACATTCCTGGCGAAGAAGGTCGCTGTCAGATCGAAATCTTTGGTAAACTCAGATCCCTCATAGGCAAAGGGAACGGCTTCACATAAGATACCGTGCTTTTTACACTTTATCCTGATAGTGTCCATCTGTATTTCACTTATGATCCCTCCTAAGTCAAGATGTCTCCACATCCTTGAGTATGAGGGATGATCATATACAGGGCATTTCCTGTGGCAACAGGGGCATCTGTGCTTCTCTGATCTATACAGATCGACAGATACTCTAAGGTGAGACAGACCTGAATGATCATCATATAGATCGACATCATTTATCTTTACCTCACTGTCATTAACTTAAGATCGTGCTTTTAATCTGAAAATCACAGAAAGAAGATTGTTTTCTATTCTGAATTTCGGTGGTCCGTCATCGACAACGACGAAAAACTGATATAGGATATCATTTATTTGAAGAACAGCGATTTATGCTTTATTAAGCTTTTTGATTATGGGTTACAATGGTATCGAATTAACTGAATCTGTAGCCAAAAGAGACGTAAGGCTGCGATTTCACGTTGCGGGTGAAATCTCGCTCAGGTCTTATCGGTTCTATCTGTTTGGCTATAAGATGTTCAAGATCAGGCGGATCACCGCCTTTTCTTTTGATGATGTACTCTTTTATGAAGAAGATGGACATTGTAATGTTGACCATATACTCCCATTTCCTTTCTTTCTTATCGAGCTTTGATTTCTGAACATGATCGGTGATGATCATGGAAATATTGAACATCACCATCCTTGCCCAGATCTCCTGCCTGATGAAATCTCTTCTTTTGGAATGTAAGGCATTTAATCCCACCGAGTATTTCAGATGTCTGTAGGATATCTCGATCTGCCAGCGCAACCCGTAAAGTTCCTTGATTGTCTTAGCGGGAAAGGATTCTCGCTCGAGGTTTGTTATGATTGTTTCGTATTTCTCTTCACCATTGATAAGAAACCTTACGATCCTGTAGTCTGTCTCATAGAACCGGTTTTCCTTATCCAGATAATCGAAAGTACTGTTATTGGATAACACTTTATATGTATCCGGCATAGCCTTATATTTCGTGCTTCTCAGATCAGTTAATGTGATATGAAGATCCACATCAAATTCTCCATCTTCCGGTATTACCTTTATATTCTTGAAGATAAAGTTCTTTGATTCAAGATCCTTGACTCTTACCAAGAACTTATGACCGGTATGCCTGAGGTGTTCCATGCCGTTGAAAGTTCCATAGAAGCGATCGCCCATAAAAATGGCTTTATCCCCTTTATAGGCATCAGCCATCTGAATCATAGCGTTGATTTCGTGCTTCTTTTTTAAAGGCTGGATGATGCAGTCCAGATAACGGTGATTCAGCACATCATACAAAGCGTTGATATGTAAGGAACTATGACCATCAATACTCGCATCTGCACAATGGGAATCGTTGTCTTTTGGATCATTACACACCGGAAGTTCACTGCCATCAGCCGCAATAAGTCTGTACCCTTTAAATGTTTTGTCCATCAGATAGGCCTTATTCACCTCATCCATGATCGCCTTGAAGGCTTTTTCATCGATCTTGGCTCTTGAATGACAAAAGCCGGGCAACGAAACAGTATCTGCATCAAAACTGAAATATCTGTACAGTTCCTTTTTCATGGAAGAGGATCCGATCGACATCAGTATCTTCATATCCTGCCTGAAATCAAGTTTTCTGGAAGCCCTTTTGAAGAAACGATCATCTGTAAGTAATTCAAGTTCGTGTTTTTCTCTGTCCAGCTTCTCCAGCTTGTGGTCCAATACAGTCATCACTTTGTCGGAATAGGACTTCTTACTCATAAGTCTTCCTCCAAAGCAGCGCTTTCACAAGGCGGAAACAGTTTAAATCTTACCAGAGTAATGTATTTCTTCTTCATTCAGATTCACTCCTTTCGCCTTCCTAATGGAAAGCGCGGAGTGAAACGGAGCGCCAGATTTTGGTTTTTCTGTCAAGTGTTATTCAGATATTTTTCAAGAAAAATATCAAAGCGCTAAAAAGACATGATTTTACTCATGCCTTTCTGTATATATCATGATGATACGTTCTTTAAGTTAATGACAGTGATCTTTACCTTATTGACATCAAAGATCTTTTTAAATACTTTAGTAGTTGAGGACATAGATACTTTACTCCTTATTATTTCGACACTAATAAGTTTAATGTATACTGTGTCCTTTTATCTACAGGAACATATATCATCAAAGGGAGTGATATTTACCCACTTTGATGTTAGAAGAATCAAAAATTATAATATAATAAAAATATTGTTAAATAAAAGAAAGCAGGTTACCACATATGGCTTATATAGAATTCAAAGACGTTTCCAAGATCTATCAGATGGGTGAAGTTGAGATAAAGGCATTAAACATTTTGTCTTTTGGTATCGATATGGGTGAGTTTGTCGTTATCTTAGGTGCTTCAGGAGCAGGTAAGACCACCATACTCAATATCTTAGGCGGTATGGATACGGCTACCACAGGAAAAG
>JAFRJA010000206.1 GCA_017432545.1 Erysipelotrichaceae bacterium
ATGAGAAGATGACCGTAGTTATCGTTACCCATAACTCAGCCTTAGCTGATATGGGCAACAAGATCATCAGAGTAAGATCCGGACAGGTCGATTCCATCAAACTGAACAAGAAGCCTAAGAAGGCTGAGGATATAGAATACTGATGATGTTTCAGGTTGAGACTTTCCGCCTGATCGGAAGAACTTATAGACGCTTTTTATCATTGACGCTTATCGTGCTGATCGGCGCCGGTTTCATGATGGGTTTAATGTCTGCACCCCAGGTCATGAGAGAAAGCGTGGACCGATATTATGATGAATATAATCTTCAGGATCTGGTCATTTATTCCCCTTATGGTTTTTGTAATGAAGATTATCAGGCGATTAAAAACGCAGATGGAGTGAAGATGGTCTACGCTTCAAAAGAGATAGACTGTCATGGAACCGATGAGAATGATACAGTCAGTGTTATTAGAGTTTCTGAACTCTCCAAAAACATAAACAATTATCGTCTGTTAGATGGGCGTATGCCGGAGAAAAAGAACGAGTGCCTTTATTTTAAGAACGACTTTGGTACACCTCATGAAATCGGGGAAAAGTTCATTCTGAATTATGGTTCGAGTGATATAAATGATTATCTTTCCGAAAACGAGTATACGATCGTTGGCATCGTAGAATCACCACAGTATCTTGGCAAGATGTATGGTTCATCAAATTTCAATAATGAAGAAATAGAAGGAATCATCCTTGTTCCAAATACCAATTTCATTTTTGATTACTATACGACCATGTATGTCACCCTGGATGGCGCAGACAAACTGCTTTCAAATACCAGTTCCTATGATGAATATATCGATGAAAAAAAGGTCGATGTAGAAAATGTTGTCGCAACACAACAATCATATCTAAGAGATAAACTGGTTGCAGAATACACGGAAGAACTAAATGAAAAAGAAGAACTCTTCAATCAGATGAAGGAAGAAGGTCAAAGACAGTTAGATGATGCCAAGAACCAGCTTGATGATGCCAGGGTTCAGATCGCCAGTTATGAAGCTCAGTTAACAGTTCTTGATGGTGTGATTAAATCTTTAGAATCATCTCTTAAGAATGATGCTGGAATGTTAGGTTCAATCTATGATAACACCGTTGAAATTGAAGGTGATATTTCTGATGTACTCAATTACTTTGGTCTCGATGGTGTCAATGCAGCATCGGCCGCCATGGAATATACATATAACGAATATATTAAAGCGATCAACCAGTATAATTCTCTGCATGGTCAGTTAAACTATGCGAAAGCGCAGTATGAAGAAGGAATGCTGGAATATCAGAAGGCCGTAATTGAATTTGAGACAAAGATCAGCGAAACTGAAACGCAGCTTAAATCTGCCAGACATCAGTTAGAAAATCTGCCTAAATCTGAATGGGTCGTTCTTGATCGCGACCTGTTGTATTCTCCAGTTATGTATAAGAATAACTGCATTCAGATGGAATCCATCGGTATCTATATGCCTATGATGTTTTTCCTGGTCGGAGCTCTGGTATGCCTGACTACCATGAAACGTCTGGTCGATGAACAGAGAGGCCAGATTGGTATCTATGTGGCTTTGGGTTATTCAAATCTTCAGGTCATCGGCAAATATGTCACTTATGCTTTATTGGCTTCTTTATGCGGCGGTTTAATTGGTGCTGCTATCGGACAGATACTGTTTCCAAACGTTATCTATAATACCTGGAGAATGGCTTATAACCTTCCGGATATAGTTTATTGTTTCCCAATTAAGAATCTGCTTCTTTCTATTGGCTCATTTACTATCCTGATGTGTGGCATTACAGCTTACGTAGTCAATGACATCATCAAAGATACACCGGCGTCACTTATGAGACCGGTAGCTCCTAAAAAAGGTAAAGAACTCTTTATTGAAAAGATTTCTTTCCTCTGGAATTCGTTATCATTCACATCCAAGATCACGGCCAGAAATATCTTTAGATATAAATCACGTTTTCTGATGACGATTGCCGGTATCGCCGGTTGTACAGGATTATTGATCATGGGTTTTGGTTTTAAGGATTCTGTAGGAGATGTCCTTTATATACAGACGGGGGATATTTTCCTTAATGAGTATTCCGTTTCTCTGGAAAGCGCTGAAGATGTTGATAAAGCAATAGAAAAACTAAATAACAATCAACATGTCGATGAGGCTGTTACCTACAGCACTTACATGACTAGAGTTTATCTGGATGGTGAGGAAGCTACTGCCAATATGATTGTCATCGATCCTAAAGAGGCAAAATATATTTTGAACCTCAGGGAAACTGACAAGAAAACTCCAATTAAGATTGGAAACAGTGGAGTTGTAGTTTCCGAAAAATTCGCTAAGAATCACAACCTGAAAGAAGGAGACACGATAACCATAGAATCAGGAAGCAGGTTCAAGGCAGATGTAAAGATCGACAAGATCTGTGAAATGTATTTCCAACACTATATCTTCATGTCTGATTCGTTATATGAAAACACTTTTGACGAGAATCTGGCCAAAAACAAGATCGGCATCAAAACAAATGATGATTATGATCTTCTGGAAGAGATCAAGAACTTTGATGGTTTTGTTTCCATGACCAGCAGTAAAGATAGTCTGGAAAAATACGGCACGCTTATTGGTGCATTGAACCTTATTATTGTTGTCATTATCCTTGTGGCCGGTTCTCTGGCTTTTGTCGTCATCGTCAATCTCACACAGGTCAATATTTCTGAACGAATTAGAGAAATTGCCACTTTAAAGGTATTAGGTTTTACCGATCGGGAAGTTAATACGTATATATTTAAAGAGATAATACTGTTATCTCTTATCGGCTGCGTAGTCGGTATTCCGATCGGCATTATTGAACATCGTTTCATCATGTCGGTTATCAATATAGAAATGATAATGTATGGTGATCACATCAATCTTATTTCGTATGTTTATTCAATTGTGATCACAATTGTATTTACTATTATTGTTTTGATGTTTATGAAAAAGCCGCTCAGGGAAGTCAATATGGTTGAATCTCTGAAGAGCATTGAATGATTTAATGAAGGTATTGGGAAATGAAAAACGGACCATATCCATTATATGAAATGCCAGAAGTTGAGACCTTAAGGGAACTGGTAGAATACGGTAAGAATAAGAGAGGAGACCTTCCTTTTCTTTTTAACAGCAATAATGAATCTATCAGTTCAAAAGAATTCGCTGATTTTAATAGGGAATTAGGAACTTATATCCTAAATAAAGGATTTAATAAAGTAAATATTGGTTTAATTGGTGAGAATACAAGTGAGTGGTGCATCTCATTCTTCTCTATTATTAATAGCGGAAATACAGTCGTTCCATTAGACAGAAATCTGGGAAGTAAAGAAATTATCGAATTGATTGAAAGATGTGGCTGTAAGGCTTTATTCTATTCCCAGAAAGATAAGAAGATCGTTGAAGCACTCAAAGGAGATATTCAGCTTTATCCGCTGAATGATGTTTATAAACTTCGCGAAGAAGGTAAGAAAGCTATTGATGAAGGAAACGATTCTTATGACAAACTAGTCATAGATAGAGATGATCTGGCAACCATAGTCTTCACCTCTGGCACTTCGGGAGCGATGAAAGGTGTCATGTTGAGTCATCTGAATCTGATGAGCGATGCCGTAGGATGTTGTAAGTATATCTGCGAACACGACACTCAGATCTTCCTGCCTCTGCACCATACATTCCCATGGGCTTCCGCATTATTTGCAGTCATTCTTTGCGGTGGCACTGCTCATTTCAGTTCCAACATGAGGCGTCTGTTAAAAGACCTACAAGACAATCACCCACAGAATCTTTCAGCTGTTCCAATGATGGTTGAAATGATTCACAACGGAATCTGGGTCAATGCCCGGAAAAACAACAAGGAAAAGGCGCTTAAGAAAGGACTGATTCTGAGCAGGTTCCTGATGAGGCTCGGTATCGATAAACGCAGACAGATCTTCAAAGAAATTCATGACAGTTTCGGTGGGAATTTGGAAGTCATCATCTGTGGAGGGGCTTCGCTTGATGAGAAAATTGAAAGAGATTTTTATGATTTCGGAATTCAGGTACTGGTCGGTTACGGGATCACCGAGTGTTCACCGGTCGTCGCTGCCAACAGACCGCATGATTTCCGTTTTGGCAGTGTTGGTAAGATATTACCATGTAATAAAGTTAAAATACTGAATCCCGACAAGGATGGAAACGGCGAGATCCTGGTTTCCGGTACTAATGTCATGAAAGGATATTATAAAGATCCGGAAGCAACAGCTGAAGCATTTGATGGAGAATGGTTCAAGACGGGTGATTATGGAAGGATCGATAAAGATGGTTTTCTGTTTATTACGGGAAGAAAAAAGAATTTAATAATCCTTTCTAATGGTGAAAATGTTTCTCCAGAAGGAATTGAAATCGAACTGATGAGACTTCCTTATGTAAAAGAAGTCGTAGTGTATGAAGAAAACGGTAGAATAGTTGGTGAGTTCTATCTTGATGAAGAGAATTACTCTGAAGCAAGGACGATGTTGAAGAACGATGTCGATTTCTACAACCGGTCTGTTCCAAGCTACAGAAATATCTATCGGACCAAGATCAGGGATCTACCGTTTGAAAAGACGACAACTATGAAAATAAAGAGGTATTTAATAAAAAAGAAATAATAGTCCAGTATTGTGAGCGATAAACCAATATGATTGTATGATTAATGACATCATAAATTGGAAAGAAAAGATTTTGAGAAACAAGCTTAAAAAAGCTATTAAGGAGAGAGCATATGAATAGAGATTTAGGAACATATTTGCTTTTTAAAGGGCTGGTTGCCAAAGGCAACCTCGACTTGAGAGATTTAAATAATAATACAGTTGATGCTGGGAAGAAGAATAAAAAACTTCTTTTCAGAATTCTCAAAGATAATAAAAACTGTGAATTTGGTAAGAAGCACAACTTTTCAAGTATCAGTTCCATAGAAGATTATCGAAAGCAAGTTCCCCTATCAACCTATGAAGATTATCATCCATATATCAAGAGAATGATTGACAACAATGAAGAAGACATTCTTTGTTCATATCCTCTTGTAGCTTATGCTCAGACTTCGGGGACAACCGGTAAACATAAGTTTATTCCACTTACTCAAAAGGTAATCAATTTATATCAGAAATATACTTTAACAACTATGGTAGCAATGACCGACAGGTATTGCCGTGAAAAATATGGTAGGCCTCTGAAACCAGGTCGGGGCCTATTTATCTGTATAGAATTTGAAGATAAGCTTCCAAATGGAAGAGCTGCGACAAATGTTCCTGAGATCACTGCCAAACAACTTAGTTGGCTTTATCCGTATCTAACAAATGTTCCTTTTAAAAAACTGTTTAAATTAGGAGATGTTTCCGGATACTACCTTTATCTGCGCTTTGCCTTGGAAGACAAGAATACAATGTATATTTTTGGTGTCTTTTTTTCCTTTATTTATGAAATGCTTCATTATTTAAAAGCAAATTGGGGAACTTTTGTAGATGATATTGCTAACGGAACAATTAGCGAACTTGCCAGGCCAACTCCGGAAGCAAGAAAAGAAATGATGGATTTCATCAAACCAAACCCAGAAAGAGCAGCAGAATTGAGAAAAGAGTTTGAAAAAGGTTTCGATGAAACTATCCTCCAAAGGATATGGCCGAATCTTTCGGTAATCTATGGTATTGCAAATTCTGTCTATACATCTTATGCAGATAATGTAAGAAAGATTTCTGGTGATATTCCTTTTGACTATTCAATTTATGGTGCAAGTGAAGGTCTTTTTGCAACACCGGATAGTCTTAATGAAGGAAAACGATTGCTGTTACCGGATAGTTGTTTCTTCGAATTTATTCCAGTAGATGATGAAAGCAAGATTCTTTTGATCGATGAACTGGAAATTGGTAAAGAATACGAAATAGTCATTACCACCCAGGCTGGTCTATACCGTTATCGTCTTGGTGACATTATTGAAGTAGTAGAATATAAAAATCAGTGTCCATATGTCTTCTTTTCAAGAAGAAAAGGACATCTTATCAGCATAACCGGTGAGAAAACGGCAGAGCACCATTTTGATGAAGTGATAAAAGAAATATCTAAAGCTGCGGGAACTGAGATACATGAATGGGTGGTTTATGTAAATAACGACACACATCCAGGCCATTATACACTGGCGATCGAAAATGATGCTGGATTAGATTTGAGTATTTATAACGAAATGGCAGAAGAACTGCTTCGTAAAGTAAATCCAATTTATGATCGATTCCGCAAAGTGCTTGGTATCAGACCAATGACCATTGTCAATCAGAAACCCGGCTCCCATAGTGAATGGGTTGATCATATGGTTAAAAAAGGCACGGCTCGTACTCAAGTCAAACCGGTAAGAGTACTTGATAACAAAGAGAAAATCGATTTCTTCTTAGAAAGGGTAATATAAAAATGAATGAAGCAAAGCATAAAATCGGAATATTTGAAAAATTAGGGTTTTTGAGTTTTTCAGTAGCTACAAATGTATTAGTAAGTTTTAAAAGTAATTATTATAAATATTTTCTTACAAGCATTCTTTTGATTAATCCCATTGCAGCTTCCAATGTGGTTTTAATTGGAACGATTTGGGATATTGTTAATGATCCTCTGGTTGGTGTTTGGGCAGGTAATGTCAGATTCAAATCTGGTGAAAAAGTCCGTCCATGGGTTTTGTTGTCGGCTTTCCCGGTTGCTTTAGGGATTATCCTGATTTTTACTGATTTCCATGTAAGCGAAAGGTGGGATATTATTCTAGCGATTGTCTGCTTTTTCTTCTATGAACTTGCGAATACTTTCAGAAGTATTCCATCCAACGGATTGGGAACGCTTGTTTCTGGTGACGATGAAGAACGCAAAGTCGTTAATTCATTTAAATCGCTAGGTGTCGGACTTGGAGCTGGTATAGGAGGAATATGCATTCCTTTTGTGATAAAGATGTTTGGAGGACTAAAGGATCATAGCGTTATCAATTCATCTGATTCTTTGGCGATTTTTAAAACAGCAGTTGTTGTAGGCGTAATAATGTTTGTTGGTTCCTTGATCCATTACTTTACTACCAAGGAAAGAATCAAGGAAGAAACAGTTAAAGAGGATAGAATTGGTTTTATAGAAACTTATAAAATGCTGTTTAGCTGCAAATCATGGGTAATTAATATGTTTTATATTATGACCTATGGAATCGCGACCGCATTGGATACATCCGCAGCTGTCTATTTTTGCTCCTATGTGATGAATAATTCAAGTTTAATAGCTGTAATCATGGGCTCATACTTACTGTTCACCATTATCGGTTCTGCTATTATGCCAAAAATCGATAAAATGCTAGGCAGAAAGAAAACTATGATTTTTGCCGCATTGATACAACTTGTTGGCAAAATTCCTATTCTTATTAATCCATACAGTATAATAAATAACATTATTAATGTTGCTTTTGCTGGTATTGGACTGGCTGCGGTATTCATTATTTTCCACACTAATCGGAATACTATTTCTGACATCATCGCATTAAAAAACGGTAGAAGACTTGACACTATGGTTTCTACAGCGGATAACCTTGCATCAAAAATTGCTGAGGCTTTTGTTGACAAACTGTTCCTTGTTTCTTTGGCTGCGGCCGGTTTCTCGGCTGAATTATCAGAACAAGGCCTCATGCAGAATCAGGCTACGCAAAACGTAATTATCGCTATGCTCGGATGGGTTTCGTGTGTAGCTATAATTGTTATGGCTTTAATTTCACTTGTTCTAGATGTTCAGAAAGAATATAGAGATGTTGTTGCTGATAATTCAGACAACAATTTGAGTCAATAATCAGCTTGCTGAAAATCAAAGAAAGAGTTTCTTAAATTCTCGTTGTTTTTAACTTGACAGAGTGTCTAGTATCGAATTTTGCTGTATATCTGATATTGCTTTTTTCCTAATTTTGCTACTCAATGTCTGAATTGCCCTTTGTGAAAGAATGAGAATTAATCAGATGGTTTATCAGAAAAGCATCATAGAATAATTATGGAATAATATGTTTATAAGTAATACAACCAAATTATAAGAAAGAGAAGGCTAATATGAAAAAGGATTTTTCTAATATCAATGATTCAAACAAAAATGAGTGGCCTAAAACTGTTTGGATCACAGGAGCATCAAGCGGTCTAGGCTTGCATACTGCACAAGCGTTGGCAGCGAATGGTTTTACAGTTGTAGCTGGAGCTCGTTCCTTCGGAAAAGAAAAAACAGTTTCAGGCTGTCGTTGTTTGCCTCTTGATGTGACAGATGCAGCTAGCATCAGTGGTTTTTCAGATCAGGCTATGAAAATTGCCGGAACCCCGGATGTGCTTATCAATTGTGCGGGTATAGTGATACTCGGGGCATGCGAAAGCTATGAACTGGATGAGCTTCGGGAAGTTATGGAAACTAATTTTTATGGCATGGCATCCATGATTTCTAAAGTATTACCTTTGATGCGTGAGCAAGGACGAGGCAGAATAATAAATTTTTCTTCCATCAATGGCTTGCTAGGCATTCCTTTCGAAGGAGCTTACACCGCCAGCAAGCATGCAATTGAAGGTTACAGCGAATGCTTGGCGTTGGAAACAAAACCGTTTGGAATTGAGGTAATGTTGGTGGAACCTGGAGGACATCGCAGCAGCAGTAAAGCTTACCGTCGTTATTCTGTTGGCATGACAGACGATTCTCCATACAAAAAAGCTTTTGACCTTGGTACAGCTTCGATTGTTGAATATAACAGCGTTAATGGCTCCAATCCAGATGAACTTGGTCAAAAGATTGCTGACGTCTTAAAAAAAGAGCATCTGCCACGAAGGATGATAATCGGGAAGCCTAAACAGCGTCTATCTGTAATTATGCACAGCATTTTGCCTTCAGATGTATTCGATCGTATTATAAGCAACTATTACATCAAACAATAAAAAGCATTATCATTTGATTTTTTAAATTTAGAAACATTATTACTAATGTTTATTGGTTTAGATTGTTTTCTTTTTTATGAATTATTTTGAAGCAAAACAAAAGAAAAAGCAGATTTTTATGTTTTTTATTGATACCTATGAATTGATTTGATGCTTACTATAATTGCTCCAATGAAGAGACTGAAATAGAAAGTAATGAATCTCCAGATCAGCATTACCGCGAGCAGTGAACTGCCAGGTATCAATGAACCAAAAAACAATTCGTATATGAATTCCTGACCTCCAGCTCCTCCTGGAGTAGGCATATATGCTGCACACAGGTTCTGACAGATGCTCATTCCCAGAAGATCATAATAGGAAGATCCAGATAAGCCAAGACTTCTATACGCGAGAAAAATAATACTGTTTAACAGACAGACATATATAAATCCTAAAAACAATTGCTTGAATATTTCTAATGGATGAGTCAGGATTTTTTGCATTGCATCATGATATGTGTCGACTGTCTTTGTTAGTTTAAAAGTAATATTATCCGGATTTTTAGATAGATGAAGTTTTCTAATTATTTTATCAAGAAATTTAATCAAATATTGAACCGGTCTTCTAGCAAAACCAAAAAATAAAAAAAGAAAAATAATATAAAGATTATATAAAAAACCAATGTACAGAAATATCATGTTATTTCCGAGAGCGTTCTCTAAAAAATCACGTCTTGTAATAAAGAAAACTATCATCAAAAACAATCGCATGATATTCCAGGCATTTACAAAACATGTTACTGATGCGGATGCAACTCCGACTGGCACTTCTTGCTTACTAAGATAATAAATTTGTGTTGGTATTCCACCCGCTGAAAATGGAGTTATATTTGCATAATAAATACTGGCAACTGCAGAATAAAAGGATTCTTTGATTGAAATAGCATATCCTTGAGAATTAATAAACGATTTTTGAGATAAACCATTTATAAATATATAGGATTGATAAAAAACGATAGCAAGCAATATATAGAAAAAATCTGCTTTTCTGATGCTATCAAGGGCATGAGGCAACATCCCGTTTATCAGTCCAATTATTATAATGGCCAAAAAAGAAATAATGATTATTATTATTCCGATATTTTTTTCAGCCAATTGGTTAAATTATCCATAAAACTTGGAAATAAAAAACTGAATTAAACTCAATCCGTTTATTGGATAGTTAGATTAGGATCATCCATGATTTTATGCAGATAACTGATAGTTGTATCAAACAGTTCATCTGTGTCTTCTTCTGATACTTTGATATTGTGATCGAAATGAAGTTTGAATCTTCCATCAGATGAACGATCTTCAATAGATAATATCGTCGTATCAATGACATATTTACAGTAATACTGGGTGCAGATCGCTGTAGGATCGGCGTCCAGTGTAGCGTTCTGGAAGCTCACCCATATATCAAAGAGTTTTTCTTTACTGTCAGGAGTGATCTTAGCGCCTTTATAGTGTCTGAAAGCATTGACTGATTTTGTGCTGACTTTATTTATTATCTGAGCATAAGTATCGCTTGGATCAAACTCCATTAATACCGGAATTCCTGTTACGAACATACCGACAGTATTTTTCTCTTTGAAATTTGAACGGTTGAGTGAAACGGATCCGACATAGAATTTATCTCTGTTAAGTTTTTTCCGCATATATAGAGTTGTAGCTGAGAGGAACAGAATATATGGTGTTATTTTCTGACTTTCACAGAAAAAATAGATCTTTGTGGAGAGGTTTTTATCAAGTTCTACCGTTCTGCGCTTTGCCTCAAGAGACTTATAACGTTCCGGCCACAGCCAGGTCTGTTCAGGACATTTGGCAAACTCCGATTCCATATACTCACGATCACGTTCATATCGATTGCTTAAGCGGTATTTCTTCTCACTTTCAATAAAATCCTGATAATTATAAGCTTCGATGGTTTCTCCTTTCAGGAAGGAAAGGAACTGATTAGCGATAAGCATCACCGTCCAGGCGTCGGCAATGATATGGTGTATCTTGACCATTGCACCGCAGGAATCAGGCAGGTCAAGTAATGTAAACTCGCAAACTGCCGGTTCATTGTTCAGCATGCCCATACGGAGCTTGGTGAAAAACATCTTGATCTCGTGAACTACAACATTTTTGACAAGCGTAGAAGACGGTTTCTCGTTTTTCCATCTTTCTCTGGAAACTCCTGATCCCTCAACACGTATATCAAGTTTTAAGGGGATGGTGCCGTAAACTTCTCCATATTCGTCAACTTCTTCTCTATTATTGAAATGCATGACTTTGAACTCCCGGCGTTCAAAAGGTTTGGCATCCTGATAGATCTTTTCATCTTTTTCAATAAAATAAGCTCTTAGGCCATCGTTGATTCTGAATACCTCATTAGCTGCTTCCTGCAGTTTAGCAATGTCTATCTTTCTTGGTATGATAATACTGCCTGTCAGAAGTGCAGCCTGACCGGCACCTTGTTTACACCCGAAATACATAAACATCTGCGCATCATGTAATTCAAACATACAATAATACCTAACCTTCCTTTTTGCTTATGATATATTCAACGACGTCTTTGACAGTAAGCAATTTGACTATATCTTCGTCTTCGACCTGTATATCAAAAGTATCCTCAATATTTCCAATGAGACTGATGACATCTAGTGATGACAATTCTAAATCATTGACAAGTGACATTTCCTCAGTTAAGACAATTTCATCATTGCCGGTATAATCACGAATAAGATCCTGCAGTTGTTTCATCATTTCTTCTGACATAAAATAACTCCTCTCAGTTTTTAAGGAACAATAAAAAAGATTTATTAATATATATTATAGACAATTTCAATTTGTTTATTTATATAAATAAGTCGGATATTTGAACTAAAATATGAATACATTTCGGAAGAAAGCGCTTACCGGATAAAAATGATCTGTATGTTCAGCATAGCAATGACAATGAATACAGTTACCTGTTTTATGGTTTTCTGTTAATATTAAAGTGTAGAAAGAGGTTTTTGCATGGACGCTAGTGAAGTTCCTTTATCGTGTAACAATACCGGGCGGCTCTTGCTGAGATCTTTTTGCTGATTCAGAAATGAAAGCCGCCTTAACAGGAGGCTTTTTATATGAAAAAAAACAAACAGAAAATCAATAGTACTGTCGAAGAAAGGCTGACATCTTTTTCTGGGATGCCGGTTCAGGAAGTCTTTGATTTTTTCAAAGTGACCAATGACGGCCTGAATGCTGAGCAGATAGAAGCAGGGCAGGAGAAGTTTGGTCCTAATATCATTACGACCGGTAATGAGAATTCTGTTTTCACCAGGATCAGAGATGCTCTGATCAATCCCTTCAACCTGGTATTGATGGCGGTAATCGTTGTCAGCTATTTTACTGATATTGTTTTAGCCAGCCCGCCATCCTACGCGACGATCGTAATGCTGATCATCATCGTACTGATCTCTTCCATTACTTCTTTTGTGCAGGCTCAGAAGTCCGATGCCGCGGCAAAAGCCTTGCAGGAAATGATCGTCACCAAGGTCAACGTGATCAGACAGGGCATGAAGATGCAGATCAGCATCGAAGAGTGTGTACCCGGCGATCTGGTCATTCTGGGTTCAGGTGATCTGATTCCTGGTGATGTGCGTTTTATAGAGACAAAGGACTTATTCGTCGATCAGGCACAGTTGACCGGTGAATCAAATCCTGTCGAGAAATATATCGATAACAGAGAAGCAGAGAATATCACTGATCTTTCCAATATCGGTTTCATGGGTTGCGATATCGTTTCCGGTTCGGCCAGAGCGATCGTTGTCGCGACCGGCAATCAGACTTATTTCGGCAATATGTCAAAGACACTCAGCAATCAGAATGAGAAGAGTGTCTTTGATAAGAATATGGAATCTATTACGACTTTACTGATCAGATTCATGCTGGTAATGGTACCGGTCATTTTTGCGGCAAACTTCTTTACCAAACATGATCTGTTAGGTTCAGTCATCTTTGCGATCACGATCGCCGTTGGCATCATGCCGGAAATGCTGCCGGTAATGATCACTTCTTCTTTGGCCAAAGGTGCAATCGCCATGTCCAAGAAAAAGACGATCGTCAAGCAACTTGGTTCCATTCAGACTTTCGGTGAGATGGATATCCTGTGTACCGATAAGACCGGAACACTGACACAAGATGAGATCGTGCTGGAAAAATACATGGACGCGACCGGTAAGGAAGATATCAGAGTCTTAAGACATGCGTTCCTGAACAGCTATTTCCAGACCGGATTAAAGAATCTGATGGACAGGGCTATCATTTCCAGAGGTGAAAAAGAAGGCCTCGATTATCTGAAGAAATCTTATGTCAGAGAAGATGAGATCCCGTTTGATTTTGCGCGTAGAAAGATGTCGGTCGTTTTGCGTGACCGCAAACTGAAAAGACAGTTAATAACCAAAGGTGCGGTCGATGAGATCATCGCCAACTGTGCCTTTATAGAAATAGATGGAAAAGTAAAACCGATGACCGAAGAACTGATGAAGAATGCCTATCGGATCTCGGAAGAAAATGGTGAAGAGGGTATCAGAGTCATCGCGGTTGCCCAGAAAAATGAGATCCCGGATATCGATGAATTCTCAGCGGAAGACGAAAAAGATATGGTCCTGCTCGGCTTTATCGGTTTCCTTGATCCACCTAAAGAATCGTCCAAGACCGCTATTGAAGCATTAAAGAAAAACGGTATCAGGACTGTTGTCCTTACGGGTGATTCCAAGGCAGTTGCCATCAATATCTGTAAACGTCTTGGTATCGATACGGAATACAGCTATTCCGGTTCGGATGTCGAGATGATGAATGATGGTCAGCTCAAGAATGCCTGTAAGAAAGCCCAGATTTTTGCGAAACTGAATCCTTTACAGAAAAAGAGGATCGTTGAGACTTTCCAGGATCTTGGCCATGTGGTGGGTTACATGGGTGATGGTATCAATGATGCGCCGCCGCTCAAACAGGCTGATGTCGGTATCTCTGTTGATACAGCTGTTGATATCGCCAAGGAAGTCGCTGATATCATCCTGTTAGAAAAAGATCTGATGGTACTGGATGAAGGTGTCGTTGAAGGACGTAAGACCTTTGCCAATATGAACAAGTATCTCAAGATGGCGATCTCCGGTAACTTCGGAAATATGATCTCGGTTCTGATCGCTTCTTTGGCTTTGCCATTCCTGCCATTGAAGCCGGTCCATATCCTGGTTCAGAACATCCTTAATGACTTCGCTCAGTTCGGTATGCCTTATGACAATGTCGAACAGGAATATATCGAAAAACCAATGGAATGGGATACGAATTCGCTCAAGAGTTTCATGTTCTATTTCGGACTTACTTCCACGATCATGGATTTACTGTGTTTTACGGTACTGTGGTTCATCTTCGGTTATGATACCGTTGAAGAGGCAGAGTTCTTCCAATGCGGCTGGTTCATGTTCGGAGTAATATCGCAAACCATGGTCATTCACACGATCAGAACTCATCGTCTGCCGTTTGTGGGTGGTAAAGCCGGTTATCAGTTGATATTATCAACTTCGATCGTGGTGATCATAACCTTACTGATGGGTCTGACTGATTTTGCCTACATCCCGGATATGAAACCTTTACCTGTTTCATATGTGATGTGGTTGGCGATTCTTTGTGTCATTTATCTGCTGCTGGCACAGCTGATGAAAAACATATATATCAAGAAATTCAAGAAATGGATCTAGGAGGGAGCAGACATGGAAAACAAAGTCGTAGAAGAAAATATTGAAGAAAGAAATTATACCCAGGAAATATTTGATCTGATCCGCAAGACGAAAAATTCAAAACTGCTGGCTCAGACCCTTACCAATTATCACGATAACGATATTGCGGATGCCCTGACTTATCTGTCTCCTGAAGAAAGAAAGAGACTGTATAAAGCGATCGGTGTTGAAGCGACATCCCGTATCTTTGCCTATCTGGATGAAGATGTCGATAAGTATTTTGCGGAACTGGAAGCAGAGAAAGCTGCCGACATCCTGGAAGAAATGGATGCCGACGATGCGATCGATATCTTGGAAGAACTCGATACCAAGAAGGCCGAAGAGATCATCTCTTTGATCGAACCGGAATCCAAGAACGATATCCAGCTGATCAAATCCTATAAGGATAATGAATTCGGTTCCTTGATGACGACCAACTTTATTACCTTGGATCATGGCATCGGTATCAAGAAATCAATTGAACAGCTGATCGAAAAGGCTGAAGAAAATGACAACATCGAAACTCTTTATATCGTCAAAGACGGCAAGTTCTATGGTGCTCTGACTTTAAGAGATCTGCTTATCACCAAGAAAGACGAAGATCTTGAAGAAAAGATCATCCTGTCTTATCCGTTTGTCTATGACAAGGAAGAGATCACGGATTCAGCGATCGATACCCTGACAGATTACTCAGAAGATTCCATCCCGGTCCTGAATAAAGAAACCAACGAGATCGTTGGCGTCATTACCGCGGGTGACCTCGTTGAACTGATCAATGAAGACGAGGAAGAAGAAAAAGAAAAAGTTCCTGAGAAGAAAACTAAGAAGTTCAACTGGTATCAGCTTGCGGCCTTTGGTTTACTGCTGGTATTGGCAGTGATGATGCTGACAGGAGCTATTCCACCTTCCTATGTCTATCTGGAGGTTGGTATCGTTCTGGTTGCCCTGGCTTTAGAAGCGTATGGTCTGTTTGTGTTTAACAAGCAGGAATAAAATTAATTTGAATAAGAGAGCCTGTGAGGCTCTCTTATTTTCAGATAAATTCAAATGATAGGAAATCTATGCTTCCTATTCCACGATAAGTGAAATAAAGGGATAGTTTTTCTTTATTTGGGAATCTGATAATTACCGGTTCACTGTTTTTATAATCTTTATTTTCTGATAAAGAAATTGTTGCGAGCATATCTCCATTTAGATCGGTTCTGACTTCAAAAAGACCTTCATCACCTCTGGTAGTGACCTGAAGTTTAACTTCATCTTTGTATGTGAAATATTTGAAACCTGCTGTGGATCCATCGCGCATGTTTCTGATGTATTGGGTTTCGATCCTTTCTTCGTCTTTTGAATCTTGGGTAAAAGCCGGATGAAGTTGCCTAATATTTTCAAATCCTTCACCTTCACAATTATCCATATAATGTAAAGCACCGTCTCTGGAGGTCAGATGACAGGCAATGGCGGCATTGTATTTTCCTTGTGATACTAATGGCCCGTCATTGAGACCACAGCTGGTCAGTTCAGCCTGATCAAAAGTTCCATCCTGTTTCAGATAGATCCTTTCGGCTATTCCCTGACGGGCAAAGGTCGAATAGTTGGTCTGACGATGAGCGAAAATATAATACTTTCCGTTTATTTCTTCGATCGATCCGTGATTGTTTCCGGTATAGGAGACGCGATGTTTTTCATCGACTATGCCGATATCGCCATTATCATGAAGGATGCCTTTGTATTCAAAAGGACCTTTCGGATCATCGCTCATGGCATAGCACAGTTCGTGTGAATTCCATGATGAATAGATGAAATAATACTTATCTTTTATCTTGCGTATGGAACTGGCCTCAAAGAAATCATGACCGTGATCAGTAACGTTATTTATGGCCAGTTTTACCGGTTCGTTTTTGATCGTATACATGTCTTCTTTAAGTTCTGTGACATAGGCACCCGGTTTTTTAAGACCGCCGAATTCTCGGTCAATGAAGTCCCAGCTTGGATCCGGATCAAATCCGACATAGAGATAAACCTTATCATCTTCAACAAATATCGCCGGATCAAAAGGATAGGGATCATCATCTCTTTTTCCTAACAGTCCTCTTTCGTTTCCAACGTGGTTGAGGAATTCAAATGGACCTTCAGCCCTGTCGGCTACTGCAACACCTATCGCTCCAATCTCACATGGCGCATAGTACAGGTAATAACGGCCATCTATGCCTTGAATCGCATCCGGGGCAAACAGCACACTTAATAATTCTCTGTTTAAAGGATCCTGATCTTTTCGAAAGATCACACCGTGATATGTCCAGGTGGAAAGATCTTCAACCGGTGCACTCCATAAGACATAATCGTTCTCACAGAAAAAAGGGGAACCGAAACTATCGTGAGAACCATAGACATAAAGCCTTCCCTCAAAGACCCGTGGTTCGCCATCGGGAATATATTCGTAGTTTGGCAGATAGGGATTGAATATCTGTTTCTTCATATTTTTAATATACTGCAGTTATAATATTGATATAGAAAGATTTGAGTATTTTTCAAGAGGATCGATCAAAGACCACAGGGGTCGATTCTTGAGATCTCAAGAAAAGGAGGTATTTATGATCAGCAACAAAACTGCATGGATGTTATTTTTCATCATTATTCTGGCCCTCATACTCGGAGTCATCAGAACAAATATATGGCTCATATGTTTCTCTGTTGTAGGCCTTATAGCATTGATCATTATCGGTTGGTTTGTAAAGCGCAAGAGATAAGACCAGGATTATCATGAATCAGACAGATCAGGAATAACTGGTCTGTTTTTAACAGTCGTAAAGATGCAGAAAAACAGGCATTCCTTTTTATGCGTGGTAAAATCATACGTGGACTTATGAAGAAAAGAAGTATCTTAAAAGACTATTACAGCAGATATATCGGTTTGTTTATAATCGGTATCTTTGCGGACATTATGGTAGATGTTGTTCAGACCTTTGTGCCTGAATTTTTAGGTGAAATGGTCGAGATAGTTTCTTCTTTCAGCAGTGTTACGGTAGGTGATATCTCTCACATCATAAAAAAGATCATGATCGTAGCGAGTATTCTGATGGTTGGCAGATGCCTTCTGAGATATGGCATCATGCAGGCGGCCAGCAGGATCGAAGCTGATATCAGACATGATATGTTCGACAAAGCTGAACGTTTATCACAGCGCTACTACCATGAAAACAAGATCGGGACGATCATGTCATGGTTCTCTTCCGATGTAGAAGCCGTGGAAGAATTCGTCGGCTGGGGTACGATCATGATGATCGATGCGATCTTTCTTTCGATCATTTCCATATATAAGATGGTAAGACTTGATGTCATCCTGAGCGTCATTGCGATCATACCGATGCTGGCACTGATCATCTGGGGCAATCGGGTCGAAAAAGTCATGTCCGACAAATGGGAAGAAAGACAGAAACAGTATGACAGGCTCTATGATTTCACGCAGGAGACCTTTACAGGCATCAGAGTTATCAAGGCTTTTGTGAAGGAAGCTCAGGAACTCAAGGCTTTCTCTAAAGTCGCCAAAGACAATTCTGACAGCAATCTGGAATTTGCCCATTTGTCGATAAAGTTTGATGTCTATATTGAAATGATCATCGGTATTACGATGACTTTACTGATGGGGCTGGGTTCTTATTTTGTCTACCGGAATGTGAGCGGCATGCCTGTTTCGCTGTTTGGCCATTCCATCGGTATCAGTGCTGCTAAACTGATCGTTTTTATCGGCTATGTCGATACTTTGATCTGGCCGATGATCGCCATGGGGCAGATACTGCAGATGCATTCAAGATTCAAGACCTCTTCAGACAGGATCTATCACTTCCTTAATGAAGATGAAGAAATACATAATGCTGAAAATGCCGTCATATTGGATGACTGCAAGGGAAAGATTACTTTCTCTCATTTCTCTTTTGCCTATCCTGATGGCAATACCCATTCACTCCACGATGTGTCTTTTGAAATAAAACCCGGAGAAATGATCGGAGTTGTCGGCAAGATCGGTTCGGGAAAGACTACCTTAGTCAATTCTTTACTTCATCTGTACAACATTGAAAGAGGAACGATCTTTGTCGACGATGTGGATCTGATGGATATCGATATCAGAAGTCTCAGAGATAACATCGCTTATGTACCACAGGATAATTTCCTGTTCTCGGACAATATCCGAAATAATATCTCGTTTGCGAATTCCAATGCCGAAATGGAAGCGATCAGACAGGCAGCCAAATTTGCGGATGTCGACGACAATATCCTGGGCTTTTCAGAGGGTTATGAGACTTTAACGGGTGAAAGAGGTGTAACTCTTTCAGGCGGACAGAAACAGCGTATCTCCATTGCCAGGGCTTATATCAAGGATGCCCCGATCATGATCATGGATGATGCGGTTTCCGCTGTCGATATGAAGACTGAAGAAACGATCCTCAGCAACATCAATGAAAAACGCAAAGGCAAGACCACGATCATAATCGCTTCACGTGTTTCTACCGTATCACATCTTGATAAGATCCTGGTCCTCAAGGAAGGAACAGTTGAAGCTTTTGATACACCGGAAAATCTCTTGCAGATATCTCCGACTTATCAGAAGATGGTCTATCTGCAGAAACTGGAGAGTGAACTCTGATGAATGAAGAACTCGAAAAACTGAAAGGCGACCATAAGCTGCCCTTAAGCGTCATCATCAGAAGAACGCTTAAGTATATTTCGAAAGAAAAGGGATGGTTTATCCTGTCTTTGTTCATACTCGGGATCAATGTCCTGCTGGATTCGATTTCGCCGTTATTTACCAGTAAGATCACTGATTTACTGGTAGAAGATAATATAAACATCAAACTGATCACCAATCTCGTGATCCTGTCGTTTGTGATAATGTGTCTTAATCAGTTATTCCTGTATATTGAATCGATGATACTGCAAAGAAGCGGTCAGCGTATCATCTACAGGCTGCGTAATGAGATCTTTGAACACATTGAAAACATGTCTCTCAACCAGTTCACGGAGATGCCTGTCGGCTCACTTGTGACACGAGTCACTTCCTATACAGCCTCGATGTCCGATCTGTTTACCGGCGTCTTAGTTAGAATACTTAGAGATCTGACCACCTTAGTCGGCGTCTATGTGATCATGTTCTATATATCGCCATCACTGTCTGCTTCCTTACTTGGTGTGGTCGTACTCATCTTTGTGATCTCCTACTTCTTCTCCAAGACTATCAAAGAGTTCTTCCGTAAGGAAAGAGCAGCTATTTCCGATATGAATACCTTCCTTTCGGAGAATCTTTCCGGTATGAAGCTTACCCAGATCTTCAATCAGGAAGAGACCAAGGATGAACAGTTTAAGGTCAAAAACAACGATGTCCTGCATCAGCGTTTCAATGTCATCAAGGCTTTCGGTGTCTATAGACCATTGATGTCTTTCATATACAATGCTTCGATCGCCCTGTGTTTTGTGCTGGGTGTCAAGTATCAGCTTTCCGCAGGTGAGGTCGTAGCTTTCTATCTGTATATGTCAAAATTCTTCAATCCGATCCAGAATCTCGCCGATCAGCTCAACGCTTTACAGAAAGCACTGACTGCTTCAGAAAGGATCTTCAATCTTCTGGATGTTAAGCCTGATGTTCTGGACAAGGAAGATGCGATCGAGATCGATCACTTTGAAGGTAAGATCGAATTCAAACATGTCTGGTTTGCGTACAAAGACGAACATTGGATCCTCAAGGATGTTTCTTTTGTGATCGAACCGAAACAGACCTGTGCCTTTGTCGGCGCGACCGGTGCGGGTAAGACGACGATCCTTTCCCTGATCGTAAGAAACTATGAAATACAGAAAGGGGAGATCCTGATCGACGGTATAAATATCAACGATATCAAGATATCCTCCTTGAGAAGAGCGATCGGGCAGATGTTGCAGGATGTTTTCCTGTTCTCCGGAACGATCAGAGATAACATAACTCTGCATGATGATTCATTTACCGATGAGGAAATAAGGAAAGCCTGCTGCTATGTCAATGCGGACAGTTTCATTGATAAACTGCCAAAGGGTGTAGATGAAGAGATCATTGAAAAAGGTGAAAACCTTTCCCAAGGTCAAA
This sequence comes from Erysipelotrichaceae bacterium, assembly GCA_017432545.1. Lineage (GTDB taxonomy): Bacteria > Bacillota_I > Bacilli_A > Erysipelotrichales > Erysipelotrichaceae > Colivicinus. The sequence goes on from JAFRJA010000206.1 coordinate 20,841, forward strand.
GACAGCTGCTGTCTTTCGCCAGAACGGTGATCCATAAACCACAGATCCTGATCCTTGATGAGGCAACAGCTAATATCGATACCGAAACAGAAGTGCTGATCCAGCAGTCTTTGGAAAAAATGAAGAGTATCGGCACGATGCTGGTGGTAGCTCACAGACTGTCAACTATCCAGCATGCGGATCAGATAATCGTTTTACAGAACGGCCAGATCGTTGAAAGAGGCAATCATCAGCAACTGCTCAAAAACAGAGGCTATTACTATAAGCTTTATCAGTTACAGTTCGACAACTAAGACACTTCGGTGTCTTTTTGTAAGGGCAGTTATATTATGGCCTGCTGGATTATAAAACTTTTTTATCATATAAACAGTGAAGATCCATGGCTGTCAGGCAGCCTCATTTCCCGCAGGCAATGTTTTGCTACTTGCTGATTTATGATAAAAAAAGAGATTATTGGATAGTGTGAAATATCTCGGACTTCATTGTTGAGGGGATAATTAACTCTTAAGTATAATTACTGCAGAAACACATCACTGATGGAGGATTATAATTTATGAAATATAAGATTTTCGGTGGCAATCTGCCGGCCGTTAGCTGTCATCTGAAGGCCGGGGAAACTATTAAATGTACTGCCGGTGCGATGGCCTGGATGGAACCGGGAATGGAAATGCAGACAGAATCGGATTCCTTTAAGAAGATGATGGGAAGATTTTTCTCCGGCGACAGTCTGATGCATACGCACTTTACGGCAGCCTCTGATGGCGCCATAACATTTTCGGCAAATTATCCAGGTGAAATCATCGCTCTGGAACTTGACGGCAATACTGTAATTGCCAGACAATGAGCCTTCCTTGCGGCAGATGAAGGCGTGGAGACGGATGTATTCGTGAAGAAGAAGATCTCCACCGGCCTGTTCTCCGGACAGGGATTAGTACTTCAGAAATTCTCCGGGAAAGGCACCTTACTTATTACCGTCCAGGGTTCCACCTCTGTCTACGATCTTAAAGAAGGAGAGACCATGACGGTAAGCGGCGGACATCTCGCAATGATGGACGATACCTGCGAATATGATATTCAGATGATCGGCGGCTTTAAGAATGTTGTGTTTGGTCATGAAGGATTAGCCTTCACGACGATAAAGGGTCCAGGTAAGGTGATCTTACAGACCATGCCTGCCGGAAATCTGGCTGACGAACTCTCATCGCATATCTCTTCGTCTAGCTCTTCCAGCAGTTCATCAAGCAGTTCTTCCAGCAGTTCTGACTGAACAAGAATCAGAAACAAAACATCTTCGATCAAAGATGTTTTTTTATCTTCATTGCGTTCTTAGTTTCGGTTCTCATTGTTACTTTTTTACCCCCTGTTTTTACACAAAAGCGGGAAAAAAACGGGTAAGAAAGAATTAAAAAAGCCCATAAATACTGGGCTTTTTGAATATTTAATCTTTGGTGGAGAATAGCTCATACTAGGATACTGAATACAAAAGAATCTGGATGCATATTCTATTAAAAGCGGTATTCTATGAAATCGAAAAAACAAATAATGTAATTATGAAGTTCGCTATTGTATTTGAACAATATTTCTTATCCACGGATTTTCCACGGATTGGGTATAGTTCATGTTATCTTTGGTAAAATAGATACAAGTGGTGTGGAGATCTATTTATGAAAAATAGCATGAAAAAACAAGCTCAGGATTTTGTAAAATTCTGGGAGGGCAAAGGATATGAAAAAGGTGAATCACAAACCTTTTGGAATATGCTTCTCAGAGATATATTGGATGTTGAAAAACCAGAGACATTCATTGAATACGAAGATCAGGTAGCGCTTGATAAATCTACCGGCTTTATTGATGGCTTCATTCCGTCCTCGAAAGTAATGATTGAACAAAAGAGTGTCGACAAAGAACTTAATAAAGCAATTAAACAGTCGGATGGGTCATTGCTTACTCCGTATGCACAAGCGATTAAGTATCGAGGAACACTTCCGTATTCTAGACAACCGAGATGGATTATCACCTGTAACTTCAAAGAGTTTAACATCTATGATATGGAAAAACCGAAAGGCGAGCCAGAAGTTATCTATCTGAAAGACCTTCCTAAAGAGTATTATCGTTTGTCTTTTATAACTGATTCGGAAAATCCGCATCTCAAAAAAGAGATGGAACTATCCATAAAAGCAGGCGATATTGTAGGCGAAATCTATGATGCTTTTGCCAAGCAATATGCCGACATCAACAATCCCCATTCTATTCAATCCTTAAATAAACTATGTGTCAGATTAGTGTTCTGCTTGTATGCCGAGGATGCCGGTCTTTTCAAATCCAAAAATCATTTTCACGATTATCTGAAATCATACACTACCAGAGAAACAAGGCAGGCACTAATCGAACTCTTTAAAGTGTTGAATACACCTGAAAATCAAAGAGGAACGCTCTACTACACTGATGATGTTCTGGAGTTCCCATACGTTAATGGTGGACTTTTTGCTGATGAAGATATTGAAATACCGCTTATCAACGATGAGATCAGAGATTTGCTTCTTGCAAAGGCATCTGATGATTTTGACTGGTCAGAGATATCGCCGACTATCTTCGGTGCTGTGTTTGAGTCAACATTAAATCCGGAGACAAGAAGATCCGGCGGAATGCACTATACATCGATCGAAAATATTCACAAAGTAATTGATCCTTTATTCCTTGACGATCTTAAAGAAGAACTTGAAGAAATCAAACAGCTTAAGCAACTGGATGCCATTATGAAAAGGGTAAAGGCATATCAAAATAAGTTGTCTTCTCTGAAATTTCTTGATCCAGCCGCCGGTTCGGGGAACTTTTTGACTGAAACATTTATCTGCTTGAGACGCTTAGAAAACGAAGCGCTGAAGCTACAGCAAAAAGGACAGATAACGTTATTTGATCCAATAAAGGTATCTATCTCTCAATTCTTAGGAATTGAAATAAATGATTTTGCAGTGTCAGTTGCTCAGACAGCTTTGTGGATTGCAGAACACCAGATGATGAAAGAGACGGAGGAATTGTTTAGTATTGACCTTAACTTCCTGCCCCTTAAAACGAATGCAGGCATCCTTGAAGGAAACGCTTTAACAATGGATTGGAATACTGTATTTGCAGGCGACAAAATTAATTACATTATGGGAAATCCGCCCTTTGTAGGTTATGGACTCCAAAGTAAAGAGCAAAAAGAAGAAATTCTTTCTCTTTATGTAGATGAAAATGGAAAGCCTTATAAAACGGCAGGTAAGATTGATTATGTTTCTGGTTGGTATGTGAAAGCCTGCCGGTTTATGCAAGGCACAAGTATTAAAGCTGCACTCGTTTCTACAAATTCAATTACTCAGGGAGAACAGGTGAGCAGTGTGTGGGAACCATTATACAAACTTTATAATGTTCATATAGATTTTGCATACAAAACTTTCCGGTGGGATAGTGAGGCAAACATCAAGGCGCATGTGCACTGTGTTATAGTTGGATTTAGTTGTAAAGATAACAATGATGAAAAAGTCATTTTTGACGGAGACAGAAGACTGTATGTAAAACAGATCAATCCATATTTGATAGATGCTCCGATAACATGGATTTATAGCAGAACAAAACCGCTCTGCAACGTAAAAGAAATGACAACAGGCAATAGACCTGCTGACGGTGGAAATCTTATAATTGAGCAGGAAGACTATGAAGACTTTGTTGTGAAAGAACCTAATGCAAAACAATATATAAAGAAACTTACAGGTTCAGAAGAATACATCAACAACAAAAACAGGTATTGTTTATGGCTTGTTGGAGTCAATCCATCCGAGATCATGAAAATGCCCGAGGTGCTTAAAAGGGTTGAAGCCTGTAGGGAAGACAGATTACATGGAGCGCCCGACCGGCAGAAGTTAGCTGAAAGACCAGCGGAGTTTAGAGAGACAAAGAATCCGGATAGTTATATAGTTGTTCCGAGAGTCTCTTCAGAACAAAGAAGATATATTCCCTTAGGTTTTCTAAATAGCGAGACCATTCCGACCGATTCGGCAGTGATTATAGTTGATGCAGATCAATATGATTTTGGAATTCTGACATCTAATGTTCATATGGCATGGATGAGAGCGGTTTGCGGAAGATTGAAATCAGATTACAGATACTCGAAAGATATTGTGTATAACAATTTCCCATGGCCAGATCCAACACCTGAACAGAAAAATAGAATCAAACAAACTGCCCAGGCGATCTTAGATGCTCGATCTAAGTATCCTGACAGTTCACTAGCTGATATGTATGGTGAACAGATGTATTTGTTTGCAGATCTGCTTAAGGCTCATCAAGAGAACGATATAGCTGTCATGGAAGCTTATGGGTTTGATTGGAGGCATATGAGTGAATCCGAATGCGTTGCTGAATTAATGAAGCGTTATCAATCGATGATTTAGCATATGCGTCAAAGCAAAACATATGTTTTGTGAAAACAGAGTATGTCGTATAATGAATATGGGCAAGGTGTCTACACTGTTGTAAAATGATCTTCGCCTAATAAAGATCTTGTTCGTAATGAAACCATCATGAGGATTGATGGAAGTGTCACCGGAAGCGGAATCCATGTCCGGCGGTACTTCGGGAGAACCCCGATTAAAAAGTTTTGCTCACCGCAAGTAAAACGAATTTGAGAAAACTAAATATTTTTAGTATTGAGGAAAACACAAGCGATTGTGTTTTTTTGTTGTAGAAGAATCACTTGCGAAGAAAGAAATCATCATAAAGTTGTATTATATTATTCTTTTTTGTAAACGCGAAAGGATGGTGATGCTTATGAAAAATAATAAAAAAAGAAATCGTTCAAACGCATATGGCCGTCATCTTTCGCTTGTGAGATCATTGGTTGATTAGAAACATCATCAAATTAAATGATGATCAAAAAAAGAAAGTAGAAGAATTAGTCAATAATTCATTAAAAGTTAAATCGGATCCACAGATTTTCTTCGCGAGGTTAACAGAGATCGTTGGTCTTAAGCGATTATTTGTACAGGGTCAGCAAAGGGTGTGGAATCAAGGTTTATGCCTTGTTGATGAGGAAAGCCCTCTCCGCGGACTTCAACAGAGAAGGAGTCAATCCGGCAATCATCAAAAAGCTGATGGGTCACAAAAAGGAAGACATGTCACTAAACGCATATGCGACAACAAGCAAGGAGGAACTTATCAGCACGGCTATGAATCGGAAATACAAGAAATAACAATTCCACGGATTTTTCCACGGATATGAAAAAATCGCCTATTTATCGGCGATTGCGAACGAACTATGGTGGAGAATAGGGGATTCGAACCCCTGACCCCCTGCTTGCAAAGCAGGTGCTCTCCCAACTGAGCTAATTCCCCAGGATTGGTGGGCCTGATAAGACTTGAACTTGCGACCTCGCCCTTATCAGGGGCGCGCTCTAACCACCTGAGCTACAGGCCCACGATTACTACGAAACTCATGAAAACATGACTTCGTGCTTAATCATTCTACTTCAGGAAGAGAGCTATTGTCAACAAAAACTTGTAATATTGATTAAAAGTAAACTATAATAATATTTACCCAGTATGAAAAAAATATTAACTTACATAGCGATAATCAGTTTTGTGTTGCTGATCTGCGGCTTTACCGGTTTTTCGACTTCCAAAGATGACAATGAAGGTTTTGTTTTTGACATCAATGATCTCTATGATTATCAGAAACAGTTCAAGTCTGAACCACTGACAGTCTGCTCAACAAATGATGCCAAGACCTATATGGATTATCGTATGACCAACCTGGTCGATTCCAGACAGTACCAGTTCTTACGTTATGAATGTACAGTTGATAAGAATACCGGTTTCCTTTATGACAAGGATGGTTTCATTGCTGTAGCTTTAGGATCATACTATGGTGTGATCGGCGACCGTTTCTATTTCACTCTGGATTCAGGTGTAGTTTTACCGTTAGTAAAAGGTGAAGAAAAAGCGGATGTCGATACAGACTGGGAAGGCTGCTATCACACGATCGATGGTTCAGTTATCGAGTTTGTCATCGATGATGATTATGCCAGTGCCTATTTTGGTACCAACTCCAACGGTTATGTACTTGATGGCAACTACAACAATTACTCATTATTCAACGGGGGCATCGCAAAGGTTGAAAAAGTATTAGAAGAAAAAAACGATAAGATCGTTTCGTTTCAGATTGATAATACTGTCCCTACTAACATTGATATCTTCAATTACGCTTCAGGTTATTGATAACAAACCTAAACGCAAAGGAAGAAAGATGAAGTCAGCTTAATAGCTGATTTTTATTTTAGATTTATGATTCTGGTTTCAAACTGTTTATCAGGTGAACAGACACTGATGCAGTAATCATTTAGGATATCAGACTCAGATAGGAATAATGTTTTATTATCCTTGTTTATAATTCTGTTTCCATCTGCGTCTGTTTCGATCAGAAATGAATCAAGCGGGCAATGCAGACCTTCACCGGTATACTTTATATAGCTTTCCTTCATTGTCCATAATCTGAAGAACAGTTTTTTTCTTTCTTCTTCGTTCTCACAATTTAAAAGTTCCTGATATTCTTCTGTAGTAAAAAAGCGCTTGGCTACATTCAGATCATATTTTCTGAGCTTTTCTATATCACAACCGATTTTCTTATCTGAGACTGCCAGAATGACATAGTCATTGCTGTGGGAAACAGAGAAATGGAAATCAGGACAATTCAAAAGATATGGCTTGCCATAAGGGCCAAACTCATGAACAAGTTCATCAAGTTCATATACTTTACTGTTTAATGCTTCTTTGATCAGCAGTTCTGAAGCGATCGACCGTTTCTTATCATCTGAACCATAATAGTGGTCGATCTTTTCTTTACGCTGTATCGACATCGCATCATAAGCCTGTTTATAGAAAACAGGATCATCAAGTGTTCTGATCGAAGCAATAAATAATTCATTCATTTCTTTCACAGTTTACCGCATCACACTCGCTTGCACAACAGCACGGATAATCATAATATTACTATCTGATATTTTTGTAATCGCAAGGAAAGCCATGAAGATTGTCGATGATCTCGATCAAAGGAAAAAACAGGTCTTTAACTGAGGATTGACATCTTTTAAAGATGTGAACAAAATAGCACTACAAAATCAACGAACAAAAAATGCACCAAGGTATAGAAACTGTTCGAAGAAAAGCAGTAACAGGAAGCGTAGTTGCATAACCGAATCGATGATTCTTTCTGGAAAATTGCAATCATAAAAGAAGACGTTATCCCTTGATTTGATGAAAAAGAACCTTTTATATTGGGATACAGGGATTTTTTCTTAACGAGAATTCTTTAGTACAATAATCGTATCTGAAAGTATATAAATCAGAAACTATATGGTGGTAATATCTCCACCTCTTTTTTAAGGGATAATAAAACTTGTCTATAATGGAAGTATGCTGCAGATCAGAAAAAGTAGAAAAGAAGATCTCGATAAACTTGCTGAGATATTTGCGATCGCCAGAAAGGCGATGAAGGACAGCGGCAATCCCAATCAGTGGAAAGACGATCGTCCGGCAATGAGCACAGTCGAGAGAGATATTGAAAACGGCAATTCCTATGTAGTCACAGAAAATGACGAGATCGTAGGAACCTTTGCTTATATAGTTGGGGTTGATCCGACTTATATTGAAATAGATGGCCAATGGCTCAATGATGATGATTACGGAACGATCCACAGGATAGCTTCAAATGGAAAGGCGAAAGGTGTCCTCAAGAGCGTTCTTGATTTTGCGTCTTCAAAAGGGATCGATATCCGCATCGATACGCATGAAGACAATAAGATCATGCGCCATCTCTTAGAGAAATATGGTTTCAAGTATTGTGGGATAATCATTACCGACGATAATACGCCACGTCTGGCTTTTCAGAAGGCAGCGGATAAAAAACAGAAAGTGCTGGTGATCGTGGGCCCAACGGCGGTAGGCAAGACAGCTTTCGGGATCAGATGCGCCAATGAGTTCAACGGCGAGATCATTTCCGGTGATTCGATTCAGATCTATAAGGGACTTGATATCGGTTCGGCTAAACCTTCAAAGGAAGAGCTTGCTCAGGCAACTCATTATTTAATAGATATCAGTGAAACTGACGGCAATTACAGCGTCAAACAGTTTCAGGAATTATCGCGCAAATGTATTGATGAGATCAGTGAAAAAGATAAACTGCCTATCATCGTCGGTGGTACAGGTCTATATATAAAAGCGGCTTTATATGATTATGTTTTTTATGATGAAGAAGAAGACGATGATCAGTATGAGAGTTTCAGTAATGAACAGCTTTATGAAATGTTGAAGGAAAAAGATCCTGAGGCTTTAGAAAAGATCCACATCAACAATCGCAAACGCCTGATCAGAGCTTTGAACATCTATGAAAAACATCATAAGGGAATATCGGAAATAAAAGCTGAACAGGAACATAAGCCTTTATATGACTGTTTGATCATCGGCTTGACCTGTTCAAGAGAAGAACTGTATAGAAGGATCGATGAAAGAGTCGATCTGATGATGAAGAAAGGTTTACTGAAAGAGATAGAAACATTACTGAATTCAGGAATAACTTTTGACAACCAGTGCATGCAGGCAATAGGCTATAAGGAATTCAGAGATTATTTTGCAGGTAACAGCAGCGAAGAAGAATGTGTGGAAAAAGTTAAAGTCAATTCCCGACACTTTGCGAAAAGACAGTATACTTTCTTCAATAATCAGCTGAATGTTGAATGGTTTGAAGATAAGGATGAAGCTTTCAAGAGGGTGGCAGAATGGTTGATCTGAGCAGAATGGAATACCTGATCGGGAAAGAAGGATTAGAGAAGATCAGAAATAAAAAAGTTATGGTCTGTGGCTGCGGCGGTGTCGGTTCTTTTGTGGCGGAAGCTTTATGCCGCTCTGGCTTGGGAGAGATCACGCTGGTTGATTTTGACAAGGTCGAACCTTCCAATCTCAACCGTCAGCTGATGTCGGAAAAAGACAACATCGGTAAAAAGAAAACAGAAGCTTTAAAGGAAAGACTGGAAAAAGTATCTGATACAAAGGTTTATACGATCGATACTTTTATCAATGATGACTTCAAGATCGATAAGGAATATGATTATGTAGTTGACTGTATCGATGTCTTAGCCAGTAAATATGCCTTAGTCAGAAAATGTCATGAGAAGAATATCCCGGTACTTTCTTCTTTGGGTTCAGCCAGACGCATGAAACCGGAGAATATAAAACTGACAACGCTTGATAAGACAAAGAATGATCCTCTGGCTAAAGCGTTCAGAAATATCGTAAAGAAAGACAACTATCATCATAAGATCGAAGTTGTCTATACCGATACACCGGCTATCAAGACCGGCATCATCAAGGAAGGCAATACCAGCAAGGAAAAGTATCCTCTGGGATCCAGTATCTTTGTGGTGGGAAGTGTGGGTTTATTTATCGCTTCGATAGTATATGAAAGGTTATTGAAAGAAAATGAAATTTGCTGAATTAAAGTACAACCATCTCGATTATGAAAAGCTGAGAGAAGAATTTGAAGAGAAACTGGGGCGTTTAAAAAACGCAAAGGGCCTTAAGGAATACCTCGATGTTTTTAAAGAAATAAATGTATTTCGTGGTCATATCTCATCGATGAAGGAACTGTGTTCGATCAGACATACGATCAATACTGTGGATGAGTATTATGACAAAGAGAATCAATACTGGGATGAAACAACGCCACGACTTCAGAAATATGAAGTTGAATTTGGCAAGATTCTTTTAAGAAGTCCTTATCGTAAATATGCAGGAATTCCGGAATCTTTATATAAGACTTTTGAGAATACTCTGAAGTCTTTTGATGAAGCGATCATAGAAGATCTGCAGAAAGAGAATATCCTGATCTCGGAATATGGCAAGCTCAAGGCTTCAGCCAGAATCGAATTTGAGGGCAAGATCTATAATCTGGCTTCGATCGTTCCGTTAATGAATGATCACGATCGCGAAGTGAGAAAGAAGGCAACTAAAGCCTATACTGATTTCTTCGCGGAAAATGAAGCTAAATTTGATGAGATCTATGACAAACTCGTTCATCTCAGAGATAAAATGGCTAAGAAACTGGGCTATGAAAACTATATCCCTCTAGGCTATATCAGGATGAACCGTCTCGATTATGATCGCCAGATGGTCAAGAATTACCGCGATCAGGTCATAAAGGATATCGTTCCTTTAAGTGTGGAATTAAAGAAAAGACAGGCTCAGAGGATCGGTGTCGATAAACTTGAATACCATGATACAGGCTACAGTTTCAGAAGCGGCAATCCTTTGCCTCATGGGGATCTTGATGAACTGGTTGATGCAGCTTTAAAGATGTACACTGAGATGTCACAAGAGACAGGCGAGTTCTTTAAGATGATGGTCGATGAGGAACTGTTTGATCTGCCGACCCGCGAGAATAAAGAAATGGGCGGTTACTGTACCGGTATCTATGACTATAAAGTACCGTTTATCTTTTCCAATGCGAATGGTACAGCCAAGGATGTCGATACTTTGACACATGAAGCCGGACATGCCTTCCAGGCTTATTGCAGTTTTAAGAATGTCGATATTCCGGATCTGAGCTTCCCGACGATGGAAGCAGCCGAGATCGATTCGATGTCGATGGAGTTCTTTGCGCATCCGTGGTCTGAACTGTTCTTTAAAGAGGATGCGGATAAATACCGCTATCATCACATCGAAAGTGCGATAAATTTCTTACCTTATGGCTGTCTCGTGGACCATTTCCAGCATGAAGTCTATGATAATCCGGAAATGACCCCTCAAGAAAGAAAAGCCTGCTTCAGAAGATTAGAGAAGATCTATAAACCGGATATCGATTATAGGGATTATGACATCTTTGAAAGAGGCGGCTACTTCTTCATGCAGGGACATATCTTTCAGGTGCCTTTCTACTATATCGATTACACCTTGGCTCAGGTCTGTGCCTTGCAGTTTTTTATCAGGATGTTAGATAAAGATGAAGACTTCTGGAAAGATTATCTGCATATCTGCAGTATCGGCGGTACCAAGAGTTTTGTGGAGATTGTCAAGGACGCCCATCTGAAAGTTCCTTTTGAAGAAGGCTGTCTTAAAGAAGTCGCTTCAAGGATCAAAGAAGAACTTGATAAAGTTGATGATACAAAACTTTAAATAATTTCCCTTTAATAAAATCATACATATATAGTAAAGGAGGATTTTGAAATAATGGATCAATATCAGGTAAATCGTGATGAGTGTATTTATTGCGGAGCGTGCATTGACGGATGCCCTGTCGGAGCAATCCAGGACGATGGCAGTGCAGCTGAAATTAATGTGGATGATTGCATAGGCTGCGGAAATTGCGCCGACAATTGCCCTGTGGGAGCTATCACAAGACGTTAACGTTAAGCCGGAATTAAAATTCCGGTTTTTTTTTATTGCTTAAATAGTTTTGTATGGTGTCCGCTTTTTTACCCACCTGTCATTATCAGACCATAGTAGATTAATAGTGTCAGGAGGGTCGTATGAAAAAAGCAGAACAGTTAAGTGAACTCAATATCGGTCAGCACATTTTTGTGATAAGTGATGATAATCGCAAGGAGTACGTGATCAGATCACTGGAAGACAAACTGGTCCCTTATATCGTGGCTACGGACAACAGCTCTCATTCCTTGAACAAGGGAATCTGGATCAAGGAAACATGAAAGGCGCATTTTCAGCGCCTTTTAAGATAATAAGATTTTGTCGTCTAAGTCTTTACCGACAGTGTCCTTGAATTTTCTGACGAGATCAGCTACTTCGAGTTTTTCTCTTTCTTCCCCCGATACATCATATATGATCTTTCCTTCTGCCAGCATCAAGGTCCTGTTTCCTAACCTCAGGGCCTGTTCCATGTTGTGGGTGATCATCAGACAAGTGATGTGATTTTCGGAAACGATCTTTTCCGTCAGCTCGATGACCTTCTTGCCACTTTCCGGATCTAAAGCGGCTGTGTGTTCATCAAGAAGTAACAGCTTCGGTGGATTGATCGTAGCCATGATCAGGGTCAGAGCCTGTCTTTGCCCACCGGATAATAATCTGACCGGTGTGTTCATCCTGTCTTCAAGACCCATATCGAGTTCCTTGAGTTTTTCTCGTAAGTATTCTTTTTCTTTTTTGTTTGGAATCGAGAGCCAGCCACCCTGTTTGGCTGCCAGCATCAGATTCTCATAGACACTTAAGTCAGGTGCTGATCCCAGCATCGGATCCTGGAAGAGCCTTCCTATATAGCTGGCTCTTTCGTATTCTTCATCCATCGTGACGTTCTTGCCATCGATGAAGATCTTTCCTTCATCGGAGAAGATCGAACCGGCGATCAAAGAGAACAGGGTGGATTTGCCTGAACCGTTGGCACCGATCAGACAGATGAATTCGCCATCATCGACTTTAAGCGAGAGATTATCGATCGCTTTCTGAGCGCAGGAAGTATCAGGATTGAATGTCTTGGAGACATTGATCATTTCTAACATGTTTTTCTCCCTTCCATCTTGCGCTTATAAAGCGGATAGTTCTTTTTCAGATATGGTCCGGCGATCGCGATTATGACGATAACCGATGATACGAGTTTCAGCATGTAGGCCGGCATATTCAGCCTTAAGGCGAAGGTGTAGACCAGTCTGAAGATGATCGTTCCGATCACGGCGCAGATGCTTCTGATCCTGATCGAGGAAGATGAACTTAAGATATTGCCGATCAGTAAGGAAGCCAGGGATATCGTCAGGATGCCCTGACCGATATCGATATTGACTGATTTCTGTGACTGAGCCAAGAGACACCCTGACAAGGCACAGAAGGCTCCGGACATGCATAGGCCGATCGTGATCATGATCTCGGGATTGATCGAAGATGATTTGACCATGGCCGGATTATTGCCGGTAGCTCTGATGGCGATACCGAGTCTGGTCTTAAGAAAAACGTTAAGTATGATCAGAACTAATATCACGGCGATCAGGGCAATGAATAGAGTCTGCTTGCCACTTAAGAACGTTTCACTTAAGGCATCTTTAAGCAAGGTAAAGATTGTTACAGTCTTGTTCATATTAAGCAATGATGAGTTGCCCATAATCGCGATATTGATCGAAAACATGGCAGTATTCACGATGATGCCGGATAACAGGGAATCGATGCCCATCTTGGTCTGTAAGAAGGCTGTGATAAAGCCCGACAGACAGCCGGCAAAGATTGCCGCTAAAATCGACAGATAGGGATGATTGCTGATCGCGACTACGGCTCCGACGGTTGCACCTAAGGTAAAACAGCCATCGGTCGACAGGTCGCAGATATTAAGCATGGAGTAGCTTAGGAATAAAGCCAGGACGCACAGGGAGCTGATAAGTCCGAGTTCAACGGCTGTTTCAATCAGTAAAGACATATATTCTCCTATTCAAAGTATTCGGCTGTTTCCAGTTTCTGAACTTTTGTGCAGTAAGGTTTGAACAGCTCTTCGACATCGTTAAGGTTTAAACCAAGCAGATCAGTGGTATGAGTATTGATCGTGGCGATACCATTGTCAAAGGTCTTGACCGCTGTATCAGCCGGTGCTTTTTCATTGACTAAGACATCATAGACCATTTCGGCTGTGACCTGACCTAAATTGGCGTAGTCGACACCATAACCCAAGAAAGCACCGTTTAACGCAAAGGAATCAGCTCCGGCATAGTGTGGGATTCCAGCCTTGGCCAGTTCTTCATAGATCGAAAGTTCAGCAGTCATGACAGTGTTGTCAGATGGTGTAAAGATCGCTTCCACTTTATCGCTGATCAGCGCCTGTGCAGCCAGTCTGATCTCGTCGACGTTGGTTCCAGTCCTTTCGACGATCTCGATGCCTTTGGAACCTAAGATGGATTTGGCCTGTTCGATCGCGGTCTTGGATGAATCCTGGGAGACATCATATAAGAGTCCGACCTTCTTGATCTCAGGGTTTAAAGCCAGGATCAGATTCATGATCGCTTCGGTGTCCAGATAATCAGAAGTTCCGGTGATATTCTTGCCCGGTTTTTCCAAAGAATCGGCAAGTCCTGCCGCCAGCGGATCAGAGACAGCCGCAAAGACGACCGGGATCTCATTGTCTTGAGTCATGGCTTGCATATTCATGGCGACTGGTGTAGCGACACCGACCATCAGATCGACATCATCGGCAATGAAGTTGGTGATGATCTGGTTCATGACGTTCATATCTGCATTGGCGTTGTCATAATCGATCTTGAATTCAACACCGTTGGTTTCGCCTAATTCTTTGAGTCTGGCGGTGATGTTGTCGCAGATCTGATTCAGTGAAGCATCATCGACGTAGTTACAGATACCGACTTTAAACTGTTTTTTGTCAGAATCTGTCTCCTGTGGTTTTTCTTCCGATGATTTGCAACCTGCTAAGACTAAGACGATAAACAGACATAAGACTAAAGACAATAATTTTTTCATGGCTCTTCTCCTTTGCATAAAATAAAAATCCTGTCCCAAATTTGCTGGGACAGGATTGTAATTGTTATCCTGCGGTGCCACCCGGCTTGGTATCGATGATACCCACTCAGCGCATACATTCATATGCCGGCAGATCTTACGCGGTGCCTTGACGTCGCACATACTCTCTTTCGATTTCTGCTTGCCCTCAAAAGTCCATTCGGTCTCACTTTTCTGTCACTTTCCACCCTGCGTGACTCTCTATCTGAAGCTTTATGAAACTTACTTACTCTTTCTCACTGGTTTAACTTATTCTATGGACAAGGCAAAGGATTTGTCAATATGTTTTTGCCAAAGGTACAATAGATGGTAAGGAAGTAAATTATATGACACATAAAGCAAAAATACTTAATCTGAAGGACAGAGAAATTACTTTTGAGGACTCGATCCGAATTGAAGATATTCTTAAACAGGTAGAAAAAGAACTGCCTTATCCTGTTTATCTGGCCAAACTCGATAACGCTTATCGTACTTTGACCCACGTCACCGAACATGACTGCAATATTGAATTTCTGGATCTGCGCAACCAGGAAGCCTGGCTCGTCTATCAGAATTCGCTGATCCTGATCTTTATCAAGGCTGTACATGATGTATTGGGCAAGAATGTTCTGATCACTGTCAACAATTCATTAAATAAGGGCTTATATATCACTTCGCCGCACAGGTTTACCCGCAAGGATGTAGATGATGTCGAAGAACGGATGGAAGAGATCATCAGAGCCGATATGCCGATCGTGAAGGAACACATGACCAAGGAAGGGGCCAGAATTTTAGCTCAGAAGCAGAAGCTTATCGAGGCAAACAAGCTTCTTGATTCGATCACCAATATCGATGATATCGAGATCTATCGACTGGAAGATGAGATCCAGATCTTCTACAACCTGCTTGTACCATCGACAGGATACATAACGATGTATGACATCGAATTCTACCGCAACGGCCTGATCCTTCGTTATCCTCATCCTGGGGATCCTTTGGCTTTGGCTCCATATGAGGAACAGGAACTTTTATATAATGCCTTCTCGGAAGCGACCAAATGGGGTCAGCTGATGAATGTCAATTTTGTCTGTGACCTCAATGAAAGGATCATCTTTGACCGTGTCGAAGACATGGTACTGATGCAGGAAGCCTTACATGAAAAGCGTATCAGCAATATCGCCGATATGATCTGCGAGAAAAAGGCCAGAGTCGTGCTGATCTGTGGACCGAGTTCTTCAGGCAAGACTACTTTTGCGAAAAGATTATGTATTCAATTGCATGTCAACGGTTATAAGACCCTCTACATGGGCACTGATGACTACTACAAGGAATATGATGAAAGAGTCTATGATGAAAACGGTGAAGTCGATCTGGAGACGATCAGAGCGATCGATACTAAACTGTTCACCAAACAGATCTCTGAACTGCTGGAAGGCAAGGAAGTCGATATCCCGCGTTATGATTTCTCTATTCCAGGCAAGGTCTTTGGTGAAAGACTGACCAAGATCGATAAGAATACGATCGTCGTCATTGAAGGAATTCATGCGATGAATGATGAACTGACTTATACGATCCCGGAAGAAGATAAATTCAAGATCTATATCTCACCATTCACTCCGATCTCGATCGACCATCACAACCGTATCTCTACGACTGATGCGCGTCTGATCAGAAGAATGGTCAGAGACCATAAGTTCCGCTCTTCTCCAGCCCAAAGGACCATTTCCATGTGGCCGAAGGTCAGAGCTTCCGAGGAAAGCAATATCTTCCCTTATAATGCCAAGGCTGATGTCTTCTTCAATTCTAACTGTATCTATGAATTTGCGGTCTTGAAGAAATATGCGGAACCGTTACTCAAACGTATACAGCGAAATGAACCGGAATACGGTGAGGCACAGAGGATCCTCTCTTTCCTCAAGTATTTCGATCCGATCTATGATGATTCGATCATCCCGAACAATTCGATCATCAGAGAATTCATCGGTGGATCGGTCATCGTCAAATAAGGTATTAAAAAAGCCGGAATTGATTGATTTTCCGGCTTTCTTTTTTCAAGATTTAATTATCTGGCGATGAACTGTACCCAAGTGCCATCGTTAGCGATCCACTTGCTGACATCGATCTTGTACCAGATGTAACCTTCATTCTGAGTAATCTCATATACATCATACTGAGCAGGCGCATTTGTCTGGCCAAGATAATCAGAATATTTAGATGGGCCACTGCGGATGTTGAGGTTAGTAGTGATAACTTTAGCAGTACCAATTACTTTGTAACCTGCGCCACCTGCAACTTCGGATAATTCTTCGTCTTTAACTAAATTTTCAGCCATGTTTTCCTCCTTTATACTGATTCCTAAAATAAATTATACCGTAATCTTATCTATTTCGTTACATAAGACCGGTAAACGATAAGATGACCTCACGACATCTTTATCTGTATATCTATACGCAGTTATGTAAAAAGTGGCAATCAATTTCGTAAATTTTTACAAAAAAGAACAGTTTTTTAGGACTGTTCCTCTTCGTTGATATTCATATGCATGATATTTCTGTATTTGGAACCGATCGTCCTTTCCAGTTCAAATGGCTCTCCTTCAGGTGTCGGATAGGCTTCAATGAAGTTCCTGATTCCCTTGAGTTCATCTTCACTCAGTTCAAAAGAGAAGATCTTCAGATTATCCAGGACGTGATTACTGTTGCGGATACCGATGACAGCAGCTGCGACATTATCCTGCTGCAGGATATATCTGGTAGCAACATGTGGTATTCTGACATCATGTCTTTCCGCTATCTCTTTAAGCAGATAAAGCAGCTTCTGATAGCCGCCCCAACCTAAGGAATCTTCGATGATCTGCAGGTATTTGACCTGTGATCTGGTTTCAGGAGTGATCTTGTCATATTCCTCATCCAGGTATTTCTCAGAAAGAAAACCTCCGGCTAAAGTACCATAACATATCAGAGGAATATCATTTTCCTTGCAGTAAGACTGAAGTTTCTTTTCCGTACGGCGATCAAACAGGGAATATTGGGTCTGGCAGGAAGCGATCTTTACTCCGGCATCCACCAGCAGTTTAAGATGATCCGCATCGAAATTGGTGACGGAGACATTTCTGATAAGGCCTTCTTCCTTAAGCTTCTGAAGATCTTTTGCGGTCTCGATCATTCCCGGGATCTCATAGTCCCACCAGTGAAACTGCACGACATCCAGACAGGATTTGTTTAATCTGTTCAGACTTCTTTCGATGATACTTCGGGTAAAGTCCATGTTGACCTTATCCAGATATTCCAGATCCGGAACATATTTGGTATGGATCTGAACGCCATTTTCTTTATAGTTTCCCTTTTCTTTCAATTCTTTGATGAAAGAACCGATAAATTCTTCAACGCCGGTATAGATATCGGCACAGTCAAAAGTATTGCATCCATTTTCCTTGAGCAGATAAAAGGCTTTCTTTACATCATCAAAATCTAAAGGTCCGTTAAGGCTGTGTCCAAGTGACAGCTGCCAGCAGCCGTTCAGGATCCTGGGGATCACATATCCTTTGGATAGTTCATATGTTTCAGTCTTCATCTTTTTCCTCCTTTAACGGTACGGCCGTTACTTCATTGTGGTGGAAGGTTCTCTTGCCGATCCGGCTGATCATAAAACGTGCACCGCAGTTTGGATCCGGGCAGGCGATCTCGCAATCGGTGCTCATCCAGTCGTTTGGATCAGTTATGCGCTGTTTGGCTGGAAGTAATGGCAGCAGGGCAGATAAGCCATACATGGAAAAAGACCTGTTTTCAGGAAAGATCAGATCCTCTCCTTCAACCAGAAAGTAATCACCTTCACGATGTCCACACACAAAAGGTTTATCACCTTTAATGACTTCAACTTTCAGATCATACAGTTCGAATCTGTCATCCATAACGTTGCCCTCCGATTGATCGTTTTTCTTATAGATATGATTATAGATTAACGGAGGAGAAACATGTTGAGAAACGACCAGATGATTGATCGTTAACTTCCTGAATATTTGACACTCAAAATAGATAATTGTTTTCAGACAAGCG